>CAZLSD010000008.1:4468-37180 GCA_964561775.1 uncultured Desulfarculus sp. | reverse complement strand
CCCTTAACCGGCCAGATTTCCTTTGGCGCGCCCTTTGCTACTACCGGGACATGGGTTTCCGGGGCTGGATCATCGTGGGCGACTCCAGCTCGGGCGAGTGCCTGGAGATCAACCGCCGCCGGGTGGCCCAGGTCGCGCCCAAGCTCAAGGCCCTGCACCTGCATCTGCCCTCCCCCCCCTACCTGCACGATGGCATGTGCCAGAAGGAGATGGCGCGCCGCGCTGTCACGCCCTATGTGGTCTACGCCGGGGACGACGATCTGCTGGCGCCCGAGGGCTTGGCGCACTGCGTGGAGTTTTTGGAAACCCACCCCGATTTCGTCTCCGCCCACGGCATGCGGGTGAACATCAAGGTGGAAGGCGACAAACCCTGGGGCCAGGTGGCCTTCGCCCACTTGGTCAGGGATATGCAGGCGCTTTCCGACTCCCCCGTGGAGCGCCTGGTCAACTACCTGCGCGTGGCCTTGTCCATTCAGTATTTCGTGCACAGGCGTAAGGCCTGGCAGGTCATGTACGACGGGGTGGGACAAGTTCCCTTGCGTTATCTGGGGCCGGAACTGCTGCCTTGCTGTCTGAGCGTGTTGCAGGGCAAGAGCAAGGCCCTGGAGCCCCTGACCGTGATCTTCCAGGAGCATGAAAACAAGGTGTTCAAATTCAACCAGGTGTTGATGCTGGGCCTGATCAACGACCCGCTCTGGGCCAGGTCGATAAAAAGCGTCCAGGAGCAGGTGGTGGATTTCATGCGCCGCCATCTGGGCCTGCCCCAGGCCGAGGCGGGCCGCCTGGTTGAAAGCGAGCTGTGGCTGCACATATCCCGCATCCTGACGGCCCAGTACCATCACGCGCACAATGCGGAGAGCGTCCTTGAGCCGCAGAACCATCTGCGTCACCTGCTCGATGGCGACCACCCCCTGCGCCATGACTTCATGGCGGCATTGGCGGCCATCGCCAGGCCCGCGCCGGAGACTGCCTGAAGCGCTGGCGCGGGCCGCGCGCGGCGGCCGGACGCGGATGGGCGGGCTGGGGATATGCGGGGCGGTTCAGCCGGACCTCATGCCGATCTGGGGGGCAGGCCATGGCCGGTGGCGGCCAGCTTGAGCAGGGAGAGCAGGCCGCGCAGGGGTCTGCGCAGGAGGGCGCTCTGGGTGAGCCCCGGCGCGTAGAAGCGTCCCGCCTTGTCCAGGGCGCCCAGCAGCTGCTGCCAGAAGGCCTGGCGCGACCACTCGCCCTGCCTCAGCATGACGCTTAGGTAATCCCAATCCATCTTCATGTCCAGCCAGGCGAACAGGCGGATCATCTCCTGGTCATCCCGCCCGGAGACGTTGAGCACCACGTTCTCTGGGTTATTGTAGCCCTTGTGCAGCTTGATGATGTAGGCCTCCTCGTCGGGGATGAGGCCCTGCTCCCGGGCCTCCCGGTACAATTGGGAGCCTGGCAGGGGGGTGCACCAATTGAGACGGCGGGGGGGCAGGCCGGCCTCCTTGAGCAGGCTGGCGGTCTGGGCCAGGGTCTGCTTGCTCTCGCCGGGGAAGCCGCCCATGAGCTGTATCTTCAGGTGGATTCCCACCTCCTTGGCGTTTTTCAGCACAGCCAGGCTCTGCTGGCGGGTGATGCCCTTGCGCATGGCCTTGAGCATCTGGTCGCTGCCCGATTCAACGCCCAGTCCCACGGACAGGCAGTTGGAATCTTTCATGGCCTCCAGGCACTGGCGGTCGATGGTGTTGACCCTGGCCTGACCATCCCAATACAGGCCCAGCTTTTTGATCTCGCGGCAAAACTCCAAGGTGCGCCTTTTGTTGGCCAGGAGCAGCTCGTCGGCGAAATGGACCGCCCGCAGCCCATAGCGCTCGCGCAGATAGGTGATCTCCTCGATGATGCGGCGGGTGGACTTGAGGCGCAGACTGTCGTAGCTGCGCGAACAGAAGGCGCATTTATAAGGACAGCCCCGGCCGGAGAGGAAGGTCATGTTGGGCCTTAAGGTCTTGGGGTCCAGGCCGGAGGCGTCGTTGAACAGGTGGAAGCTGGTGCTGGGGTCGTGCAGGTACATCTTGACCCGGGTGTAGCGCTCCATGTCCCACAGGTCGAAATTGGGCAGGGGCAGGGAGTCCAGGTCCTTGACCAACTCCCGGCGTTCGGTCAGGCATATGCCGTCGCCTTGGCGAAAGGCGATGCCCTTGACCCGGGGCAGGTCATCCAGGTGGCGGAAGAGGTCCACGCCGGTCAGTTCGCCCTCGCCCAGGGCGCACACGTCGATACAGGGGTTTTTCAGCAGCAGGCCGTAATGATGATCGGCCAGCAGGCCGCCCACCACCACCGGCACGGCGTAGCGCTTCTTAATCTCCTCGGCCAGCCAGGTTACATAAAGATAGGTGATGGAGGAAAAGCCGGTGATGGCCGCGGCGTCAAAGGGTTCCCGGTCCAGGAACTGCTCCACGTCGGAGCGGATCAGATCCCTGGCATAGACATCCAGAACCTTGATTTCGTGCCCGTCGTCCTCCAGGCATTTGGCCAGGGTGGCCAGGCCCCAGGGAAAAAGCCGCTGGTTCAAGGGCATGCGCGTGTTGCCGTCGCCCAGTGGCGGCTGGACCACCAATATCCTCATTAGATGCGCTCCCTGCTTGGGGCTGGCAGAGCCAGACTATCCCGAAGCATGCGGCGGACGATTTGTCATCCGCCGCTTTGAGCCACCCGACGCCGCTTGGCGCATAACATGCGCGCCAAGCAAGGCGCCCAGAGAAACTAGCGTCTATTTTCCATGGTGTTCACGGCCAAGTTGCCATTCACGACGCCAAACCTAGTCATGTTGGCACAGTAACTCCTTACTTATCGCGCAGTCAAGCCTGGCCTCGCTGGCGGGCGGACACGATTTATATTGTTAATAATTTAGGTAATACGGGCAATTTTTCATGCCATTTCATTGAGTAGGGCGGCCAGCAAGGGCCACGGCCGCCCGGCCCGGACACCCTTGACCGCAGGCGGTCCCTCCCCGTCATGCCCATGTTTTTTCTCCGCGCCGCCCTCCAACCACCGCAGGCATTTCCGCCTCTGGCCTGGCAAAGCCCAGGGGCCAACCGAAGCGACGGCTGGCCCCTGGGGGCGAATCACGCCCAGCCTGGCCGCCAGGCTCCAGTCTGTTTCAGAGGGAACGCCGTCCCAAGGTCCCCCACACCCCGCCCAGCAGGATGAGTCCGCCAAAGGCCATGTGGGTGGTCCCCAGGGGCTCGGAGAGGACCAGGGCCCCCAGCAGCGCGCCATAGAGGGGCAGGGTGTTGTAGAAGACCATGGCCCCGCCCGTGCCCAGGAGCTGCACCGAGCGGTTCCAGGCCCAGAAGCCCAGCAGGGTGGGCGCCACGCAGACATGGACGATGGCCGCCACCGTGGCGGCGGTCAGGTTGACCGGCACGCTGGAGAGCTCCCAGATGGCCAGGCCCCAGGCCAGCGGCAAGACCAGCAGGCTGGAAAGCGCCGTGGCGCTCACCGGGGAGCGCTGGCGCATGACCTGGCGGCCAAAGACGGAATAGAAGGCCCAGAGCACGGCCGCGCCTAGCAGCAGCACGTCTCCCAGGTTGAAGTTGAGTCCCAAGAGATAATCCAGGGACCCGCCCGAGATGAGGCCGGTCACGCCGGCCAGCCCCAGCACCGCCCCGCCCAGTTGGGCCCGGCTCACCGGCTCGCCTATGACGCGCCAGGCCAGCAGGGCGGTGATCAAGGGCGAAAATCCCTGAAACAGCGAGGAGTTGACCGCGGTGGAATAGTGCAGCCCCAGATACAGCAGCAGGCTGAAGCCCAAGGCCCCCGTGAGCCCCATGCCCAAAAGCCACCACAGATGGGGCCTGAAGCGGCGCTCCTCGGCCGGACGCCCGCGCAGCAGCCAGCAAAAAAACATGCTGGCCACGCTTATGCGCAGGGCGGTCAGGGTCAGGGGGCCGATGTCCTCGCGCAGCCAGCGCCCGGCCACGGCATTGGTGGCCCAGACCATGGTGGCCAGGTTGACCAACGCCACCCCCCACAACCGGGTGCGCCAGCTCAAGGCCGGCGCGGGGCTCAAGGCCGGCGCGCCGCGGGAGCCTGGCATGGCCGCTCTCAGACCTTGGGCATGCGCCACCAGGGATAGAAGTCAGGCAGATCCTTGGTGGGGCTCAAGGTGAAACGTGGCGGACGTTTTTCCAGGAAGGACATGATGCCTTCGCGCACGTCGGCCTGGCGGCCAGCCCAGAGGAAAACCCGCGAGTCCACCCAGTGGGCCGACTGGGGGTCTTCCAGGACCTGGTTGTGCCAAAGCAGGGCCTTGTTAAGGGTCACGGACATGGCCGAGGTGTTGTCGGCGATCTCCTGGGCCAACTCCAGGGCCTTGGGCAGCACCTGCTCGGCTGGCAGCACATAGTTGAACAGCCCGCTCTGGGCCTCCTGGGCCGCGGTGAAGACCCGGCCGGTGTAGGCCCATTCCGTGGCCTTGGCCATGCCCACCAGCCGCGGCAGGAACCAGGAGGAGCAGGCCTCCAGCACCACGCCCCGGCGGGCGAAGACCAGCCCCATCTTGGCGTCCTGGGAGGCCACCCGCATGTCCATGGCCAGGGTGATGGTCATGCCCACCCCCACGGCCGGGCCGTTTATGGCGGCGATGACCGGCTTGCGGCAGTTGAAGATGGCCAGGGATAATTGGCCGCCGCCGTCCCGGTGGTCGGCCAGCTTGACCTGTTGGCCTTCTCCATCCTGATGTTCAAAGGTGTCGCCGCCAGCCCCCAGGTCCATGCCCGCGCAGAAGGCCTTGCCCGCGCCGGTGACCACCACCGCGCGCACGGCGTCGTCCTGGTCGGCTTGGGCAATGATGGCCTTCAACTCCTCCAGCATCACCAGGGTGAAGGCATTCATGCGCTCGGGCCGGTTCAAGGTCACCGTGGCCACACCCTTGCTTACTTCATAAGTAGTTTGAGTATATTGCATCTGCTAGCTCCCTTGCTGGCCGTGGGTTGGCTGCCTTGGATGAATTGGCCGGTCCAGCATACCATATTCAGGCTTCCCTGCCTTGGCCAGCGGAGAGGCCTAGCCTGCCCCGCCCATTCGCGCGCGCCTGGTTCTTGCTATTTTAATCAAGGTTTACACGATATTGACCAGGCAGCCTCTTTTGGGAGGCTTGGCGCGGCGGCAAGAGCTCGTTGCCGCTTAATGTGAAAAAGCGCACCATAGCCTTCGGCAAAGCAAATACTTTTGGGGGTATGTTGACACGATTTCACAATAGTGGTAAGTCTCAAAATATGCGCCGATTGCACATTAAGCATATATTGCATTTTTCGGGGACAGCCAATAGGGCCAGCGGATGCTATCGTGATTAGCGATTTCTATACCAAGCCCGTCCTTATATTTGGATGCGGCAATTCGCTCTTCGGCGATGACGGCTTCGGCCCCGCCGCCGTGGAATACTTTCTGGCCCATCACCCCCTGCCGGAACACGTGGCAGCCGAAGACGTGGGCACCAGCGTGCGCGATATCCTCTTTGACCTGCTGCTGGCCCCGGTCAAGCCGCGCCTCATCCTGATCATCGACGCGGCCCAGCAGCCCCGGCGTCAGCCCGGCGACCTGTTCGAACTGCCTCTGGCTGATATCGCGCCCCAGAAGGTCAACGATTTTTCCCTGCACCAGTTTCCCTCGCTCAACATGCTCCAGGAATTGGACAGCCTGGAGGGTGTCCAGGTGAAGGTGCTGGCCGTGCAGGTCAAGGAGATCCCGGACCAGGTGCGTCCTGGTCTGTCGCCCCAGGTGGAGGCGGCCCTGCCGGCCGCCTCGGCATGGATAGTCCAACACATCGAGGAAGAGTCATGATTGTAGTTGGCGTTGGCAACCTGGCCGAGAAGCTTGGTGTTCACCGCAACACCATCCGCAACTGGATCAGGGATGGCAAGCTCCCCGCGCGCCCCGCGCCGGGCAAGGGGATCATGCTTACCGAATCCGAATACAAGAAGGTCTGCCGGGAGCACGGCCTGGACCCCGCCGCCATCAAGGTCAAGCACCTGTCGGCCAACGCGGTGGACAGCGGCGAGGAGATGGCTCCCCATCCCGAGGCCAGGATCCTGGGGCAGCGCTCCAGCACCCTGCGCCCCAACCCCCAGTGGGCCGATGTCTGCCTGACCTGCGGCAGCTGCGCCAGCGCCTGTCCCATCTCGGGCGTGGACGGCCTGGACCCCCGCAAGGCCGTGCGCATGGTGGTGCTGGGCCTGGAGCAGGAGCTCATCGATTCCCAGTGGCCCTGGAAGTGCACCCTGTGCGGCAAGTGCGAGGAGGCCTGCCCCATGAACGTGGAACTGGTCTCCATGTTCCGCACCGTGCGCGGCCTGCGCGACCGCGACAAGGTGCCCGGCCCCATCCACAAGGGCGTGATGATGTGCTTGAACCGTGGCAACAACCTGGGCATCCCCAAGGACGACATGCTCATGCTGTTGGATGAGCTGGGCGAGGAGATGTCCGAGGACTGTTGCCCCGGCTTCCATGTGCCCGTGGACAAGAAGGGCGCCAACATCATGGTGACCATCAACTCCAAGGAGCCCTTCGGCGAGCCCGACGACCTGAAGTACTGGTGGAAGATTTTCTACGCCGCGGGCGAGGACTGGACCGTGCCCAGCGACAACTGGGAAGGCGTGAACTGGGGCCTGTTCTCCGGCGATGACCAGTCCATGAAGACCCTGGTGGGGCGCATCGTGGAGAACATGTACAAGCTTGAGTGCAAGACCCTGCTCTTGCCAGAGTGAGGCCACGCCTACTACGCGACCAGGCTTGGTCTGCAAAAGTGGTTCGCCGACGACATGAAGAACTTCGAGGTCATCAACATCTTCCAGCTTCTCATGCGCTATCTGCAAGAAGGGCGCATCAAGGTGGACGCAAACATCCACCACGAGCTGACCACCTTCCACGATCCCTGCAACTACGTGCGCAAGTCCTTGAAGACCTTCGGCAAGGGCTATGGCGAGGAGGGCCGCTGGGTGACCCAGCAGTGCTGCCCCAACTTCGCCGAGATGTACCCCGGCTTCGAGGCCAACTATTGCTGCGGGGCCGGCGGCGGGGCCTGGGCCATGCCCTTCAAGGAGGAGCGGGTCTTCTATGGCCGCATCAAGGCCCAGCAGATCAAGAAGACCGGGGCCAAGATGGTCATAGCGCCCTGCCACAACTGCCGTGACCAGATCATGAAGAGCCTGAACCGGGAATACAACCTGGGCATCGAGGTGAAGTACATCTGGGAACTGGTGGCCGACTCCCTCATCCTTCCCGGGTCCCAGGACCAGGACTAGCCAAGGAGCGATGGACCATGACTGAGCAAAAGATCGGCGCGGTGATGGTGGTGGGCGGCGGTATCGCCGGCATGCAGGCCGCCCTGGACCTGGCCGAAAACGGCTACTTTGTCTACCTGGTGGAGCGCGGAGCGGTCATCGGTGGGGCCATGTCCCGTTTGGACAAGACCTATCCCACCAATGACTGCGCCATGTGAATTATCTCGCCCAAGTTGGTCGAGTGCGGTCGGCACTTGAATATCGAATTGATGACCCTGACCGAGGTGGAAGGGGTCCAAGGCGAGCAGGGAGACTTCCAGGTGGCGCTGCGCCAGCATCCACGCTTTGTGGATATGGAAAAGTGCATCGCCTGCGGCCAGTGCGCCGAGAAGTGTCCCAAGAAGGTAAAGGACTTCAACTACAACGAGGGCATGGGCTATCGCAAGGCCATCTTCGTGCGCTATCCCCAGGCCGTGCCCTTGAAGTATCGCATCGACCCCGACAACTGCATCATGCTGCAAAAGGGCAAGTGCGGGGTCTGCGAGAAGATATGTCCCACGGGGGCCATCAAGTTCGACGACAAGGCCTCCACTCGCGAGATACGGGTGGGCTCCATCATCCTGGCCCCCGGCGGCCAGGTCTTCAACCCCAGCGGCATCCGCACCTGGGGCTTCGGGGTCTTCCCCAACGTCATAACCTCGCTGCAGATGGAGCGGCTCTTGGCCTCCTCCGGCCCCACCGAGGGGCACATCAACCGCCCCAGCGACGGGCGCGAGGCCAAGAAGATAGCCTATCTGCAATGCGTGGGCAGCCGCGACGTGAACAAGGCCGGCCACGGCTACTGCTCCAGCGTCTGCTGCATGTACGCCATCAAGCAGACGCTCATCGCCGGCGAGCATGTGCCCGACCTTGACGTCAGCATTTTCTTCATGGACATGCGCACCCACGGCAAGGATTTTGACCGCTACTACAACCGGGCCAAGGAAAAGGGCGTCAAGTTCCACCGTTGCCGGGTGCATTCCCTGGAGCCGGGCGAGGAGCCGGGCAACATCAATCTGCGCTACATCACCGACGAAGGCCAGCAGGTGGCCGACGAGTTCGACATGGTGGTGCTCTCGGTGGGCGTGGAATCCTCCCCCGCCGCCCTGGAGCTGGCCCAGCGCTCCGGCGTTGAAATCAACCACAACCGCTTCGTGCAGACCTCCTGCTTCAGCCCCGTGCACACCAGCCGGCCGGGCGTCTACACCTGCGGCGTCTTCGCCGGACCCAAGAACATCCCCCACTCGGTGATGGAGGCATCCGCCGCCGCCTCCCAGGCGGCCATAAGCCTCAGCGAGGTCCGCTTCAGCCAGACCAGGACCAAGGAGTTTCCGCCCGAGCGGGACATGGCCGGCCAAGAACCCAAGGTGGGCGTCTTCGTCTGTCACTGCGGCTCCAACATCGCCGGGATCATCGACGTGAAGGCCGTGGCCGACTACGCGGCCAAGCTGCCCCACGTCACCTTCGTGGAGCGCAACCTCTTCACCTGCTCCCAGGACACCCAGGAGGTGATCAAGAAGCAGATCGAGGAGAAGGGATTGAACCGCATCGTGGTGGCGGCCTGCACCCCGCGCACCCACGAGCCGCTCTTCCGCGAGACCCTGAAGGCGGCGGGCTTAAACGAGTACCTGTTCGAGATGGCCAACCTCCGCAACCAGGCCTCCTGGGTTCACTCCGGCGAACCGGCGGCCGCCACGGAAAAGGCCAAGGACCTGGTGCGCATGGCCGTGGCCAAGGTGGCCTTGCTCCAGCCCTTGCCTCCCCAGTCGGTGGCGGTCAAGCGCAAGGCCCTGGTGGTGGGCGGCGGCGTGGCCGGCCTCACCGCGGCCTTAGGGCTGGCCAACCAAGGCTATCCGGTGGAACTGGTGGAGAAGTCATCCATCCTGGGCGGCAATGCCCTGCACCTGTTCAATACCTGGAAGGGCGAGCCCATCCCCCGCTTCGTGGGCGGTCTGGTGCGCGAGGTAATGGCCCACCCCCTCATCAACGTACACCTCTCCTCCCAGGTGGTCGCCGCCGAGGGGTTCGTGGGCAACTTCCGCTCCACCCTGGAAACCCCGCGCGGCGAGGAAATCGTGGAGCACGGGGTGGGCATCATCGCCATCGGCGGCCGGGCCTATAAGCCCAACGAGTACGGCTATGGCCAGTCCCGGCGCATCTTCACCGCCCTGGAGTTCGACAAGCTGCACGAGGGCGGCGAGACCCGCATCCGGCGCTCCAAGAACTTCGTCTTCATCCAGTGCGTGGGCTCGCGGGAGACCGAGCGCCCCTACTGCTCGCGGGTCTGCTGCACCCACGCGGTGATGGCGGCCATCCAGCTCAAGCAGGAGGACCCCAGCCGCAACGTCATGGTGCTCTACCGCGACATCCGCACCTATGCCCAGCGCGAGGAGTTGTTCACCAGGGCGCGCGAGATGGGCGTCATCTTCATCAACTACGAAATGCACGGCAAGCCGGTGGTGAGCGTGCGCTCCGACGACACCCTGGAAGTGGAGGTCTGGGACCACGTGCTGCACCAGCCCTTCAACTTCCCGGCCGACGTGGTCATCCTGGCCACCGCCATCCAGCCCCAGGCCGAGGTGGCCAAGCTGGCCCAGATATACAAGCTGCCCGTGGACGCCGACGGCTTCCTGCTGGAGGCCCACGTCAAGCTGCGCCCGGTGGACTTCAGCGTGGAGGGCATGTTCCTGGCCGGCTTGGCCCACTATCCCAAGCCGGTGGAGGAGTCCATCGCCCAGGCCTTGGCCACGGTGAGCCGGGCCAGCACCGTGCTGGCCAAGCAGATTATCAGCCTGGAGGCCATCAAGGCCGAGGTGAGCGAGACACGCTGCGACGGCTGCGCCCTGTGCCTGGATGTCTGCCCCTACCACGCCATCAGCCTGGTGGAGCTGGCCGACGGCAAGCGGCGCGTGCAGGTCAACGCGGCCCAGTGCAAGGGCTGCGGCTGTTGCCAGGCCACCTGCCCCAAGGACGGGATCAGCGTGGCCGGCTTCACCATGGAACAGCTCTCCGCGCAGGTCGCGGCGGCTCTTTCCTAAAGGTTCAGCGAGGAGACGAACATGTCCTTCGAACCCAAGATACTGGCCTTTAACTGCAACTGGTGCTCCTATGCCGCCGCTGATTTGGCGGGCACCTCGCGCATGCAGTACCCGGCATCTTTACGCATCGTGCGCGTGATGTGCACGGGCATGGTGCACCCCAACCTGGTGGTGGAGGCCTTCACCAAGGGCGCCGACGGCGTCATGGTCATGGGCTGACACCTGGGCGAATGTCATTACCTGGACGGTAATGTAAAGGCCCAGAACAGATTGCAGGTGGTGTTGGCCCTCATGGAGACCCTGGGGCTGGAAGAAGACCGCTTCCGCCTGGTGTGGTGCTCGGCGGCCGAGGCGGACCGTTTCGCCAAGGCCGTGCGCGAGATGACCGCCCGGGTCAAGGAGCTTGGTCCCTCACCCTATCGCCCGGAGGCCGACCTGGCCGCCCAGGCCCAGGAGGTGGCGGCATGCCGGTAAAGGTGGCCGAGGAATGGCTGGGCAGTTGCTCGGGCTGCGAGATCTCCGTGCTCAATCTGGGCGAGACCTTGCTGGCCGTGCTGCCCCAGCTGGATTTCGTGCACATACCCGTGCTCATGGACCACAAGTACTACGGCCAGACCGGTGAGGGCGACCTGCATCACCTGGACATCCCCGAGTGCACGGTGGGCATCATCAGCGGCGACATCCGCAACACAGAGCACCTGGAGGTGGCCGAGAAGATGCGCGAAAAGTGCCAGGTGCTCATAGCGCTCGGCACCTGCGCCACCCACGGCGGCATCCCGGCGCTGATCAATCAGTTCAGCGACGCCGAGCTGATGGACCGCTATTACCGCACCAGCGAGAGCACCGACGGCGCGGCCACGCCCGATGACCCGGCCCTGCCCCGCATGCTGGAGCGCGCCTACGCCCTGGACGAGAAGGTCAAGGTGGACCTCTACCTGCCCGGCTGTCCGCCCCACCCCGACCAAATCGCCGAGGCCCTGGTCTCGCTCTTGGAAGGCCGCGCCCCCAACCTGCCGGAAAAGAGCGTCTGCGACACCTGCCCCACCCGGCGCGAGGGCAAGGGCGCGGTCAAGCAGGTGCGCCGTTTCTTGCAGAACGCCCACTACGACCCGGCCAAGCCCTTGAGCGAGATGCGCTGTCTTTTGGAGCAGGGCCTGTTGTGCATGGGTCCGGTGACCAAGGCCGGCTGCTCCGGCGCCCACGGCGAGGCCCCGCGCTGTCTAAGCGCCCGGGTGCCCTGCCGGGGCTGCTATGGCCCGGTCAAGCAGGACGGCAACCAGATGCTGGACATGTTGAACGCCCTGGCCAGCAACGGCATAGACATCTCCAGCGTGGCCGACCGCCGCTCGCTGCTTCGGTTCTCCGGCGGCCATGGCCGCCTGATGAACCCCAGCCGGCGCTGCGCGCTGCAAAAGTAAGGGAGAGGCGTCATGTCTCAAAACATAGAGATGAACAAGGCCTTCTCCCACGGGGGCGGCCGCCAGATAACCATCCAGCCCGTCACCCGCATCGAGGGGCACGCCCGCGTGGCCATCCAGCTGGATGAGCGGGGCGAGGTGGCCGACGCCAAGCTGCACATCATGGCCATGCGCGGTTTCGAGAAGTTCATCGAAGGCCGGCCGGCCGAGGAGGTGCCGCGCATCGTGAGCCGCATCTGCGGCATCTGCCCCTGGATGCACCACACCGCCAGCAACAAGGCCGTGGACGCCTGCTTCGGCGCTCAGCTTCCCCCGGCCGGGCACAAGCTGCGCGAGTTCATGCAGACCCTGGCCCACATCAACGACAAGATTCTGCACTTCTTCTTTCTGGCCGCCCCGGACTTCGTGATGGGCGCGGGCGCGGACTATGCCGTGCGCAACGTCATGGGCATAGTGAACGCCGCGCCCGAGCTGGCCACCCAGGTGGTCAAGATGCGCCAGGCCGGCCAGATGGCCATCGAGAAGTTCGCGGGCAAGGTGATCCATCCCATCGCGGTGGTGACCGGCGGCTTCAGCAAGCCCATGAGCGAGGCCGAGCGCCAGGAGCTTGTCGCCCATTGCCGCGAGCAGCTGGAGTTCGCCAAGTTCTGCATGAGCTACGCCAAGCAGAACATCTTCGGCAAGCTCTCGCCCCAGGAACTGGGACTGGGCCAGATCCGCACCGGCTTTTTGGGCACGGTCAGCCCCGCCGACGGCTCGCTCAATCTCTATGACGGCGTGCTCAGGCTGATGAAGCCCGATGGCTCCTACCAGGACTTCAGCTACCATGAGTACACCGACTTTTTGGGCGAGCACGTGGAGCCCTGGTCCTATGGCAAGTTCCCCTACGCCCGCTCCTGGGGCGAGGGCTTCTCCATGGACATGGACCAGCCCAAGGGCGTGTACCGGGTCAACACCCTGGCCCGGGTCAACATCTGCGACCGCATCAGCACGCCCCTGGCCCAGGCCGAGCTGGAGGAGTTCCGCGGCCTGTTCGGGCGGCCGGCCCAGTCCACCATGCTCTATCACTGGGCCCGGCTCATCGAGCTGCTCTACTGCTGCGAGCACTGCCTGGCCCTGCTGGATGATCCGGTGATCACCGACACCAAGGTGCGCGGCGAAGTCACCCCCCAGGCCGGCCGGGGCGTGGGCTGCGTGGAGGCCCCGCGCGGCACGCTCATCCACGACTACACCACCGACGCCAACGGCATGATCGCCAAGGCCAACCTCATCGTGGGCACCACTCACAACGTGGCGCCCATGAACATGAGCGTGCTGGCCGCGGCCAAGAGCGTCATCCGCTCGGGCCAGGTCAGCGAGGAGGCCTTGAACCAGGTGGAGATGGCCGTACGCTGTTATGACCCGTGACTCTCTTGCGCCACCCACCGCCTGGATGGCGGCCGCGTCGTGGAAATCGAGGTCGTGGACAACTTGGGCAGGCTGTTAAATAGAGTCTAGTCATGTCGTGGGATTTGAGGCATTATGCTGCACGGTTCAAGGGAGGCCTGCCCCCTTGCCCACGGATGAGCACCCTGTAGCCCCCCAAATGCGCTAAACGAGGAGAGGGAGATGCCGGAGAACAAGGAGCGGACCAAGGTTCGCGTGGAGGCCGTGGACACCAAGTGCGGCTCCAGCGACCACATGACGGCCGATGAGATTCGGGCCCGTTCCATCGGTGAGGAACTGGACATGGCCTGCCCGGAGTGCGGCGAAATCCATCTTACCGTGGAGGACGCCTGCGAGGCCGCCAAGAAGAAATACTCCGAGACGGCCAAGTTCAAGAAGATCAAATCCGAGGCCGAACTGGAAAACAAGTAGGCCACAACCCCGCCCCGCCCGGCGCGGGGCTTTGCCGGCGGCCCCCGCGGCCATGCCTAGGGCATGGGGCGGGGGTTGCTCTTTGCCGCCGCCCGCTTTACAGATGGCCGCGCGGGAAATATCATGGTTTCAAGCGGCCCGCGCCAAGCCGGCCGATTTTCAAGGGAGCCGTCATGAAACCCAAGCCTCTCGTCCAGGCCCTGACCGTGGGACCCTGGCAGGTGCGCACCTATCTGCTGGCCTGCCCGCGCACCCGCCAAGGGGTAATCATCGACCCCGGCGGCGAGGAGGCGCGCATCTCCGGACTGGCCCGCCTGGCGGGCATCAGCGTGCGCTACATCCTGAACACCCATGGCCACGGCGACCACACCCAGGGCAACCAAAGCCTCAAGGAGATATTCCACTGTCCGGTGGGCATGCATGTGGACGACGACGACTTCTTCGCCACCGACGAGGAGCTTCAGGCCCTGGAGGGGCATCTGCAACCCAGCGTCAACCCGGCCCGCGCCGACCTGCGCCTGGTGGACGGCCAGGTGATCGAGGTGGGCGATCTGGCCATCCAGGTCATCCACACCCCCGGGCACAGCCCCGGCTCGGTCTGCTTCCTGGCGGGGGATCACCTCTTCACCGGCGATACCCTTTTCGTGGGCGCGGTGGGGCGCACCGATCTGCCCGGGGCCTCGCTGGACCAGCTGCTGCTCTCCATCAAGGAAAAGATCCTGCCCCTGCCGCCAGAGACTGTCATCCTGCCCGGCCATGACTATGGCGAAAACCCCACATCCACCCTGGAGTGGGAGTGCCGCGAAAATCCCTTCATCACCGAATTCATCCTGGACGCCTAGGAGGAACCGCCGTGTCCTCTCCGCCTTGGCTGGCCCGCGCGCTGGCCCTGACCCTGGTTATGCTGGCCATAGCCGCGCCGGCTTTTGCCCAGCAGCCCGCCGGCCGCCCCAAGCTGGGCCTGGCCCTTTCCGGTGGAGGCGCGCGCGGCCTGGCCCACGTGGGCGTGCTCAAGAACCTGGAGGCGCTGGGCCTTAGACCGGATTACATCGCCGGCACCTCCATGGGCGCGCTGGTGGGCGGCCTATACGCCGCGGGCTACACCCCCGCCCAGATCGAGCAGATCGTCCAGGGCATGGACTGGCAGAAGGCCTTCGCCTCGGCCCCGGATCGCCGCCTGCTTCGCTATGACCAGAAAGACGAGAGCCAGCGCTATCTCTTTGAAGTGGCGGTCAGCAGCGGCGGCCTGGAGCTGCCCGCCGGCATCTTAAGCGGCTACAAGATCACCACCCTCCTTAGCAGCCTATGCCTGCCCGTGGCCCACATCGAGGACTTCGACAAGCTGCCCATACCCTATCGCGCCGTGGCCACCGATATAGCCAACGGCGAAACCGTGGCCTTGAGTCACGGCAGCTTGGCCCAGGCCATGCGCGCCTCCATGTCCATTCCCTCGGTCTTCCCGCCCTTCGAGATAGACGGCCGCCTGCTGGTGGACGGCGGCATAACCCAGAACCTGCCCGTGGACACCGTGCGCCAGATGGGAGCGCAGGTGGTCATCGCGGTCAACGTCTCCACGCCCCTGCGCGAGCGCGAAAAACTCAAAGACCTCATCGACGTCATGGACCAGACCTTGAGCCTGTCCATGATCCGCTCCACCATGGAGCAGGCCCAGCGCGCGGACCTCCTCATCACTCCCGAGCTGGATCAATTCACCAACTCCGACTTTGACAAGGCTCCCCTGATTTTCGCCCGGGGCGAGGAAGCGGCCCAGCGCCTGAGACAGGAAATCCTGGCCAAAGCCCGGGCAAAGGGTCTGGCCCTGACGCCGGTGCAAAATCCGGGCGTGCAGGTGGTGGGCCAGGTGCGAGTGTCCAAAGTGAGCATGGAGGGCGACGCCCTCTACCACTCCGAAGTCATGCGTCTGGCGCCCTACCAGCACGGGCAACTGGTCAGCGTGGTGGAACTGGACGAGAGCGTGCAGCGCCTCTACGGCCTGGGCACCTTCGAGAGCGTGAGCTATCAGGTCATACCCGCCGAAAACGGGCTATCGGAGATTCGCTATCTGCTCAAGGAAAAGCGCCTGGGGCTGGGACTGACCCGCATGGGCCTGCGCCTGGGCTTGAACGCCCAGGGCTCGGAGGACTGGCAGATATCCTTCAACCTGAGCCGGCCCAATCTCATCTACAGCGGCTCCTCGGCCGAGATGGATATCCTCTTGGGGCGCACCTACGGCGTGGGAGCGCGCCTGCACATGCCCAACATGCCCTGGGAGGGACTCTTCCTGCGCCCCTCGGTCTACTACTACTCCCAACTGCACGATATCTACGCCAGCCGCGAGATACGCGCCCAGTTCACCCTGGAGCGCACCGGCACCAGCATCGACGGCGGCTATTATCTGGGCACCTGGGGCGAGTTCACCGCGGGCTACTTCCTGGAGTGGGACGGGGCCAGCCCGCGCATCGCCACCGTGGGCATCGAGGAGTTCGGCGAGCGCCTCGCCGGAGTGCGCACGGCCTGGCGTCTGGACGCTCTGGACCGCAAGCCCTTCCCCACCAGCGGCCTGGGCACCGAACTTGAACTGCAACGCATGACGCCCCACCTCTGGTCCGAGGTGGACTACGCCAGGCTTTCCTGGCGGGGAACCCTGCCCCTGCCCTTGGCCGCCCGCCACACCCTGGAGACCAACTGGACCGTCTCCAGCGCGCTCAACAGCACCCCGGCCCTGACCCAGGTGCAGTTCTTGGGCGGCTATCCCGGCATGCTGGGCTACGCCTTCGAGGAGTTCTTTGGCCAGGAGATCGCGAGGCTGCAACTGGTCTACCGCTGGCAGATGTCCTCGCGGCTTTACCTGCTGCTGGCCGGCAACCTGGGCAGCGTGTGGGAGTCGCTGGAATCGGCGGAGAAAAACTGGGACGACCTGCGCTGGGGCGGCGGCGGCGGTCTGGCCCTGGACACGCCCTTCGGTCCCCTGGCCCTGACCCTGGGCTTGGGCGAGCGGGGGCGCACCAACCTCTACTTCAACTTCGGCTACGGCTTCTAGCCACGGGAAAGAGAGCGACAGCCATGTGGAACCAACGCAAGCAAGAGGCGGCGGCGGGTCTGGTCCTGGGCAAGACTTCCTATGACCCGGCGCGGCCTTCCCTGCTCATGGTGCACGGCGCGGGCGGCCGCGGCGAGGGCTTTTTGCCCCAGCTGTCAGGCCTGAGCCGCGACCTCAACGTGGCGGCCATCGACCTGCCCGGCCACGGCGGCTCCCCCGGCCCGGGCCGGGACAGCGTGGAGGCATATGCCGACTGGCTGGCCGGATTCCTGGAGTCGGGGCCGGTGCGCCCGGTGCTCTTGGGGCACTCCATGGGCGGGGCGGTGATCATGAGCCTGGCCATCAAGCGGCCGGAGCTGGCGCGCGGGCTGATCCTGGCGGGCTCCGGCAGCCGGCTCAAGGTCATGCCCGCCATCCTGGAGGGTATAGCCAAGGACTTCCGCGCCACGGTGGGCATGATCGTGCGCTTCGCCTATGCCGAGAAGGCCGACCCCCGCCTCATCGACCAAGGCGTGGAGCAGATGGCCCAGGTGGGGCCGGAGGTGCTGCTGGGCGACTTCACCGCCTGCGACCGCTATGACCTGAGCGATTCCCTGGTCAGGATAAAGCACCGGGTCCAGCTCATCGTGGGGCAGGAGGACCGCCTGACCCCGGTCAAATACAGCCAGCGCCTGGCCGAGGCCCTGCCCGGATCGCGCATGACGGTTATCAAGGACGCCGGGCACATGGTCTACCTGGAGCAGCCCCGCGTTTTCAACGAGACGGTGCTGGAATTCATGGGTGGGTTCTAAAGAAGGCGGGCAGGGTAAACCCCGCCCATAGGCCTTGTTTGAATTGGAATGGACCCGATTCCCCGCTAGATGCCGCCCAGGAAGGCCTGGCGCACCAGGTCGGAGCCCAGCAGTTCCTGGGCGGCGCCCTCATGGCGTATGCGGCCGGTCTGCACCACATAGGCGTAGTCGGCCAGCGTGAGGGCCTCCAAGACGTTCTGCTCCACGATGAGCACGGTGCGCCCCTCGGCGCGCAGTTTGCGCACCGTCTCGAAGACCTCGGAGACCATGAGCGGGGCCAGGCCCAGGCTGGGCTCGTCCAGCATGAGCAGCTTGGGGTCGCTCATTAGCCCGCGGCCGATGGCCACCATCTGCTGCTCGCCGCCGGAAAGCGAGCCGGCGGCCTGCTGGCGGCGCTCCTTGAGCCGGGGGAACATGGCGTAGACGTAGTCCAGGTTGCGGCGCTTGGCCGCCTCGTCACGCACCACGAAGGCCCCCAGGAGCAGGTTCTCCTCCACGGGCAGGGGCTTGAAGAGCTTGCGGTCCTCGGGCACGTAGATGAGCCCCCGGCGCACGATCTCCTCGGTGCGCAGGCCCTTGATCTCCTCTCCCAGAAACTTGACGCTGGCGCGCTCACCCACCTTGGCCGCGGCCATGATGCCCTTGAGCAGGGTGGACTTGCCCGCGCCGTTGCTGCCCACCACGGCCACGGTCTGCCCCTGCTCCACCTTGAGCGAGGCCTCGCGCAGCACCGGCACTCCGGAGTAGCGCACGGTCATGGTGCTGACCTCAAGCATGGGCGCCCTCCCCGGCCTGCTGGCGCTTGGCGTAGTGGTCGCCCAGATAGGCCCGGATGACCTCGGGGTCCTTGACCACTTCCTGGGGCTGGCCGTCGGCGATCTTGCGCCCGCTCTCCAGCACGATGACCCGGTGGGAGAGCGCCAGCACCAGCTCCAGCACGTGCTCGGTCAAGAGCATGGCCAGGCCTTGGTCGGCGTGGATGCTTTTGAGTATTTGCACCAGGCCCTCGATCTCGGAGCGGTTCAAGCCCGCGGCAACCTCGTCCAAGAGTAGCAACTTGGGAGCGCTGGCCAAGGCCGTGGCCAGGGCCACCCGCTTTTGCAGGGCCACGGGCAGCTCGGTCATCAGATAGTCGCCGGCCTGGGCGACCTCCAGGTAGTCCAGCCAGGTCTGGGCCGTGGCCCGGGCCTGGGCGCGGGACTTGGTGCGCATGAAGGCCCCCACCATGACGTTCTCGCGCACCTTGAGATCGCCGGCGGCCTGGAAGACCTGGAAGGTGCGCGCCAGGCCCAGGCGCGCCACGTCAAAGGCCTTGAGCGGGGTGATGTCCTGGCCCGCGAAGACTATGCGCCCGGCGCTGACGGGAAAGTGCCCGGCGATGCAGTTGAAGAGCGTGGTCTTGCCCGCGCCGTTGGGGCCGATGAGCCCCACCACCTCGCCCTCTTCCATGGTGAAGCTGACATCCTGATTGGCGGCCAGGCCGCCGAATATCTTGCTGACGTTCATCACCTCAAGCAAGGCCATGGCCGCCCCTCCTGCGCGCGCGCACGGCCTCCACCATGCCCCACACCCCCCGGGGCTGCACCGCCGCGATGATCATGATGATGGCCCCATAGAGCACCAGGTTGAAGCCCACCAGCCCGGCCGAGGCCCCCAGCCAGTCGCCCAGGTAGCTCTTCAAGGGCACCAGGATGGCCGCGCCGATGATGGGCCCCCACAATGAACCCGCCCCGCCCAAGAGCGCCATCATGGCGATGAGCACCGACAGATCCAGGCTCATCACGTCTTCGGGCTCTATGTTGAAGTTGTAGCAGGCGTGGAAGGAGCCCACCACCGAGACAAAGGCCGTGGCCACGGCGTAGGCCTTTATCTTGCACCAGTGGGCGTCTATGCCCAGGCTCTTGGCCACGTCCTCGTTGTCCTTGATGGCGCGCAGCTGGTAGCCCAGGCGGGAGTGGCGGAAGCCGTTGACGTACAAGACCCCGATGATGAAAAGCGCCAGCAGGATGTAGTAATAGAAATAGTCCTGCCGAAATTGCAGGTAGAGAAAGTCGGGCATCTTACCCCGGATGGGGATCTCCAGGCCCTTGGCCGCGCCCACGAAGCTCCAGACCTCGAAGATATCCTTGAGCACCAGGGAAGTGGCGATGGTGGCCACGGCGAAGTAGTGCCCCTTGAGCCGGAACAAGGGATAGCCGATGAGAAAGGACCAGCCCACGGAAAGCATCATGCCCACCGGCATGGAGAACCAAAACGGCACGTCCCAGCGCACCATCATCACCGCCGTGGTGTAGGCCCCGATGCCGTTGTACTGGGCCTTGCCCAGGTCCACCTGTCCGGCGTAGCCGCCTATGGTGTTCCAGCCCATGCCGTAGAGCGAGAACATCAGGAACTGGATCATGGTGGCCATGGCGAAGCTGCTGTGGGGCAGAGCCGGGAAAATGAGCAGGAAAGCCAAGGCCGCCCCGGCCACCGTCATGTCCAGGCGGGGAAAATCGCGAAAATCCAGGGCGTTTCTTACTGCTTCCATCCAAAAAGCCCCTGCGGCCTGATGACCATGATGAGGAAATAGATCAAGTAGACGAAGGTGTACTTGAAGCTGTGCAGGCTAAGCCCCGACCAGCCCATGAAGCTGTTAAGGGCGTCCCAGACCGGCGCGATGTAGACGATGAAGCCGATGAGCAGGCCAGCCATGAAGGCCCCCTGGATGCTGCCGAAGCCGCCCAGGGCCACGGTGGCGAAGGCTATCATGGTGAACAAGAGCCCCACGTTGGGCTCCACCGGCCAGAAGTTGACCAACAGCCCGCCGGCCAAGCTGACGCTGGCCCCGCCCAGGGCCCAGGCCAGCCCGTTCATGCGCTCGGTGCTGATGCCCATGTAGCGCGCGCCCTCGCGGTCCAGGCTGGTGGCGGTCAGGGCCTTGCCCGTGGGCGTGCGGCGGATCAGCCACCACACCGCCAGGAAAGACGCGATGGAGAGCACCGCCGCGGCCAGCTTGGTGGATTCCAGCACCACCCCCGGACCCACCAGGAAGCTGCGCCCCACCAACACGCCTTGTCTGACCAGCATGGGCTCGGAGCCCATGAACATGAGCGCCAGGTTCCTGAGCACCAGCATGAGCCCGAAGGTGCCCAAGAGCTGGGCCACCATGGGTCCGCGCAGCACGAAGCGCACGAAGCCATGATAGCAGGCCAGTCCCAGAGCCGCGCCGGTCAGGCCGGCCAGGGGCAGGGTGATGAGCGGGTCCACTCCCAGCAGGGGGCTGGTCAGGAGCGTGGCGTACATGCCCAGCATCAAGAACTCGCCGTGGGCGAAGTTCACTATGTCCATCACGCCGAAGATGACCGTGAGCCCCAGGGCCACCAGGGCGAAGACCAGCCCCATCAACAGCCCGGAGACCAGGGATTTGAGCAGTTCGGTCAGCAGGGTTTCCATGCGCCATCCACCGCGGCTTTAAAAACTTGGGGGCGGGTCGCCCCGCCCCCGGTCAGCATCTCAATAGCCCTTGAGGGGGTAGATCAGGTTGGAGGTGGCCAGGTTGAAGGGGTAGGCGATCTCCAGGCTGATCTTGTCGCCCTTCTTCTGGTACTGGCCGATAAGGCCCGAGCCCTGGAGGTTCTGGCCGATGTCGTCGCCAGTGGTGGCGAACTTGATGCCGAACCAGGGCACCACCAGCTGGTCGCCGGGGATCTCGATGCTGTTGGCCGCGGCCTGGATGGCGGCGGGCTCGGTGGAGCCGGCCTTCTCCAGCACATAGACCCAGGCTTGCAGACCGGTGAAGGACCGCGCGCTGGCCCCGGAGAGGTCATGCCCCACGTTCTTCTTGTAGAGATCGTTGACCTGGCCGGCCACCTTCTTGACCGAGGCCACGTTGGGAGTGAAGACGGTGCGGGTCAGGATGCCCACCACGTCGTCGCCCAGGGTGGTCACGAACTCAGGCGCCTCGAAGCCGGCGTCCTGGCCCCAGATCAGTTTGGGGCTGGCCTTCATGGACTTCAAGGTCTTGACCATGAGGATGGCGTCGGAGGTGTAGGAGGCAAAAAGCATGGCCCCGGGCTTGGCCGCGATGAGGCTCTGCACCTCGGAGCTAAGGTCCGGGGACTTGGCGGCGTATAGCAGGCCCTGGGCCACGTTGAAGCCGTATTCCTTGGCATAGCCCTTGATCTGCTCGTCCACGTTGCTGCCCCACTCGGTCTTCTCGCAGGCCGAAGCCAGGGTGGCGATGTCGGCCTTGTTGACCGCGGCCACGCCCTTGGCCTTGCCCTCGCTCAGGCCTTTGAGGAACTCGAACAGGTCGCGGGTGAAGAGCGCGTCGTGGGGGGTGGTGCGCCAGAACCACTTGTAGCCGGACTTGGTCAGGCCCGGGCTGGTGGAGGAGTCGTTGATCATGGGCACGCCGAAGCGCTCGCAGATATTGGCCACGGTCTTGGTCACCGCGCTGTGATAGCAGCCCAGAATACCCACCACCTTGTCGTCCTCGATGAGCTTCTTGGCCAGGTCCGCGCCCAGTTGGGCGTTGCCCTGGTGGTCCTTGAAGATCAGCTCTATCTTGGCCCCGCCCAGGGCCTTGATGCCGCCGTTCTTGGCCATGTCCATGTCGATGCCGGCCATGACCTCATTGGCGATGCTCTGGGCCAGCTCGGCCCCGGCGCGCAGCTCGCGCCCCTCGGCGGCCGCTCCGCCGGTCAGGGGATAAATGACGCCTATCTTGACGGTCTTGGTCTGGGCCATGAGGACGCCCGGAACCAGCAAGGCCGCCAGCAGGGCCGCGGTAAGCCACCAGCCTAGTTTGCGCATGCATTTCCTCCCTTAGCGTGTTGCCGTTTTCTTGTGACGCAGCCTTCGGAGCCCCTGGAGCCCAAACAGGCTCAAAGCTCCTCGGCTCTCAGATCGGTGATGAACATGTGCCCGGGGGCGTGGGTTATGGCCAGTTCGGGCTTGGCCTCCATGAGGGCGGCCTGGGGCGTGACCCCGCAGGCCCAGAACACGGGAATCTCGCCGGGGCGGATATCCACCGCGTCGCCGAACTCGGGCCGGTCAAGGTCGGCGATGCCCAGGGCCGCCGCGTCGCCGGCCTGCACCGGAGCGCCATGGGCCCCGGGAAAACGTCCGCTGACCTGGCTGGCCAGTTCCACCTGCTCCAGCGGCATGGGGCGCATGGAGACCACCAGGGGGCCGCCCAGGCGCGCGGCCTGCACGTTGGGCCGCTTGGTGACGTACATGGGCACGTTGCGCCCCATCTCCAGATGGCGCACCGTGACCCCGGCCTGTTGCAGGGCAAGATCAAAACTGAAGCTGCACCCCAGCAGGAAGCTCACCAGGTCGTCGCGCCACAGGTCCGCGATGTCGATGGGCTCGTCCACCAGCTGGCCGTGCCGCCAGATCCGGTAACGGGGGATGTCGCTGCGCAGGTCCGCGGCCAGGGCCACCTGGCGGGTGTAGGGCACGCCCGGGTCCAGCACCTCCAGCAGGGGGCAGGGCTGGGGGTTGCGCATGCAAAACAGCAGAAAGTCAAAGGCCCAGTCCCGGGGCAGGATGACCAGGTTGGCCTGGACATAGCCTGGGCACAGATTGGAGGTGTTGGTGGCGATACGCCCGGCGGCGATCTCCGCCCGGGCCTGGCTTGGCGTGTGGTTAGGCTGGGATCTTTTCAATAGCCTGTATCCTCGTGCTGCGCGGACAAAACTAGCGGGCCGAGGCCCCTCCCCGTGACCGCCCCCGCCCACGGGCCGTGAAGCGGCATCTCGACATATCTTTTCAGAAGTGTTCATTATAGGAAAACGGCGCGTTTTTTACAAATGCTCAATAGACCGGTTATCCACCTGCCAAGCCAAAGGCTTGGTTGCCCTGGCCAGCAGGCCGTTATAAACTGAGCCGGCTTGCTGGGGAGAAAAGCATGCATATCGACCTAAATTGCGACATGGGCGAGAGCTTCGGGGCCTATTCCCTGGGCCGCGACCAGGAAGTCATCCGCCACATCACCAGCGCCAACGTGGCCTGCGGCTTCCACGCCTCTGATCCCCTGGTCATGACGCGCACCATCGCCCTTTGCCGGGAGCACAAGGTGAGGCTGGGCGCTCACCCCGGCTATCCCGACCTGCGCGGATTTGGCCGGCGCAAGCTGGACTGCCTGCCCGAGGAGATACGCGCCGACCTGCTCTATCAGGTGGGGGCTATGGCCGGCCTGGCCCGCGCCCAGGGATTGGCCCTGCAACACGTCAAACCCCACGGCGCGCTCTACAACACGGCCCAGGCCGAGGGAAAATCCGCCCGGGCCATCTGCCAGGCTCTGGCCGACTACGACCCCGGGCTCATTCTGGTCACTCTGGCCGGGCCAGGGGGCCAGGTCATCCGCCAAATCGCCCAGGAACTGGGCCTCACCCGGGTGGCCCAGGAGGCCTTCGCTGACCGGGCCTACACCCCGGAGGGCCGCCTGGTCCCCCGCACCCAGCCCGGCGCGGTGATCCACGACCCCCAGGCGGTGGCGGCCCGCTGCCTGCGCATGGCCCGCGAGGGCCTGGTGGAGGCCAGCGACGGCAGCCTGGTGCCTTTGAGCCCCCACACCATCTGCGTGCACGGCGACACCCCCGGCGCGGTGGAGTTGACCCGCGGCATACGCTCCCTGCTGGAGCAAAACGGCGTGGCCGTGCGCCCCCTGGAACAGATTCTGTGAGCCAACCCGGCCCGGCCTATCCCCTGTTCTTGCCCCAGGGCGACTCCGCGCTCCTGGCCTATCTGGGCCAGGGCATAGACCTTGAGCTCAACACCCGCCTGCACGCCTGGGCGCGGGCGCTGAAAAGCGACCCGGTCCCGGGTCTGCTCTCGGTGCTGGCGGCCTACTGCTGCCTGCAAATCCATTTCGATCCCTTGGCCAGCGGCCACGCCGGGATGGAGCAATGGGCGCGCCAGGTTCTGGCCCGTCTGGGCCAGAACCGGCCACGGCCCGGCCGCCAGCTGGAGATCCCGGTGGTCTATGGCGGCCGGCACGGCCCGGACCTGGAGTTCGTGGCTGGCCGCGCGGGCGTCTCCGCCCAGGAGGTCATAGCCCGCCACAGCGGCCGCGCCCACCCCTGCTTCCTGGTGGGCTTCACTCCCGGATTTCCCTTCCTGGGCGGGCTGGACCCGCTCTTGGCCTCGCCGCGCCTGGATTCGCCCCGCGCAGAGCTGCCCGCCGGCGCGGTGGGCATCGGCGGGGACCAGACCGGGCTCTATCCCCTGGGCGGGCCGGGCGGCTGGCGCATATTGGGACGCACCCCGCTTTTGGTCTACGACCCCCGCCGCGCCCCGGCCTGCCTCATCGAGGCCGGCGACCTGGTGCGGTTCCTGGCCATCCCGGAGAGCGACATGCCCGAGGCTCCGCAAGCCGGTCTGTCCTGGCAGGCCTCGGGCCAGGAGGTCATGGAGGTGCTCAGCCCGGGTTCGCTGACCACCATCCAGGACCAGGGACGCCTGGCCGGCCTGGAGATGGGCGTGCCGGTCTCGGGGGCCTTGGACCAGTTCAGCCTGGCCGTGGCCAATGCCCTGGTGGGCAACCCGCCCGGCGCGGCGGCCCTGGAGCTTACCCTGATGGGGCCCAAGCTCAAGGTCCTGCGCCCCATCACGGCGGCCATCTGCGGGGCCGACCTGGGCGCGCGCCTTAACGGCCAGCCCGCGCCCACCTGGACCCCGCTGAAGTTGCGCCCCGGCGATCTGCTGGAGTTCCGCGGACCCAAAAACGGGGCGCGGGCCGTGCTGGCCCTGGCCGGCGGCCTGGCCAGCGAACCGCTGCTGGGCAGCCGTTCCGTCTATGTGCTGGGCCGCCTGGGCGCGCCCTTGCAGGCCGGCGCACTGCTCGGCGTCCTTGCCCCGGCCGCGCCGCCAGCCCGGCGCGCCGTGCCAGAGGAGCTGCGTCCCCTGCCCTGCCGCCGCCTTTGCCTGCGCGCGCTGCCCGGCCCCAACGCGGATCACTTCGGTCCGGCCGGGCTGGAGACGCTGCTGGCCAACCCCTATGTCCTGACCAGCCAGGCCGACCGCCGGGGCGCGCGCCTGCGCGGAGCGCCGGTGCCCCTCATGCCGGGCAAACCCACCTCCATCGTCAGCGAGCCCAACATCCCCGGCATCGTGCAGGCCCCCCCGGACGGCCAGCCCATGATCCTGCTCAGGGAACAGACCATCGGCGGCTACGCCAAGGTGGCCACGGTCATCGGGCCGGACCTGGATCTACTGGCCCGCGCCCTGCCCGGCGATGAACTGCGCTTCGAGGCCGTCAGCCAGGCCCAGGCCCAGGCCGCCTGCCGGGAGCGCGCCGCCTGGCTGGCGCGCATATGCCAGGCCGTGGCCGGCTGAGCCCGCCCCAGTCATCCGCGCTGCGCCGGCCATGGATTATTGGTATGCTCAAACAGGGCACGCGCCGTTATGGCGGCCAGCGGCCCCGCGGGACGCGGCCGGCAAGACGCGGCCCCAGGCTTTTTTCCACCCAGCCAGCACGAGGCAGACATGAACCAAACCCCAGGCCGCTCCAACGCGCTCGCCGAAGCGGATGAAGCCATCCCGGCGCGCTCCGACCTCTGGGAAATTTCCGATTGGGACCGCCAGGTCTTCCGTTCCATCACCTCCACCCAGCTGAGCGAGGAGCAGACCCAGCGTCTGGCCACGCCTCCGGCGGTCTATCCCGAACAGACCTCGGCCCTGGCCATCCACTGGCACCCGGAGTACATCCCCATGGAGCTGGCCATGCACCGGTTGATGGCCACCTTCCCCAACCTGGATGAGCATCTGGTCATCCCCACCCAGCACAACCAGCTGCTGGCGGTGGAGGGTCTGGCCGGAGTGGAGGTGGACTGCTTCTCCCACGGCTTCCAGCGCAAGGTGCAGCTTCTCCTGCACTTCCGCGAGTCCTACCTCAGCCGCGCCCACACCCTGATCAAGATGCTGGAGCACACCTTCAAATACCGCTCCAGCCAGTTGGAACAATACCTGGACAGCATCCTGGAGCCGCGCTGGAAGCACCGCCTGCAAGAGGCGGCGGCCGCCACCGGGGCCAACGCCGATCTGGTGGAGTTCGTGCAGGCGGTGGTGGGCAAACTGCGCCGGATGATCCGCGAGATGGCCGACTCCACCCCGCCGGAGATGATCAAGAACAAGCTGGTCAACGACTTCCTGAAGGCCCACGGCCGGGATTATCCCGAGCGCATGATCAAACGGGCCCTGCTGCTGGTCAAGGAAGTTAAACAGCTGGTCAAGAAGGAATTCCCCCTGGAGTACTTCTACCGCGCCAGCGAGGTCATCGAGGAGACCAGGGCCTTGGGCGGCGGGGTGGTCATCCCCCACCCCGAGCAGTTCTGGCCCATCCTGCTGGCCGATTACGACGTGGACGGCTACGAGGTCTGGAACCCCCAGTCCCAGGAGTACACCGAGTTTCTCATCCAGGTGGTGCGCCGCCAGAACCGCTCCTGGCGTCCGGGACGGCGCGAACTCCTGGTCTTCATGGGCGACGACACCCACCTTAGCGAAAAGGCCAAGGACCCCGCCCTGCAGGACGCCGACAAGGCCGGCCGGGAGGTGGGCCTGCAACCGGCCTGGGACGAGCCCCTGATGCGCAAAAGCCTGCACCGGGCCGGCTTCAGCCGCGAAAGGGTCATACGCGAATACCGCAACCGGCTTGGCTAGCACAGACCCGGCATGAGGAGCGCCCATGTCTAGCAGCGAGTTCTTCAAACACGAATCCGTGCAGGACCACCTTTCCATCACCCGCTATCTGGACGCCTTGAGCGACGGCTTCGCCGGCAGGCAGCTGGTCATCAGCACCGAGGACAAGCGCATGGTGCTCACGCCCCAGGGCATCATCCAACTGGAGGTGGAAGCCAAGCGCAAGGACTCGGAGATACGTCTTTCCCTCAAGTTCCGCTGGGTGGAAAAACGCGATCAGGTGGAGGCCGACGCGCCCAAGCCCCTGACCATCAGCGGCGTCCAGGACTCCTAGGCGGAGGCGGCCATGCGCATTCCCGGCGGACTGGACGAAAACTTCCGCTTCCTGGTGCTGGAAGTCCGCAAGCAGGTGGAGGAGACCCAATCCTTCCTGGCCCGCCCCGGCCAAGCCTTGCTGGACGCCATCAACGGACGCGACGACTACATAGACTCCCTGCGCTCCCTGCTGGAGGAAAAATCCTACGCCTTCCTCATGGGCCAAGGGCACGACCGCCCCACGGCCAACCTCATCCGCTCCCTGAACACCATAGTCACCAACCTGGAGCGCATAGCCGACTTCGCGGTCAATATCGTCAACCAGATGGAGTACTTGAGCGACGATGCCTTCATAAGGCGCTTTAACTTCGACCCCTTCTTCGAGGAGACCTACGCCGGCCTGGACCGCATCGTGGAGGCCGTGACCCACCAGGACCTCTCCCTGGCCTTCCGCATCTGCCAGTCCGAGTTCTGCCTGGACGACCTCTACAAGCAGAACCTGGACCGCATCTTGAGCGACTTGCGCCTGGGCCAGAACACCGGCGACCTGGTCACCAGCCTGTTCATCCTGCGCTACCTGGAGCGCATCGGCGACTCCCTGCTCAACGTGGGGGAGGCGGCCATCTTCGCGGCCCTGGGCGAACGGCTAAAGATCCACCAGTTCCAGGCCCTGCGCGAGCACCTGGCCCAGGCCGGCGCCGAACTGGGCGTGCCCGAGGTGGAGTTCTCCTCCATCTGGGGCACCCGCTCGGGCTGCCGCATAGGCCAGGTGGAGGACAAGAGCGGCGAGGGGCGGACCCAGCGCGCCATCTTCAAGGAAGGCAAGGTTAACAAGATCGCCGCCGAGCGGCGCAACATAGAGCACTGGCAAGAGCTGATGCCCGGCCTGCCCCCCAAGGTGGTGGGCTATCAGCAGAGCGGCTCCAACGCCTCCCTGCTGCTGGAATACCTGGGCGGCTGCACCTTCCAGGACGTGGTGGTCAACTCCGACCAGGACATCCTGGAGAACGCCCTGTTCCTGGTCACCGAGACCCTGGGGACCATCTGGCGGGCCACCCTCAAGCACCAGCCGGTCAACGCCAGC
The DNA here is from genome assembly GCA_964561775.1 of uncultured Desulfarculus sp. Taxonomy (GTDB): domain Bacteria; phylum Desulfobacterota; class Desulfarculia; order Desulfarculales; family Desulfarculaceae; genus JACRDC01. Next base: position 8,712 of record CAZLSD010000008.1, on the reverse strand, counting down.
TTCATCCCCCAGATCATCTACCGCATGGACGACGTCTACCGGGTGCATCCCCGCTTCGAGCGGGCCGGCATCCAGATCGGCAAGCTCAGCCTGGCGCCCCTGGACGACCTGCTGGCCCAGGCCGACGAGATAGGCCGCGAACTGGACGCCCCCTTCTCGGTCTTCATCCACGGCGACTTCAACGTCAACAACATCATCTACCACCACACCGAGCAGCGGGTCCACTTCATCGACCTCTACCGTTCGGTGGACTCGGACTACGTGCAGGACGTCTCCATCTTCCTGGCCAGCAACTTCCGCCTGCCGGTCAAACGCTCTCCCCTGCGCCAGCGCATCAACTGGGTCATCAGGGAGTTTTTGCGCTTTGCCAGCGCCTTTGCCCACGACAGCCAGGACGCCACCTTCGCGCCCCGCCTGACCCTGGGCCTGGCCCGATCCTTTTTCACCTCCACCCGTTTCGAGCTCAACCAGGAATTCGCCAAGTCCATGTTCCTGCGCTCGGTATACCTGATGGAAAGCCTTCTGCGCCATCAGGGTAAACCCTGGCCGGAATTCAAGCTGCCCGAAGAAGTGCTGATCTACTGAGCGAGGACCAACCCATGGCGGCAAAGGAAAAGCGAGTGGGCGTGGTGGGCATCCCCGGGGCCTGGTCCTCCGAAGCCCTGGCCGAGGCCCTGGCCCAGCGCACCGGCTTTCGCCTGCTCATAGACCCGGCCGAGCTGTGCCTGGATCTGGCGGGGGGAGCGTCCAGCCTGACGGGGCGGCCCTTGGCCGACCTGGACGGGCTGGTGGTCAAGAAGTTGGGGCCGTCCTACTCGCCCCAGCTCCTGGACCGGCTGGAACTGCTGCGTTATCTGGACGCCTCCGGCATGCCCGTCTTCTCCCCCCCGGCGGCCATCGCCTCGCTGCTCAACCGGCTTAGCTGCACCGTGGCCCTGCGCCTGGCCGGCATCCCCATGCCCGCCACCTGGGTGGGGGAGGACCCCGGCCAGGCCGCCCAGGCCTTGGCCAGGATGGGGCGCGGGGTGCTCAAGCCCCTGTTCACCTCCAAGGCCCGGGGCATGCGCCTGCTGGAGGACGGACCCGGGGCGCTGGCCGCCATCGAGGAATTCCAGGCCCAGGGCAACAGGATGATATATCTACAGCAATGGCTGCCCCTGCCCGGCCGCGACCTGGGGGTGGTATTCCTGGGCGGGCGCTATGTGGCCACCTATGCCCGGGTGGCGGCCGAGCAGTCCTGGGCCACCACCACCGCCGCGGGCGGCAAATACCTGCCCCACGAGATATCGCCCGAAATCCTGGCCCTGGCCCAAAAAGCCCAGGACATCTTCCATCTGACCTTCACCTGCGTGGACGTGGCCGAAACCGCCCAAGGCCCCCTGGTCTTCGAGGTCTCGCCCTTTGGCGGCTTCCGGGGACTGAAGGTGGCCCATGGCCTGGACGCGGCCGGGCTCCTGGCCCAACACGTCCTGGAGCGGCTGCCCGCCTAGAGCGCCGCCCCTCCCGCCCGCTTCCATTGTGTCCACGGCTGGCCAGACGCCAAACGCGGCCCTGCCGTGGCGGCCCTCGCCTGGCCCTGGCCTGATACGGGACGATATGTTGGGTGGATTCTAGAAGCTGCCCAGCGGCTGCCCACCGGAGGAGGCTGGGATTCGCGCCCGTCTGGCCGGGATGGTCGGCCGCCCAGGCCCTAGAGAGCGGTCAGGGCCGGCTGTCCGGCATCGCCGGCGGGGATGCAGATGGCGTTCTTGACCCGCTGCTGTTCCGCCAGCTTGGCCAAGGAGATGGAAGAGAGATAATTCACCAGCAACAGGCTCATCTCCTCCCAGATGAGGTGCACGGTGCAGCCGCCCATCCGCTCGCAGACCTGGGGGTCGTTGACGCACTCCACCACGGCCAGGGGGCCTTCCAGGGTGCGCACGATATCGTAGAGGGAGACCTGCTCGGGGGGTATGGCCAGGAGGTAGCCGCCCTTGGCCCCGCGGACGCTGGCCACCAGGCCGGCGGCTTTCAGGGGTATCAGCAGTTGTTCCAAATATTTGGCAGATATGCTCTGCCGGGAGGCCATTTCCTGGAGCGCCAGGGGCCCGGACTGTCCATGCATGGCCAGCTCCAGCATGGCCCGTACCCCGTATCGCCCCCTGGTGGAAAGTTTCATGATGCTTACCGCCTCGTTCTGTGAACATCAGTTACATGCATTTATACCATATCTTTGGCCTGGGTATAGTGTAAATAACTGGCCGGAGGCGGCGCAGTGACCCGGCCAGGGCGGCCGCCTAGCGGCCGGGCAGGTGATTGCGCTTTATTTTCAAGCGATTGCCGCTACAGCCAAATCAAAGGGGACCGCCGGCCCCGCCAGAAGATGCTCAACCCGGCGCGCAGCCGCAGGGCTGGTCTGGGTCCGCGGCGGGCTTGCCCCCCAGCCAGCCCCGCAGGATGCCCCAAAGGGATGGGATCGACAGGATCAGCAGCAGCCAGGCTCCGCCCAACTGGGCCCACTCCGGCAGCAGCTCGCTGGCCTGGCCCAGCATGGCCGCGGGCTGCCACCCCATCATGGCGCAGACTTGATCCAGGGCCAGGCCGCAAACCAGGGCGCTCAGGGCCAGGCCGGTCAGATAAATGGCCGTGGCCTTTTTGCCCATCAGGTTCCACAGCACGGTGAGCGAGGTCAGGTTGGTGGCTGGGCCGGCCAGCAGAAAGACCAAGGCAGCGCCTGGACTTACCCCCTTGAGAATCAGGGCCGCCGCGATGGGGGTGGAGGCGCTGGCGCAGATGTATATGGGGATGCCCACCGCCAGCATTATCAGCATGGAGGAAAGCCCTCCGCCCAGGTAATTCGCAAAAAAGTCTTCGGGAATCAGCACGGTTATCAGGCCGGTGAGCAGCAGGCCCGCCAGAAACCAGGGGGCCATTTCTCCCCAAAGCTCCCCCCGGGCATGGTTGAGGGCCTGGAGCAGGCCTGGCCCCAGCCTGGGAGCCGGCGCGGGCCGCTCATGGCCGGCGCAGCAGGCAGCAGGGGCGCAAGCCATCACCAAGCCTGAAGAAGTCCGGGGCTGCTTCTCGGGAGGCTCCAGGATGTTCTGGGCCAGCCCGGTCAAAACGGCGCTCAGTATGGCGGCCAGGGGCCGCGCCACGGTCATGAGCGGACCCAAAAGGGCGTAGGTCACGGCCAGGGAGTCCACCCCGGTCTCGGGGGTGGCGATGAGAAAGGAGCTGACCGCGCCGTTGTTGGCCCCCTGCTTCTTGAGCGAGGCCGCGGCGGGCAGCACCCCGCAACTGCACAGCGGCAGGGGCGCTCCCAGCAGGGCGGCCTTGAAAACAGGGCCTGACCTGCCTTGGCCCAGGTGCCTGGCCACGCCCTCGGGGCTAAGATAGACCTTGAGAAGTCCGCCCACCAGCAGGCCAAACAGCATGTAGACCGATGATTCCTTCAACAGGCTCCAGGCTTGGCCCAGAACCTCTCCCATGATGGACAACATGAGGTTTTTCTTTCACTCCCGGGCGTGTTCCAGCCCCAGGTTGACCAGCTCCAGCACGTGGTGGTCGCTCAGCGAATAGTAGAGGCACTGGGCCTCGCGGCGGGCGCGCACCAGGGCCAGATCGCGCAGACGGCGCAACTGGTGGGAGACCGCCGACTCGCTGACGCCCAGAAAGGCCGCCAGATCGCAGACGCACATCTCGCCCCCGCGCAGGGCCAGCACCATTCGCAGGCGCGAGGGATCGGCCAAGACCTTGAATATGGCCGAGAGCCTATCCAGGTCCCGGGCGGCGATGTCACAGCGGCGGGCCTCCAGCAGGCGCTGCCAATGCACCACCCTGACCTGGCAACCCTCCGCGTCTTCCTGCCATGCCGCCCTGGGCTGAGCCATCTCCTCCTCCAAGCATATGAGCAATTGCTCATATACTACTTAGCAGGCCGGCCTGGTTTTGTCAAATTCCTGGCCAGCGGGTCTGCATTTGACGAGCCTGGGTGACTTTTTCTTGCCAGGCCTTGACAGGGAGGGCCAAGAAAGTGTACTTACCGGTAAGTAAATAGCCTGCCGCCAGCCCCGCCACGATTTAAGGATGACCTTAATGCCTCATAAACCCAGCGCCGAGCTTGACACCTCGGTTCGAGAGCGCCTCTTGGCCGCAGCCACCACGCTTTTCGCCCAAAAGGGCTACTCGGCCACCACCGTGCGCGAGATCGTGGCGGCGGCGGGGGTGACCAAGCCGGTCCTTTATTATTATTTCCAAAGCAAGGA
>CAZLSD010000008.1:0-4368 GCA_964561775.1 uncultured Desulfarculus sp. | reverse complement strand
AAGGATTAGCTCATGCAAGCGCCCGCCAAACTTTCCGGCATCTTTCTGGCCCTGGCCGCCTGCTGCATGCTGGCCGCCTGCTCCGGCGGGGCCGACGCCAACAAAAAGGAAACCGGCAAACCGCCGGTGCCCGTGGAGGTGCTCCAGGTTGCCCCCAGCCAGTTCAGCCAATACATCCAGGTGGTTGGCTCCCTGGCCCCCAAGTTCGAGGCCAGCCTGAAAAGCGAATTCCAAGGCCAAATCGCCCAGGTGCTGGTGACCGAGTGGGTGCGCGTCAAGAAGGGGCAACCCCTGGCCCGCCTGGACACCCGCGAGATTACCGCCGTGGTCAACAAGGCCAAGGCCAATGTGGAGGCCGTGCGCGCGGCTCTGTTGCAGGCCGAGGTGGGGGCCACCCGCGCCAAGCGCGAGCACGCGCGCCTGATGAAGCTAAAAGACGCCGGCCTGGTCACGGCCCAGGCCCTGGACGACGCCCGCAGCGAGGAGGAGGCGGCCCAGGCCCGCCAGGAGGCTGCCCGCGCCCAACTCCAGGTGGCCCAGGATGACCTGACCCAGGCCCGCACCCGCCTGGACAAGGCCAACATCCTCTCGCCCCTGGATGGAGTGGTGGCCTACCGGGGCGTCAACGTGGGCGACATGGTGGGCGAGGCCGGCGCCAGTAGAATCATGTTCCGCATCGTGGACAGCCGCCTGCTGGACCTGAGCGTCACCGTGCCCTCCAAGGAGATGCGCCACCTGGCCCTGGGCCAGGAGCTGCTGTTTACCACCGACGCCTTCCCGGGCGAGGAATTCAAGGGCAAGGTCATGTACATCAACCCGGCGGTGAGCGAGGGCGACCGCTCGCTCAAGGTCATCGCCGAGGTGCCCAACCCCGATGAACGGCTCAAGGGCGGGCTCTTCGTCAAGGGGCGCATCCTGGCCGGCCAGCGCCAGGGAGTGCTGCTGGCGCCGCGCAGCGCCCTGCTCTCCTGGGACGTGAACATGGGCAAGGCCGAACTGTGGGTGCGCGCGGGAGAGGGCGTCCAGCGCCGCCAGGTCAAGACCGGCGAACTGAGCGGCGAACTGGTGGAGGTGTCCGGCGGGCTGCAAGCCGGCGAGGAAGTGGTGGTGCGCGGCGGCTTCAACCTGCGCGACGGCGACAAGATCCAGATCGCGCCGGGAAACGGAGCCTAGGCCATGTTCCTCTCCAACCTTTCCATCAAGCGTCCGGTCTTCGCCGCGGTGCTCATGCTGGCCCTGGTCACCCTGGGGGCCTTCTCCTATCGTCATCTTGCCATAGACATGTTCCCCGACGTGGAGATCCCGGTCATCTCCATCATCACCAAGTTCCCCGGAGCCTCGCCCGAGTCGGTGGAACGCGAAGTCACCAAGCGCATCGAGGAGGCGGTCAACCCCATAAGCGGGGTAAAGCACGTCATCAGCACCTCGCGCGAGGGCGTCTCCACCGTGGTGGTGGAGTTCAGGCTGGAGGTGCGCATCAACGAGGCCTCCCAGGAGGCGCGGGCCAAGATCAACGGCATCCGGGGAGATCTGCCCCAGGGCATCGAGGAGCCCATCATCCAGAAGCTGGATTTTTCGGCCATGCCCATCATCTCCCTGGCCGTGCGCTCCAACGTCATGAGCCCCCGCGACCTGACCACCCTGGTGGAAAAAAAGGTCAAGCGCCGCCTGGAGAGCATCAGCGGGGTGGGCAAGGTGGACCTGGTGGGCAAGTCCAAGCGCGAGGTCAACGTGGACCTGGACCCGGTGCGCATGGAGTCTTTGAGCCTGGGCGTGGACCAGGTCATCGCCGGGCTGAAAAGCGAGAACGTCAACACCCCCCTGGGCCGCCTCAACAAGGATTTGAGCGAGTATCCCGTGCGCGTCTCGGGCAAGCCCGAGCTGGTGCCCCAGTTCAAGGACATGGTCATCGCCCAGCGCGAGGGGCGTCCCATCAAGCTCTCCGAGGTGGCGGCCATCACCGACGGCGTGGAGGAGCAGCGCTCCCTGGCCCTGGTCAACGGCCAGGCCGCGGTGGCCCTGGACATCCTCAAGCAATCCGGGGCCAACACCGTGGGCGTGGTGGACACGGTGAAGAAGGCCATAGAGAAGCTGCAACTGGAGATGCCGCCCGGCACCACCATCGAGATGGTGCGCGACGGCTCCATCATGATCCGCGACTCGGTGGACGACGTGGAAAAAACCATGCTGGAGGGCGGACTGCTCACCGTGTTCATCGTGTTTCTGTTCCTCAATTCCTGGCGCAGCACGGTCATCACCGGGTTGACCTTGCCCATCTCGGTCATCAGCAGCTTCATCATCATGAACGCCATGGGCATGACCTTGAACGTCATGACCCTGATGGCCCTGTCCTTGGCCATAGGCCTCTTGATAGACGACGCCATCGTGGTGCGCGAGAACATCGTGCGCCACCTGGAGCAGGGCAAGGATCACTTCGAGGCCGCCCGCCAGGGCACCAGCGAGATAGGCCTGGCCGTGCTGGCCACCACCTTCTCCATCGTGGCGGTCTTCGTGCCGGTGGCCTTCATGAAGGGCATCGTGGGGCGCTTCTTCTTCCAGTTCGGCATCACCGTCACCTTCGCCGTGATGGTCTCGCTCTTCGTATCCTTCACCCTGGACCCCATGCTCTCCAGCCGCTGGCATGACCCGGATATCGAGCGCAAGGGCAAGCGCCACCTGGTGGCCCGCTGGTTGGACCGCTTCAACGACTGGTTCGACCGCCTGGCCGACCGCTACAAGCTGCTCATCGCCTGGGCCCTGGACCACCGCAAGGCGGTATCGCTCATCGCCACCCTGGCCTTCGTGGCGGGCATGGGGGCCTTCTTCTCCCTGCCCAGCACCTTTTTCGAGCAGTACGACCGGGCCGAGTTCCAGATAAACTTCACCACCGCCCCCGACGCCTCCCTGGAGGAGAGCAAGAACCGGGTGCGCGCGGTTCTGAAAATGCTCCAGGGCATACCCGAGATGGAGCACACCTACGCCACCATCGGCGCGGGCGACACCGGCACGGTGCGCGACTGCATGGTCTACGTGAAACTCAAGGAAAAGGGCCAGCGCAAACGCAGCCAGTTCCAGGTGCAGGACGAGGTGCGCCGCAACCTCATCCAGATACCCGGCATCAACTCCGCCATCGTGGAGGTGGGGCGCATGCACGGCGTCAAGCAGCTGGAGGTGGACCTGCGCGGCGAGGATCTGGAGGTGCTCAAGAAATACGGCGCGCGGATGAAGAGCGCGCTCTACAAGATACCCGGCATCGTGGACCTGGAGATGACCCTGGAGTTCGACATCCCCGAGTTCAAGATACAGGTAGACCGCGAGCGCGCCGTGGACGCCGGGGTCATGACCGACGCAATCGCCCGCGCCATCGGGGCCATGATCGGCGGTCAGGCCGTGAGCACCTACGAGGACGAGGACGGCGACGCGGTAAACGTGCGCGTGCGTCTGCCCCACGAGGCCCGCCAGGATCCCAGCCACGTGGAGCGCCTGCGCCTGGCCGTGCTGCCCCGCGGCTCGGACAAACCGGTGCTGGTGCCCCTGGGCGATCTGGTCAGCTATGGCGTGGCCGCCACCCCTTCGGAGATCAACCGCCAGGACCTGACCCGCCAGGTGGTCATAACCGCCAACCTGGACAACCTGGCCATGGGCACGGCCATGGCCACCGTGCAGAAGATCGCCCAGGAGCTTGACCTGCCCCCCGGCTACCGGGTGGCCTTCGCCGGCGAGGCCGAGGACATGGTGGAGTCCTTCACCTACATGGCCGAGGCCCTGGTGCTGGCCATCGTCTTCGTCTACCTCATCCTGGCCGCCCAGTTCGAGTCCTTCGTGGACCCGCTGTCCATAATGCTCTCCCTGCCCTTGTCCATCGTGGGCATGGCGGGCATGCTCTTTTTGACCGGCGACACCATCAACATCATGACCTTGATCGGCCTCATCCTGCTCATGGGACTGGTCACCAAGAACGCCATCCTGCTGGTGGACTACTCCAAGACCCTGCGCGCCGAGGGCATGCCCCGGCGCGAGGCGCTCATCAACGCCGGACGCACCCGGCTCAGGCCCATCATGATGACCACCCTGGCCATGATCTTCGGCATGCTGCCCTTGTCCCTGGGCCTGGGGGCCGGCGCCGAGATGCGCGCGCCCATGGCCCGGGCGGTCATAGGCGGGCTCATCACCTCCACCCTGCTCACCCTGCTGGTGGTGCCGGTGGTCTACACAATCCTGGAAGACGCGCGGCTGTGGCTGCGCGGGCGTCTGCGCAAGACCAAGGAGGTGGCGGCATGAAAACGACGCCGGCCTGGAAACGCTACGCGGCCTGCTGCCTGCTCTGCGCCCTGCCCTGCTTGGGGCTGGCCTGGCCCGCCCTGGCCC
>CAZLSD010000007.1:0-37421 GCA_964561775.1 uncultured Desulfarculus sp. | reverse complement strand
GTGGAGAGCTTCCGCCCGGTGGGCGGGTTGGGGGTGCTGGTGGACGACCAGGCCCAGGCCCGCGACAGCCACGCCGATATCATCGGGGTCAGCCCGGCCATCCAGGGTCTCTTCGACCTGCTGCCCGACCTGGCCGCCTCCGAGGCCAGCGTGCTGCTCTTGGGCGAGAGCGGCACGGGCAAGGAACTCTTCGCCCGGGCCATCCACCAGCAATCCCCCCGGCGCAACGGTCCCTTCGTGGCGGTCAACTGCTCGGCCCTGGCCGAGACCCTGCTGGAATCGGAGATGTTCGGCCACGAGAAGGCGGCCTTCACCGGGGCGGTGCGCTCCAAGGTGGGGCGCTTCGAGCTGGCCAAGGGCGGCACCCTGTTCCTGGACGAGATCGGCGAGCTCAAGCCGGAGTTGCAGGTGAAGCTGCTCAGGGTGCTGGAGCAGCGGGTCTTCGAGCGGGTGGGGGGCACCCGCCTCATTCCCATGGACGCCCGCATCATCAGCGCCACCAACAAGGACCTCCAGGCCGCCCTGCGCTCGGGCGAGTTCCGCGAAGACCTGTACTATCGCCTGCGCACCGTGCCCATGACCATTCCCCCCCTGCGCCAGCGCCGGGAGGACATCCTGCCGCTCATCAACCACTTCATGGCCAAGCTAAACGCCAAGACCGGCAAGGACGTGCGCTCCCTGGACCCCAAGGTGCTGTTCATGTTCATGGAATACGCATGGCCCGGCAACGTGCGCGAACTGGAGCGGGTGCTGGAGCACGCCTATGTCTTTGTCAAGGGGCCGGTGATCTTCGCCGCCAACCTGCCCCCCCTGGAGAACTTCGCCCAGGGGGAACTGGCCCCGGCCGAGGACCAGGCTGGCGCGGGGCAGGACGAGGTCAACGAGCGCGGCCGCATCCAGGCCGCCCTGACCCGCCATGGCGGGCGCAGGGCGCCGGTGGCCCGGGAATTGGGGCTGAGCCGTACCTCCCTGTGGCGGCGCATGAAGGAACTGGGGCTGGCCTAATGTTTCAAAATGTTTCAATTACGTTTCAAACGTTTCAAGAGAAATAGTTTGGTTCCAAGCGGCGGAAAATCAAGGATAATTCTCTTGTGAAAACCGGCGGCCGCTGTTTCATCTGATGGGCTGGCATGAAACATACAGGGGAGGCGAAGCAAGTTATTAATAAATAGTGATGTATATTTAGTTACTTATTTTATTGGCCCTCGTTTTGCAGTGGGATTGGCGCGAAACGGCGCGCGCCCTTAGGCCGCCAGAGCCAAGCCCAAAAGCGGAGGAGGGAAGCATGAAACCCGCCAACATCGATTTGGACGACATAATCGAGCAGTATCCCGGACGGCCCGATTACCTGATTTTCTTGCTCCAAGACATTCAGGCAGCTTTCAACTACGTCTCCCACGAAGCCCTGCAGTTGGTATGCGACCATACGGGCGTGCCGCTCAGCCAGGCCTACGCCGTGGCCACCTTCTACCAGTCCTTCAGCCTGGAGCCCAAGGGCGAGCACGAGATCAAGGTCTGCCAGGGCACGGCCTGCCACTTGAAGGGCTCGCCCCGCCTGGTGGAGGACCTGGAGCGCAAGCTGGGCATCCAGGCCGGCCAGACCACCAAGGACCTTCAATTCACCCTGGAGACGGTCAACTGCCTGGGCTGTTGCGCCTTGAGCCCGGTGGTGGTGGTGGACGACGAGTATCTGGCCCGGGCCACCTCCAAGAAGGTGGAGAAAACCTTGAAGGGGCTAGCGGCCGAATAGGGTCCGCGCATACAAGGAAGGTAACATGGAAACAGCCAAAACGAACATGTCGACCCCTGCGGCCCGTTTGGCGTCGTTGGAAGACTTGGCCAGCCTGCGCCAAGAAATCCTGGACAGGCGCGACCCCAACCAGGCCGAGATCATCGTGTGCTACGGCACCGGCTGTCTGGCCAGCGGCGCGGCCAAGGTCGAGACCGCGCTGAAGAAGGCCGTGGCCGAAGCCGAGCTGGACGTCAAGGTGCGGCCGCTGATCAAGGCCACCGGCTGCCGCGGCTTCTGTTCGCGCGGACCTCTGGTGGTGGTGCAGCCCAAGGGCGTCTTCTATCAGCGCGTGACCCCCGAGGACGCGGCGGATATCGTGCAGACCACCCTGGTGGAGGGTCAACTGGTCGAGCGCTTGCTTTACCAGGACCCCCAGACCGGCGAGTCCATCCCCCGCGAGGACGACATCCCCTTCTACAAGCTACAGCAGCGCCAGGTCCTGGGGCGCATCGGCAACGTGGATCCCACCGACATCATGGACTCCATCGCCGCCGGAGCCTATTCCGCCCTGGCCAAGGCCATCTTCACCATGTCCCCCGAGCAGGTGGTGGCCGAGGTGGACAAGTCCGGCATCCGCGGCCGCGGCGGCGCGGGCTTCCCCACCGGGCGCAAGTGGAAGAGCGCCCTGGCCGCCATCAAGAAGAAGGGCTACCCGGTATACGTGGTGGTCAACGGCGACGAGGGCGACCCCGGCGCCTTCATGGACTGCATGCTCATGGAAGGCGATCCCCACGCCGTGCTGGAAGGCCTCATCCTGGGGGCCTACGCCCTGGGCGCCCAGCAGGGCTTCATGTACGTGCGCGCCGAATATCCCGTGGCCATCAGGCACCTGACCAGCGCCATGGCCCAGGCGCGCGCCCTGGGGCTTCTGGGCGAGAACATCCTGGGCTCGGGTTTCAACTTCGACGTGCAGATAAACCGTGGCGCCGGCGCCTTTGTCTGCGGCGAGTCCACCGCCCTGTTCACCTCCATCGAGGGCCGGGCCGGCGAACCCAAGCCCAAGTACGTGCGCTCGGTGGAAGAAGGCCTCTGGGGCCGCCCCACCGTGCTCAACAACGTGGAGACCTGGGCCAGCATCCCCCAGATCATCGAAAAGGGCGGGGCCTGGTACGCCGGCATGGGCGTGCCCAGCTCCACCGGCACCAAGGTCTTCTCCCTGGTGGGCAAGGTCAACAACGTGGGCCTGGTGGAAGTGCCCATGGGCACCCCCCTGGTGGACATCATCGAGAAGATCGGCGGCGGCGTGCCCGGCGGCGAGCCCTTCAAGGCGGTGCAGACCGGCGGCCCCTCGGGCGGCTGTCTGCCCTACACCCTCAAGGACGTGGCCGTCGACTACGACTCCCTGACCAAGGCCGGCTCCATGATGGGTTCCGGCGGCATGATCGTCATGGACCGCCGCGACTGCGTGGTGGACATCGCCCGCTACTTCCTGCGCTTCCTGGAAGAGGAGTCCTGCGGCAAGTGCATCCCCTGCCGCCTGGGCATCCAGCGCATGCGCGAGATGCTGGACGGCTTCAGCAAGGGCCTGGGCTGTGAAGCTGACTTGGACGAGCTGACCAGCCTGGCCCAGGCCATCCAGGACGGCTCGCTCTGCGCCCTGGGCGGCAGCGCCCCCAACCCGGTGCTCACCACCATGCGCTACTTCAGGGACGAGTATCTGGCCCACATCGTCGAGCACCGTTGCCCGGCCGGAGTGTGCAAGGATCTCATCACCTACAGCATCGACCAGGACAAGTGCACGGGTTGCATGGCCTGCGCGCGGGCTTGCCCGCAGCAGTGCATCAGCGGAGAAAAGAAGAAGCCGCACGCCATCGATCCCGCCAAGTGCATCCGCTGCGGCATCTGCATGGAGTCCTGCAAGTTCGACGCGGTCCAGGTCCAGTGAGACCGGGAGGAAGTGCCATGATTAGTTTCAAAATGAACGGCGAGACCGTGCAGGCCCAACCCGGCTGGACCGTGCTGGAGACCGCCCGCCATTACGGCATCCAGATCCCCACCCTCTGCTATCACGAGGCCGTGGAGGCTTCCGGAGCCTGCCGGCTGTGCGTGGTGGAGTTGGTCCAGGGCAGCTGGTCCAAGATTGTCATCTCCTGCATGTATCCCGTGGCCGAGGGCATCGAGATACTGACCGAGAGCGAGCGGGTCAAGAACGTGCGCCGCTGGATATTGGAGATGCTTCTGGCCGAGTGTCCGGGCAGCAAGGAAATCCAGGAACTGGCCGCCCAGTACGGGGTCAAGGCCACCCGCTTCGCCGCCCATCATCCCGACGAGCAGTGCATCCTCTGCGGTCTGTGCGTCAGGGTTTGCAAGGAAGTGGTGGGCGTCAACGCCATCTCCACGGTGGGACGCGGCGTGCACAAAAAGATCGGGGCCCCCTACATGGCGCCGTCCGAGGCCTGCGTGGCCTGCGGTTCCTGCGTGTCGGTTTGCCCCACCGGAGCCATGCGGGCCAGGCTCGACGCCGTGCGCGGCGAGCCCAAGGTCAAGATGGCCCCCGTGGCCAAGTGAGGAGGTAACCCATGGCCAACGAATGCAAAACTGGTGTTTTCCTGTGCGATTGCGGCCAGCGCATCGCTCCTCTGGTGGACCTGAACCTGTTGCAGGAAAAGCTGCAAGCCGAGCCGGGGGTGGATTTCGTGGGCAGGGAGGCCTACTCCTGCCTGGCCCCCGGTCTGGAGGGCATTAGGAAGGCGGTGGCCGAGCAGGGCCTCAACCGCCTGGTGGTGGCCGGCTGCGAGGCCAGGCTCATGCTCAAGAAGTTCGAGGAGCAATTGGCCGCCAGCGGCCTGGACCAGGGCCAGATCGACATAGTCAACCTGCGCGGCCACGTGGCCGCCGTCCACGATCTCTCCCCCGAACAGATGGCCGACAAGGCCGTGAAGCTCATCTGCTCCTCGGTGGCGGGCTTGCAGGCCTTGGTCCCCACGGCCAAGGAGAAGGTGGAGTTCAACGGCCCGGTGATGATCCTGGGCGGCGGCATAGCCACCTACTCGGCGGCCCAGGAGCTGATCCGCCAGGACATCGAGTGCATCCTGGCCGTGCAGACCGATGAGTACCAGGACGAGTTGCGCATGCTGCACGAGCACTACCCCGGCGAGCGCCACTACTACGGCCGCATGGAAGCCATCATGAAGGAGGTGGACTCCAGCACCCTGGTGCGCCGCATCACCGTGGGCGAGCTCAGAAGCCTTATCGGACGCACCGGCGACTTCACCGTCACCTTCACCTCCCCCGACGACGGCCTGCCCCGCATCTATCAGGTGGGGGCGGTCATCGCCTGCCTGGACGGGCAGATGCTCAACCAGGGCAGCAATTTCGGCCACGACGGCAAGAACGTCATCTGCCACACCGAGGCCGAGGAGCTGATGTGGACCAAGGGCGTGCCCGAGGGGCGCGTGGTCTTCTGGATCAACGACTACGAGGCCGGGCATCCCGAGTTCGCCTATCTCTCGTCGCGCACCGCCTGGTCCATGGCCCGCTACATGCGCGAGCACTCGCCCCTGACCAAGGCCACCATCTTCTACAACCAGCAGATGCCGATTCCGCTCTCGGCCGGCGAACGCAAGCTGGGGCGCGAGCTGGGCATCGCCTGGCTGCCCTATGACGGAGCCCTGCGCCCCACGGTGCAGTCCGGCTACCTGACCTATTGCGATCCGGCCACCTACACCGAGATGGAGCTGCCCTGGGACAAGCTCATCCTGGCGCCGCGCCGCTCCCTGGGCCTGGAGACCACCAAGGTGGCCCACGTGCTGGGTATCGAGGCCAAGGAGGGGCAGTTCCTGGAGCAGCACCACGCCAAGGTGCGTCCGGAGATGCAAGGGCGCGAGGAGGCCTTCCTGGCCGGCAGCGCGCGCTATCCCTGCGACCTGCACGAGGCCCTGCGCCAGGGGCGGCGGGCCGCCCAGAAGACGGCCGAGATCGTCAACAAGGCCAAGACCGGCGATCTCTACGCCCCGCGCATGGTCTGCGTGGTGGATCAATCCAAGTGCGTGGGCTGCGGTCTGTGCAAGGAGATCTGCGACTGCGGCGGCATCGAGCCCGTCGAGGGCCACGGCGGCAACATCCCCCGCCACGTGGACCCCATGGTCTGCACCGGCGGCGGCACCTGCGCGGCGGCCTGCCCCTATCACGCGCTCACCCTGCAGAACAACAGCACCGCCCAGCGCGAGGCCCGCGTGGCCGAGCTTGCCAAGCGTCTGGCTCCCCAGGAGGCCTTGGCCTTCGGCTGCGCCTGGGGCGGTCTGGCCGCGGCGGACAACGCCGGCTTGAAGGGCATGAAGTACGACCCGCGGGCCTACCTGCTGCGGGTGGGCTGCATCGGCCAGTTGGACCCCATGGTCATGGCCCGGGCCTTCCTGGACGGCGCGCCGGGGCTGTTGCTCATCGGCTGCCCGCCCGAGGACTGCCACCACTCCTATGGTCTGGACCACACCTGGTCGCGGGTCAACCTCATCAAGAAGCTCCTGACCCTGTGCGGCCTGGACCGCCGGCGCATCGCCCTGGCCCACGCCGACTTGAACCAGCCCGAGCAGTACATCGCCGCCGTGGAGGGCTTCGTGCGCACCCTGGCCGAACTGGGGCCCATCGAGCGCGACGAGCTGACCATGGAGCGCCTGCAGGGCATGTACGACACCGTGAACAACGCCCGCGTGCGCTGGGTGCTGGGCGCCAACCTGCGCCGCCCCTGGGAAGAGGTCTATCCCGGGGACCAGCGCAACGCCATGTCCTTCGACAAGAGCTTCATGGACCTCATCAGCGAGGAGTTCGTGGGCGTGCGCATGGCCCAGCTCATGCGCAAGACCCGGCAGCCCATGGTCTTGGGCGAGATATCCAAGACCCTCAAGGAGGACGAGGGCAATCTCGTGGGCAAGCTGCGCGAGATGGTCTCCGAGGGGCTCATCACCCGCACCCACAAGGACGGCGTGGCCCATTACTCGCTGCGCTAGGCGCGGCATGTTGAACTGAGGATAAACCGGCGAGCCGCCGCCAAAGGGGCTCGCCGGTTTCACCGTTGTCGGAAGGGAAAACCATGGAAGAGCACCAAGGCGGTCAGCGCCATCATGACCATGAACACCAGGAGACCCCGGCCGGCGAGGCTTTTTTGCAGCATGCCATGAGTCCCTGCAACCTGGGCGTGCTGCCACCTCCGGCGGTGTCGGCCCAGGCCAGCGGCACCTGCGGGGACTCCATGGAGCTGTACATGCGGGTCGAGGACGGCCGTGTCAGCGCGGTGCGCTTCATGCCCCAGGGCTGCGCGCACACCGTGGCCTGCGGCAGCGCCCTGACCTGCCTGATGGAGGGCCGCCCCCTGGACCAGGTGGCGGGCATCCAGGCCGAGCAGATCGAGGAAGAACTGGGCGGCCTGCCCCGCGATCACCATCACTGCGCGGTCATGGCCGTGATGGCCCTGCGCCACACCCTGCGCCGCTATCACGAGGACCGGCAAAGTCCCTGGAAGCGGCTCTACGAGAAATAGGCCAGGAAACCACGGCCGGTTTAAAGCGCCGCCCCGCCTGGAAACAGCTTGACAGACGCGGCGGGCCGGTCTATTAAACAAAGCTGAACCATTTGCTTTGTCTGGCCGGGCCAGTCTTGGGAGCAGAGCGGCGCAATCCATGAATCCCTACCGCTTCATCAGCTCCAACTTTTACTTTTACTTTAGCAGCTTCATAGGTATGCCCATGGCCTAGCTTGGTTCACAGATAGATTCACCAAGGCCGTGGGCAGCAGATGCCCACGGCCTTTTTTTATTCCCTTGCTCCGTGGCGGGGAACAACCTCCCAAGAGAAAAAAGGCCGGGAAATGCAGGACAAGATACTGGAGCCCAAGGAGATAGCCTCTTCCCTCTACCAATTGGGAACCATCAAATTCCCCGTCTATCTGTCCCTGGGCAAGCAAGCCATGTTGATCGAGGGAGGGACCGGAGCCAGCGCCGGCATCATAGCCAGGCAAATCCAAGCCCTTGGCCTGGACCCCGCGCGCATTCGCTATCTGGCCCTGACCCACACCCACGCCGACCACATAGGAGCCCTGCCGCGGCTGCGGCTCTTGTGGCCCCACCTGCGGGTCATCGCCGGGCCGCGGGCCGCGGCCAGCCTGGCCAGCGGCGGCCTGCTGGAGCAGTTCCTGCCGGCCGACCGCATGATCAGCCAGATATTCTTGCGCAACGGCCTTATCGCGGAGATGCCCCCTCCCCTGGCGGAGTATGGCTTCAAGGTGGATCGGGTGGTCCAGGACGGCGAGGTCATAGACCTGGGCCAGGGCGTGGCCTGGCAGGCCCTGCACACGCCAGGGCACTGCGCGGACCATGTCTCCTACTATCAGGCCAACCAGGGCGTCATGGCCCTGGGCGACATGACGGGATACTACGACCCGGAGCTGGAGGTGATGTGGCCCAACTATTTCTCGTCCCTGCACGATTATTGCGCCAGCCTGCGGCGCATGGTGGGCCTGCCCGCCCGCCTGGGCCTCCTTAGCCATAACGGAGCGGTGGACCTGGCCGGCGGGGCCTATCTGGAAAAGGCCCTGGCCGCCGCCATGGAGTACCACCAACAGATGCTGGATATGCTGGGCCGGGGCGTGGACCCGGAGGTGATATGCCAGGACAAGGCCGCCTGGGTCTATTCCTTCGCGCCCATCGCCTCCTTGAAGGCCATACACTTCCTGTGCAAGTCCCTGTTGCGCCAGTCGCGGGCGGCGCAGGAGCAAGCGAGGGATGTGGAGCCGGCCCCGGAGGCGGGAATGCTGCGCCAGGCCGGCGGCCAGGCCTGACCAGGCGGGGCAGGGCAGGGCTGGCCTTGGGGAGGGGAGACGGAGCATCCCTCCCCAGGGCCAGCCCTGCCAACTTGACACCCCCCGGGGAGAATGGACCCCGCCGGCCGGTTTGTATCACGCCGTGAGACACTCCGTCTCATTAAATAGGAATAACTCTTTCCTTCCGCAAGAAAAGAACAGCCCCGGCCCGGGGACATCGTAATTATTTCCATAATATCAAAGCAATAAGTTATTCACACCAATGGCACATGATGGCACGCCAGTTGCTAAACCTTCCCTTGGCAGCCCTCGCCGGCTTTCACGTTTAGTAGCCGTTTCCGTTCACATATCCTGGCCTCAGTCTATGGGGGCCAGCCGAGGATTGGGTGACTTGGCCTGTGGGCGCCCAGCCAGCCGCGCGGTCAGCGCCTGGCCACACCTTGAAAACCACGCGAACGGATGATGCAGATGAGCAGAATCCAGGCAGACGAGCCTCATGGCGGCCAGCAGCGCACCCCGCTCAAGATCGCCTCTCTTTACGCCATGTTGGGGTTTCTGTGGATACTCTTCTCCGACCAGCTGGCGGCAGGCATCTTCCAGGACCAGGAGACCATGACCAGGGTCTCCATGTTCAAGGGCTGGTTCTATGTGCTGGCCTCGGCCGCGCTTTTGTATGGGCTGGTGGGGCAGGCCCTGGGCAGGAGCAAGGCGGCCGAGTTGGCCCTGCGCGAGAGCGAGAGGCGTTACCGCCTGGTGACGGACAAGGCCGCGGACGCCATTTTTCTGCACGACATGGAAGGGCGCATCATCGACCTCAACCAGGCCGCCTGCGACTCCGTGGGCTATACGCGGCAGGAACTGTTGGGGATGCGCGTGCATGACATAGCCCCCCTGGTGCAAGCGGACAACCACCGGCAGGAGTTCTGGGAGTCGCTGGAGCCGGGCAAGAGTTGCCGTTTCGAAACCGATATTTTGCGCAAGGACGGCTCGGTCTGGCCCGTGGAGGTAAGCCTAGGCCCCCTGGAATTGGGCGGGCAACGGCTCATTCTGGCCCTGGCCAGGGACATCAGCACGCGCAAGCTGTATCAGGCCAAGATAGAACGGCAGAACGCCCTGCTGGAGGGCATAAATCACATTTACCGCGAGGCCCTGACCACCCAATCGGAGGAAGAACTGGGGCGCACCTGCCTGCGGGTGGCCCAGGAGATCACCGGCAGCCAGTTCGGGTTCTACGGCGAGATATCCGCGGACGGCTCCTACTCCGGCGTCGCGGTCAACGATTCCGGCTGGGAGGCCTGCCGGATGAATGACCAGCCAGGGCATTGCCCGCGTTCCGCCAACCTGCACCTTCTTGGTCTTTTTGGCCAGGGGCTGACCAGCGGGCAGGGGTTTTTCACCAACGACCCCGCCAACCACGCCGGCAGCAGGGGCCTGCCCCCTGGCCATCCCTCCGTGAGCTGCTTCCTGGCGGTTCCCTTAAAGCGCCAGGGCCAGACGGTGGGCGTGCTGGCCTTGGCCAACCGGCCAGGCGGCTATGGCCCCGAGGATATGGAGGCCGTGGAGGCCCTGGCCCCGACCATGGTGGAGGTCTTCTCCCGGGCGCGGGCCGAGGCCGCGCTCAGGGCCAAGAACGAGGAACTGGACCGCTACTTCACCAGCAATCTCGACCTGCTCTGCATCGCCGACACCAAGGGCTATTTCCGGCGTCTGAACCCCCAGTGGGAGCGCGCCCTGGGCTATCCCCTGGCCCAGCTGGAGGGGGCCAGCTTCATGGACCTGGTGCATCCCGAGGACCAGGAGTCCACCCTGGAGGCGGTGGCCATCCTGGCCGGACAAAACGAGATACAAAACTTCACCAACCGTTACCGTTGCCAGGACGGTTCCTACCGCTGGCTGGAATGGCGCTCCTTCCCCATGGGAGAGCTGATCTACGCCGCCGCCCGGGATATCACGGCGCAGAGGCAGGCTGAATTGGCCTTGCGCCACAGCGAGGAAAGATTCCGCCTGGCCTTCAGCACCAGCCCCGACGCCATATGCCTGACCAGGGCCAGCGACGGGGCCTTGCTGGAAATTAACCAGGGTTTTATCGAGATATTGGGATATACCCAGGAGGAACTGGCCGGCAAGACCTCCCTGGAAATCAATGTGTACCATAACCCCCAGGATCGGCAGGACGTGGTGGACGACCTGCTGAAGCTGGGCAGGGTCTCCAACCGGGAGATCAAGTTCGTCTGCAAGGATGGGCATACCATCACGGGCTTGATGTCGGCCGTGATGCTGACCCTGGATGGCCAGCCCTGCGTGTTGTCCATCACCCGCGACATAGAAAAGCTCAAGCAGGATCAGGCCGAATTGCGCCGTTGGGCGGACGCCTTCCAGTTCTGCGCCCATGGCATGGCCATCGGCCTGCCGGGCGGCAACACCTTTCTGGCCTGCAACCCGGCCTTTGCCCGCATGCACGGCCTGAAGGTGGAGGATATCACCGGACGCCCCATCCTTTCCGCTTACCACCCTGCCGAGCATCAGCGCGTTCTCAAGCATATCGCCCAGGCCGACCTTGAGGGCCAGACACAGTATGAAACCCGCATGCAGCGGGCCGACGGCACGGTCTTTCCCGTCCAGATGGACTTGGTGAGCGTGCGCGGGGCGGACGGAGAAATAATCTATCGCGTGGCCACCGTGCAGGACATCACCCGCCGCCTGGAGGATCAGGAGGCCTTGGCCCAGAGCGAGGAGCTGCTTCGCCTGGCCTTCGAGAAGACCAACAGCGGCATCGCCCTGGTGGACTTGCAGGGGCGCATCCTGCGGGTCAACGCCGCCTTCCGCCGCGCCTTTGGTTACGCGGCCGATGAGTATGTGGGGATGAGCATCAACCACCTGACCCATCCCGAGGACCGCAAGCTGGGCATGGAGGCCATGCGGCGGCTGACGGCGGACCCCAGCGAATCGGCGGTCATCCAAAAAAGATACCTCCACCGGGACGGCCATGTGGTGTGGGGCCAGGTTTCCTTGGCCCTGGTCAGGGACGCCCAGGGACGGCCCAGCTATTTCATCTCCCACCTAACCGACATAACGGAGCGCAAGCTGGCCGAGGACGCCCTGCGCGAGAGCGAGGAGCGCTTCCGGCAGATCGCCAGGCTGAGCCGCGAGATGGTTTGGGAGGTGGACGCCCAGGGGCTCTACACCTACTTAAGCGGTGTGAGCGAAACGGTGCTGGGTTACAAGCCCGAGGAATTGGTGGGCAAGGTCCACTTCTACGAACTGCACCCCCTGGAGGGCAGGGAGGAGTTCAAGGCCTCGGCCCTGGAGGTTTTCCAGCGAAGAGGCGCCTTCCAGGGCCTGCTCAACCCCGCCCTGACCAAGGAAGGGAACCTGGTGTGGCTCTCCACCAACGGCGCGCCCATCGTCAATCCCGACGGCTCTCTCAAGGGATACCGGGGTTCGGACAGCGACATCACGGAGAGGATGAAGGCTCAGCAAGAAAGGGACCGCCTGGAAGGCCAGCTCATACAGGCTCAAAAAATGGAGGCCATCGGAACCCTGGCCGGGGGCATAGCCCATGACTTCAACAACATCCTGGGGGCGATCCTGGGTTACGCCGAACTGGCCAAGGATGATTTCAAGGAGGGCGGGCGGGGAGCCGCGGACATCGAGCAGATAATCTCCGCGGCCGAGCGGGCCAGGAACCTGGTCAAGCAGATCCTCACCTTCAGCCGCAAGGTAAGTTTCCAGCAGAAGCCGCTTAGCCTCAACAACACGGTGCTGCAAACCCTCCAGATGCTGGAGCCCACCCTGCCCAAGATGATAAGCATCCAGACCCGCCTGGGCTCCAGCCTGGATATGGTTCTGGCCGACCCCACCCAGATGGAGCAGGTGGTCCTCAACCTGGCCGCCAACGCCCAGGACGCCATGCCCGAAGGCGGCAGGCTGATGATAGAGACCCGCAACGTCTCCCTGGACGAGGAGTTCTGCCGCCAGCACCGGGAGGCGGCCCCCGGCCCCTATGTCCTGGTCCAGGTCTCCGACACCGGGCAGGGCATGCCGCCCAAGGTGGTGGAGAGGATCTTCGACCCCTTCTTCACCACCAAGGACATGGGCAAGGGCACCGGCCTGGGCTTGTCCACCGTCTACGGCATCGTGAAGGCCCATGGCGGCTATGTCTATTGCCATAGCGAGCTGGGCGCGGGCGCGGTCTTTAAAGTCTACCTGCCCGCGCAGCGCCAGAGCGCCGGGCCCGCCGGCGGGGAGGAGGAGCAAAGAGAGCAGTCCCTGCAAGGCGATGAACGAATTTTGTTGGTGGACGACGAGGAGCCCTTGCGCGTACTGGGCTCGCGCACCCTGGGCAGGGCTGGTTATGTGGTGGAAACCGCCGCCAGCGGAGAGGAGGCTCTGCGCAAATATCAGACCGACCCCGCCGGCTTTGCCATGGTGGTCATGGACATGGGCATGCCGGGCATGGGCGGCCACAAGGCCATCAAGGCCATCCTGGAGTTCGATCCCCAGGCCAGGATCGTCATCGCCAGCGGCTATTCCCCCGCCGGCCAGGTCAAGGCCTCGCTGGAGATGGGCGCGCTGGGCTACGTGGCCAAGCCCTTCAAGCAAGGGGAGCTGCTGGCCACCATCAGGGGCGTGCTCGATAAGAATTAGCCCGCCGTGCTGATTCAGCGGCGGGGCGGGCGGCCTGGATAAATACTGGACAGCGCTGCCCGGCGGCCGTTATATGAAACGCGGCAACTGGCGGCGCTCCGGCACGGCCGGCCGCCAGCTGCCTTAAAGATGGCCGGACCTGTTGGGGGCAACCCGCGCAGGCCCATTGAACCTGTCCAAATCAAGGAACTTGCCATGACAAGCGTGACGTTGTTTCCGGGGCGGTATGTGCAGGGCCGGGGCGCTCTGTCCAGGCTGGGCGGCGAATGCGCCAGGCTGGGACGCAAGGTCTTTCTGATCGCCTCGCCCCACCCCCGGAAGACCCTGCTGCCCTCCCTCTTGCCCGCTTTCAAGGAGCGCTGCCAGGTGCTGGTCGAGCCCTTTGGCCGGCAATGCTGCGACGACGAGATACAGCGGCTTTTTGAGCTGTGCCGTCAGGCGGGCTGCGACCTGGTGGCGGGCCTGGGCGGAGGCAAGACCCTGGACGCGGCCAAGGCCGTGGCCCACCTGGCCCAGGTTCCCGCCATCATGGCCCCCACCATAGCCTCCACCGACGCGCCGTGCAGCTCCGTCTGCGTGGTCTACACCCCGCAAGGCGTGTTCCAGCGGGCCGATATTCTTCCGCGCAACCCGGACGCGGTCATCGTGGACACCCAGGTGGTGGCCCAGGCTCCGGCCCGCTTCCTGGCCGCCGGCATGGGCGATGCCCTGGCCACTTGGTTCGAGGCCGAGTCCTGCCGTGAAAAGCGGGCCCCCAACATCGCCGGCGCGCTTGGCTCCATGACCGCCTACGCCCTGGCCAGGCTCTGCTGGGACACCTTACGGGAATATGGTCCGGCGGCTTTGGCCTCCTGCGCCGTCCGGTCCGTCACCCCAGCCCTGGAGCGGGTGGTGGAAGCCAACACCCTGCTGAGCGGCCTGGGCTTCGAGAGCGCGGGTCTTGCCGCGGCCCATTCCCTTCACAACGGATTGACCGCCCTGCCCCAGACCCATGAATATTATCATGGCGAAAAGGTGGCCTTCGGCGTGCTGGTTTCCCTGTTCCTGACCGACAAGCAGCCCGCGCTCATGGAACAGGTTTATGGCTTCTGCCGGGCGGTGGGGCTGCCCACCACCCTGGCCGAGCTGGGTCTGGCCACGGCCAGCGATCAGGACCTGCTCAAGGTGGCCGAGAAGGCCTGCGCGGCGGGGGAGAGCATGCACAACGAGCCCTGCGAGACCTCGCCCGCGCTGGTGCTGGACATGATCAAGGCCGCCGACGCCTGGGGCAGGGCCGGCAAACCGGCCTAGCGATAACATCGGATCAAGCCGGCGCGGGCCGGAGCGCCGAGGCCCTGCTGGGAGTGATCTACCTGGGCGCGGTGCTCCTGCCCGCGCCGTTGCGTCAGGGCCCGCCCCCGCGCCCAGCGCCTCTGCCAACCCTTCGGCCCCTGGTCCTGGATGCCTCCGGCCCCTTCCCCCTCCTGTGCTAAAACCTCCCGCTGGCCAGGCCAGGCAATGTTCCGCACGCGCGGATCAGCCGGGCAAATTTACAACTTCTTTACGCTCCGGCGGCCAATCCCAACGACCTCCTGACACCCCCTCCCGTACCTTGGGTTCAACAAACTGGCGCGCGACAAGGCGCTGGCAGGAGGACATCCATGGAAGATTTGTTGATGGTGGCGCTGCTGCTGGCCTTCACCCTGGCCAGCGTGGGCCTGGTGGAGGCCCTAGGCCGCCTGAAAAGAAGGGAGGGGCGCTGATGGAGGCCTGGTATTGGGTCTTTGGCCTGGCCGCCCTGGGCCTGGGGGTCTACCTGACCCTGGCCTTGCTGAAACCGGAGCTGTTCCAATGAACGCCACGAATTGGCTGGAGATGGGCCTTTACCTGGCCGTCTTGCTGGTCCTGGCTCCCCCGCTGGGGAGGTATCTGGCCAGCGTGTATCAGGGCAAGGCCATGGGACTGGAGAAGCTGCTGGGGCCGCTGGAGCGGCTGGTCTACCGGGCGGCCGGCATCGACCGCCAGAAAGAGATGGACTGGCGCGCCTACGCCCTGGCCCTGCTTTGTTTCAACATGCTGGGCGCGGCGCTCCTTTACGCCATTCTGCGCTCGCAGGGGCATCTGCCCTTGAACCCCCTGGGCTTGCCCGGCCTGGAGCCGGGTCTGGCCTTCAACGCCGCGGTCAGCTTTGCCAGCAACACCAACTGGCAGGCCTACTCGGGCGAGGTCAGCCTGAGCCCCCTTTGCCAGATGCTGGGGCTCACCGTGCAGAACTTCCTTTCCGCCGCCTCGGGCATGGCCTGCATGGCCGCTCTGGTCCGGGGCTTGACGCGGCGGCAAAGCGCGCTGCTGGGCAACTTCTGGGTGGACATGGTGCGCTCCACGCTCTATGTGCTGTTGCCCCTGGCCCTGGCCCTGGCCCTGCTCCTGGCCTCCCAGGGGGTGGCGCAGACCTTCTCCGCCCAGGTGGAGGCCAAGCCCCTGCAAGAGATGCTTGCCCAGGATCCGGCCGACGCCTCCGGCGCGCGGGGCCAGGAAATCGCCCTGGGACCGGCGGCCAGCCAGGTGGCCATCAAGCAGCTGGGCACCAACGGAGGAGGATTCTTCAACGCCAACTCGGCCCATCCCCTGGAGAACCCCACCCCGCTCAGCAATTTTCTCCAGTGCCTGGCCATCCTGCTCATACCCGCCGCCCTCTGCCACACCTTCGGGGTGATGGTGTTGGACCGCCGGCAGGGCTGGATGCTCTTCCTGGCCATGTTGGCCCTCTTCATGGCGGCCCTGGGCCTGGGCCTTTGGGCCGAGCAACAGGGCAACCCCATGCTGGCCGGCCTTGGCCTGGACCAGGCTGGCGGCAGCCTGGAAGGCAAGGAAACCCGCTTTGGCGTGGCGGGTTCGGTGCTGTGGTCGGTGGCCACCACCGCCGCCTCCAACGGCTCGGTCAACGCCATGCACGATTCCTTCACTCCCCTGGGCGGTCTGGTTCCCATGCTCATGATGCAGCTGGGCGAGGTGGTTTTCGGCGGCGTGGGCTCGGGGCTGTACGGCATGCTCTGCTTCGTGGTCGTGGCGGTCTTCATCGCCGGGCTGATGGTGGGGCGCACCCCGGAATACCTGGGCAAGAAGATCGGGGCCTTCGAGATCAAGATGGCGGCCCTGGCGCTCATGATCCCCCTGTTCGCCACGCTCATCCCCACCGCCTTGGCCGTGACCGGCCCGGCGGCGGCCGCCGCCTCCAACCCCGGCCCCCACGGCTTCAGCCAGATCCTCTACGCCTTTTCCTCCATGGGCAACAACAACGGCAGCGCCTTCGCGGGGATTGACGCCACGGGAGCGCTCTACACCGTGCTGGGCGGAGTGGTGATGTTGGCGGCCAGGTTCTGGGTGGCCATCCCGGTCCTGGCCCTGGCCGGTTCGCTGGCCGGGCAAAAAACGGCCCCGCCCGGTTCCGGCACCCTGGCCACCCACACGCCTCTTTTCTGCGCCTTGCTGGTGGCGGTGGTGCTGGTGGTGGGGGCCTTGGCCTTTCTGCCCGCCCTGGCCCTGGGGCCGGTGGCGGAGCATCTGATGATGCCTGCGCGATGAGCAAAGGGGAAGCAGCGATGTCTCAAAATAGACGCGGCGGTTTCAAGCTGGATTCGGGCATGCTTCTGGAAGTGTTCCGGGAGTCCCTGCGCAAGCTCTCTCCCAGGGCCCAGGCGCGCAACCCGGTCATGTTCGCGGTGTACGTGGGGGCGCTGCTCACCAGCGGTCTTTTCGTTAACTCGCTGGTGGCCCCGGTGGGGGAGACGCCGGACTTCATCGCGGCGGTGTCCTTGGGCCTGTGGTTCACCGTGCTTTTCGCCAACCTGGCCGAGGCGGTGGCCGAGGGAAGGGGCAAGGCCCAAGCCGCCGGATTGCGCCGCAGCCGGCAGACCACCATGGCCAAGGAGTTGCCCACCTTCGACGGAGTGTGGCGGCCCCAGTCGGTGGTGCGCGAAAAACCTTCGGTGGACCTGGCGCCAGGCGACTTCGTCCTGGTGCAGGCCGGCGACATGATCCCCGGCGACGGCGAGGCGGTGCAAGGCGCGGCCTCGGTGGACGAGAGCGCCATAACCGGCGAGAGCGCTCCGGTCATCCGCGAGGCTGGCGGCGACCGCTCGGCCGTCACCGGCGGCACCCGGGTCTTGAGCGACTGGCTGGTGGTGCGCATCAGCGCCAAGGCTGGCGAGACTTTCCTGGACCGCATGATCGCCCTGGTGGAGGGGGCCAAGCGGGGCAAGACCCCCAACGAGATAGCCCTCTCCATACTCCTGGCGGCCATGACCCTGATCTTTCTCCTGGTCTGCGCCACGCTGTTGCCCTTCAGCGCGGCAGCCGTGGAGCAGGCCGGCCAGGGGCGTCCGGTGGGGCTGGCCGTGCTGGCGGCGCTTTTTGTCTGTCTGGCCCCCACCACCATCGGCGGGCTGCTCTCGGCCATCGGCATAGCCGGCATGGACCGCCTGATCCAGAAGAACGTCATCGCCATGAGCGGGCGGGCGGTGGAGGCGGCCGGCGACGTGGACGCGTTGCTCCTGGACAAGACCGGCACCATCACCCTGGGCAACCGCCAGGCCTCGGCCTTCGTGTGCCTGCCCGAGGTCGACCCCCGCCATTTGGCCGAGGCGGCCCAACTGGCCTCCCTGGCCGACGAGACCCCAGAGGGGCGCAGCGTGGTGGTCCTGGCCAAGCAGATGTACGACCTGCGCGCCACCGAATTGGATCAGGCGGCGACCTTCATCCCCTTCAGCGCCTACACCCGCCTAAGCGGCGTGGACATGCCCGGCCGCTCCATCCGCAAGGGCGCGGTGGACGCCATCCGCTCCCTGGTGTCCCAGCAAGGAGAGCGCTTCCCCGAGGTGATGAACGCCTTGATCAACCACATCGCCAAGGAGGGCGGCACGCCCCTGGTGGTGGCCGAGAACGGCCGGGTGCTGGGGGCCATCTGGCTCAAGGACATCGTCAAGGGCGGCATCAAGGACCGCTTCCTGGAGCTGAGGCGCATGGGCATCAAGACCATCATGGTCACCGGCGACAACCACCTCACCGCCGCGGCCATCGCCGCCGAGGCCGGGGTGGACGATTTCCTGGCCGAGGCCACCCCGGAGGCCAAGCTCCAGCTGATCCGCGAGATGCAGGCCCAAGGCCGGCTGGTGGCCATGACCGGAGACGGCACCAACGACGCCCCGGCCCTGGCCCAGGCCGACGTGGCGGTGGCCATGAACAGCGGCACCAGCGCGGCCAAGGAAGCCGGCAACATGGTGGACCTGGACTCCAACCCCACCAAGCTGCTGGATATCGTGGAGACGGGCAAGCAGCTGCTCATGACCAGGGGAGCGCTGACCACCTTCTCCATCATGAACGACGTGGCCAAGTACTTCGCCATCATCCCGGCCGCCTTCGTGGGGGTCTATCCCGCCCTGGGGGCCTTGAACCTGATGGGCTTGGCCTCTCCGCGCAGCGCCGTGCTCTCGGCGGTCATCTTCAACGCCCTGATCATCGTGGCCCTCATACCCCTGGCCTTGAAGGGCGTGCCCTATCGTCCCCAGGGGGCGGCCCAGGTTCTGCGCCGCCACCTGCTCATCTACGGCTTGGGGGGGCTGCTGGCGCCCTTTCCCGCCATCAAGGTGATAGACTTAATTCTGGTCAAGCTGGGCTTGGCCTAAGGGAGATTGCCATGCGCGAGTTGATGGACTCGATGCGTTCCGCGGCCCTGCTGCTGCTCGGCATGACCCTGCTCACCGGCGCGGCCTATCCGGCCGTGGTCAGCGGTCTGGGCCAGGTCTTGTTCAAGACCCAGGCCGCGGGCAGCCTGATCGAACGCCAGGGAGCGGTGGTGGGCTCCGAGCTGATCGGACAGCTCTTCGACCGGCCCGGGTGGTTCTGGGGACGCCCCTCGGCCACCAATCCCGCCCCCTACAACGCCGCGGCCTCGGGGGGCTCCAACCTGGGGCCCAGCAATCCGGCCTTGCTTGAGGCGGCTGCCCGGCGGATGGCCGTTTTGACCGCCGCCCATCCAACCGCCCAGGGGCCGGCGCCCATGGACCTGGTCTTGGCTTCGGCCAGCGGCCTGGACCCCCACATAAGCCCCCAGGCCGCCTTCTATCAAGTGGAGCGGGTGGCCCGCGCGCGCGGACTGGACCCGGCCAGACTGAGGGGTTTGGTGGAAAAGCATATCGAAGGCCCCCAATTGGCCCTGCTGGGACAGCCCAGGGTCAACGTGCTGCTGCTCAATCTGGCCCTGGCCGACGGCCGGGCCGGCGGTGAGGGTCGTTGATGCCTGGCGGCGAACAGCGCCCCGACCCCGAGGCTCTGCTGGATCTGGCCCGGCGGGAGGAGCGGCGGCGCGCCCAGGGCAGCCTGCGTCTCTTCCTGGGCGCCGCGCCGGGCGTGGGCAAGACCTATGCCATGCTGGAGGCGGCCCGCGCCCGCCAGGCCGAGGGGGTGCGGGTGCTGGCCGGGCTGGTGGAGACCCATGGCCGCCCCGAGACCCAGGCCCTGCTGGGGGATTTGGAGTCCCTGCCTCGCCGGCGCATCCAGCACGGCGGACGCCTGCTGGAGGAATTCGATCTGGAGGCCGCCCTGTCCCGCCGGCCATCATTGCTGCTGGTGGACGAGCTGGCCCACAGCAACGCCTCCGGCTCCCGCCATCCCAAGCGCTGGCAAGACGTGTTCGAGTTGCTGGATCGCGGCGTCGATGTCTACACCACCCTCAACGTGCAGCATCTGGAGAGCCAGAGCGATCTGGTGGCCGCCATCAGCGGGGTGGCGGTGCGCGAGACGGTGCCCGACTCGGTTCTGGAGCGGGCCGACGCCATCGTGCTGGTGGACCTTCCTCCGGAAGACCTGCTCCAGCGCCTGCGCGAGGGCAAGGTCTATGTGCCGGACCAGGCCCAGTGGGCGGCGCAGAATTTTTTCCGTCCGGCCAACCTGGCCGCCCTGCGCGAACTGGCCCTGCGCGCCGCCGCCCGCCGGGTCAACGCCGAGGTCCTGACCTGGCGGAATGGCCAGGCCGCCCAGGCCACCTGGCCCACCAGCGAGCGCTTGCTGGTCTGCGTGGGGCCGGCCCCCTCCTCGGCCGACCTGGTGCGGGCGGCCAAACGCCAGGCCGATGAACTAAAAGCCCCCTGGTTCGCCGTCTACGTGGAGACCCCGGCCCTGGCCGCCCTGCCGGCCGAGGATCGCAACCGGGCCGTACGCAATCTGCAACTGGCCCAGCAACTGGGGGCCGAGACCATGACCCTGGCCGGGCACGACGTGGCCCGCGAGATGGTGGGGTTCGCCCGCGCGCGCAATGTCAGCCGCATCCTCATCGGCAAGCCCCTTAGCCGCACCTGGCGGGAGCGCCTGTTGGGCAGCTTCGTGGATCGCCTCATCCGCCAGAGCGGAGAGATCGACGTCCAAATCATAAGGCCGCGTCACCTTCAATCCGAGCAGGCCCGGCCTCCGGCCGCGCCCGAGCGCCAGCGTCTTGACTGGCGCAATTGGGCCGGGGCGCTGGGGGTGTGGGCCTTGGCCACTCTTTTCTGTCATATGGCCAGCGACCTGCTGGAGCTGAGCAACCTAATAATGATCTATCTGCTGGGGGTGACCGCGGCTTCCCTGTTTTTCGGGCGCGGGCCCGCCATCGCCTGCTCGGTGCTGTCGGTGGCGGCCTTCGACTTTTTTTTCGTGCCGCCCGTGCTGACCTTCGCCGTGCACGACACCCAGTACCTGGTCACCTTCGCGGTGATGCTGGTGGTGGCCCTGGTCATCACCACCCAGGCGGCCTATCTTAGCGAGCGGGTGGAAACCGCCAGGGTCTTGCAGCGGCGCTCCGAGATCATGCACAGCCTGAGCGCCCAGCTGGCCCGCCAGCGCGGAACCCAGAACCTGCTGGCGGTGGCGGCCAGCCGCATGGGGCAGCTCTTCGACAGCCAAGTAACCGGGCTGCTGCCGGACCAGGGCGGGCGGCTGACGCCGGCGGCCGGCCAGACCGAGGGCTCCTCGCCGGCCGACGGCAAGGAGCGCGGAGTGGCCCAGTGGGCCTTTGACCTGGGGCAGCCCGCCGGCTGGGGCACCGAGAACCTGCCCTATTGCCAGGCCCTCTACGTCCCCCTGCTGGGTCTGGAAGGACCGGTGGGGGTGTTGCAGGTGCGGCCCCACCAGACGGGACGCCTCTTCAGCCCGGAGCAGTCCAGCCTGCTGCTCTCGCTGTCAGGGCAATTGGCCATGGCCCTGGAGGTGGAGCGCCTGGAGCAGCAGGCCCAGCAGGCCCGCCTGGAGGGCGAGACCGAACGCATGCGTTCGGCCCTGCTGGGCGCGGTGACCCACGACTTCCAGACCCCCTTGGCCGCCGTCATGGGCTCGGCCAGCAGCGTGATGGAACTGGGTGGCGATTTGCCGCGGCCAAGAATCATGGAACTGGCCGAGAACATTTATGACGAGGCCGAGCGCCTAAGCCGGCTCATCAACAACCTGCTCAGAGTCACCCGCCTGCAAGCGGGGGCCGTGGCGCTGCAAAGGGAATTGCAGCCCTTGGAAGAGGTGGTGGGGGCGGCTCTCAACCAACTGGAGCGCGCCCTGGAGGGGAGGCTGCTCACGGTGGACATGCCCGCCGACCTTCCCATGCTGCCCTTGGACGCCCCGCTCATGGGCCAAGTCTTCATCAACCTGCTGGAGAACGCCCTCAAGTACACTCCGGCCGGCAGCGATATCACCCTGCGGGCCTGGAGCGCGGGCGAGTCCCTGGAGATCGAAATGGCCGACCAGGGGCCTGGTCTGTCCGAGGAAGAGCGGGAGTCCATCTTCGAACTGTATCATCGCGGCAAGACCGGAGGGGGCAGCCCGGGACACGGCATGGGCCTGGCCATCTGCAAGGCCATAGTGACGGCCCACGGCGGACGCATCTGGGCCGAGAACCGCCCGGGGGGCGGAGCCTCGTTCCGTATCAGCCTGCCCCTGCCCCTTGAGGCCGCCTCCCCAAGCAAGGAATCGCCCGAGCCATGAACCAGAACCAATGGCTGATCCTGATCATCGAGGACGAAGCCCCCATACGCCGCTTTTTGCGCATGGCCCTGGAAGGGGCGGGCTACCGTCTGCTGGAGGCGGCCACTGCTCGGGAGGGCCTGTCCCTGGCTTCCGGACACAACCCCGACCTGGTGCTCTTGGACCTGGGCCTGCCCGACCGCGACGGTCTGGAGGTCATTGCCAGCCTGCGCCAGTGGTCGGCTGTTCCCATCATCGTGCTCTCGGCCCGCGACAAGGAACGGGACAAGATAGACGGCCTGGACGCCGGGGCCGATGACTACCTGAGCAAACCCTTCGCGGTGGGGGAACTTAACGCGCGCATCCGGGCCGCCCTGCGCAGGTCGGCCCGCCCGGCCGGGGAGGCCGAGGCTCTGTTCCAAACCAGCGGACTGAAGATCGACATGGAGCGGCGCCAGGTGTGGCGCGACCAGCAGGAGGTCCGCCTCACCCCCATCGAGTTCAAGCTGCTGGCCTACCTGGCCCGCAACGCGGGCAAGGTGGTGACCCATGGCCAACTGCTGCGCGCGGTCTGGGGGGCGGCCAACCCCGAGCAGGCCCACTATCCGCGAATTTTTGTGCACCAGCTGCGCCACAAGCTGGAGCCCGACCCGGCCAGACCCCGCTACATCCGGACAGAGCCAGGGGTGGGCTACCGCTTGCAAAACGAAGAATAGGGCGCCACAAGCCATGTAAACCTCCCGTGGAGTACGGGACTCGTCTGAAGCGCTTCAGCCTCGAATTCCCTGGGCGTCCGGAACGGCGTCCCTATGCACGCTCCATGCGCTGTCGCGGCGTTTGACGCCGCACCCGACCAACCCACCGTGCCCGAGGCAAGCGTTTCTTGGCGTTGGCAGTTTCTTGACCAGCCCAATAGAGTGTTTTATGCTCGCTAGACGTTGTCTCCGGACAACATCCCAAGTCATCAAAGATTTGGACGTGTTTTGGGTGTTGGGGGGAACAGCTAGTCCGGCAGTCGCCGATATTTCGTCATAGGGCGGCCTTCGCCAACCAGCCTTTCCGGGTTAGGGACGCTCTCTGCCGACCATCTTCCCCTTGCCAAGCGAACAAGTCATGGCTTCACCGCCGCCACTGGCGAGCGGAAAGGGTGTGCGCGCGTGCAAGTGGATGGCTTTCCGCCGGGCTGGGCCCAATGCCTGGAAGACTGCCGGCAGACCGGAGCCCTTTCTCCCTCGGCCTTTTACAGCCGCAAGGCCTTGCGCGAGGCTTCCGCGGGCTGGCACCTGGAGGCCGCTGGACTACCCACCCTGTATGGCGCGCGCGTCAGGCCCCTGGGCCATCAACTCTATGCCGCGCGCCGGGTGCTGCACGATCGCTTGCAGCGCTTCATCCTGGCCGACGAAGTCGGCCTGGGCAAAACCATCGAGACGGGCCTTATCCTGCAAGCTCTCTGGCATCAGCGCCCAGGCATGCCAGTGCTGGTCATCGCCCCAGGGTCCATGGTCCGCCAATGGTGGCGCGAACTCTACCTGCGTTTCGGCTCTCGGGTATTCACCTTCGTGGATATCAGCGCTACCTCTGAACAGGAATTGCGGCGCAGGCTGGATTCCTCCCGGCTGATCGTCTCAATGACGGCTCTCGGTCTCAAGCCCGGGCTGTGCGACCGTTTGGCGCAAAAAGCCTGGCAGACGGTAGTGGTCGACGAGGCTCATCACTTGAACGCAGCCCACCCGCTCTATGGGTGGGTGCACTCCCTGTGCCGCCGCGCCGATCACGTGCTGGTTCTGTCCGCCACCCCTTCCCGCCGGCGCGCGGGAGGCCTGGCGGCGCTGCTTTCACTGGTTGCGCCGGATGAATACTCTCCCCAGGATGAAGCCGCCGTTGAAGCCCGCGTTTCTTCCCGTCGCCGCATATGGGAAAGCATGGTGGACCTGGAGGCCGATCTCAAGGATGCCGAAGCCGATCTTTCCGCGGTGGAGCGCGATGACATCGAGGATATGGCCCAGCGCTTGGACGGGAAGGTCAGGGCCAACCCGCGCGTGGCCAAATTGCTCAAAAAAGCTGCGGAGTTGCCGCCCGCCCCGGCGCTGGACAAGCTGCATAGCGCCCTAGCCTACGCGCGCGAGGTATGGCGTCTGGACAACCGCATCATACGGACCCGGCGCAGCACCCTTGACTCCCTGGAACAGCGCTTTTCGCAGCGAATCCTGCATGCCGAGCTTATCTATGAGGCAGGGGCAGGCGAGATGGAGCTTTGCTCCTTGTTGGACAGGCTGCCAACTCCCGCCTCCGCCGACCAGCAAGCCTGGATCTCGGTTCTGCATCGCGTGGCGGCCACCACGCCTTCCCTGATGGGTCAACTCCTTCAGATACGCCAGGAGGCCCTGAAAGGGGACAAGACACCCGCCGCCGACACTGGCTTCGCCGTTTCCTGGCAAAGCGATCCCGGCCCAGTCGAGGAAAAATATCTCCTGGCCAACGCCGCCCTGCGTTGCCCGGCCCTGCCTCCCCCAGCCCAATCAGGGCAATTGGAAGAAATGACCTGGCTGAAGCGGGCGGCGCAACTGGTCAAGGTTTGGAGCACGACCGATCAATCGGTCCCCGCCAGGCACCGCCGGGCTGCCATATGGCTGCAGGAAGAAATGGCCCAGGATCCCAGCCGCAAATTCCTGGTTTTCACCCAGGACTTTTTCGTGGTCGAGGAGTTCGCCGACCATCTCCAACAACTGGGAGGCTTGAAGGTCCGCTGTTTCCATCACATGATGGGCGACGACGAGCAGGAGGAGGCCGCCTTGGACTTCACCTCTCCGGCAAAGGGCGTCAACGTGCTCGTCTGCGACGAACTGGGCGGCGAGGGACGCAACTTTCAGGAGGCCTGGGCCGTCCTGCACCTTGACCTTCCCCTGTCGCCCATGCGCCTGGAACAGCGCATCGGACGCATCGACCGAATCGGCCGCCCGGCCCAGGAACCGGTGCGTTCGGTGGTCCTCCTGGGTCCGTCCAGGACTGAACAAATCCTGCATCGGGTCCAACGGGATGTTTTCGGGGTTTATACCCAGTCCATCGGCGGGCTGGAGTTCATGATCCCCGGTCTGGTCAAGCAGTTGCAGGCGGGGCTGCTGGAACAAAGCTCCCGCGCGGAGGAGCTTCTGCAAAACCTGAAAGCCCAGGTGGAGAGCTTCCGCCAGGAAGAGCTGGAGTTCTCCGGCCTGGAGTTGAGCACCTCCAAGGCCGAACTGCTGCGGGCCATGGAACTGGCTAAATCGCTGGAGAACCCAGGGGAGAGGCCATCCGCGATCATTCATTGGCTACGGGCCTTGGGGGTCAAGGTGGAGCGTGATGGACTCAATCTCAAGGTCCAGCACCAGGCGCAATGGCTGGACAGCCCTATTCCCGGAGTAGAGGGCGACGGCCATTTCAGGGCGACGCTTCAGCGAAAAAAGGCGCTCGAACATGAAGCCGCCCAATTCCTTCAGCCTGGCCACCGCTTGGTGGACGGCGCCCTGACCATGCTGGAAGATTCACTTTTGGGAAGATTCGCTTTCTTTCGCAAAAAAGTGGCGCCCCGCTACCGTGGAAGATTCCTGGCCATGGCCCTGTTGGTGGACGAGTTCGTGGAGTTATCTCTGGAACTGCCCGCGGGGATGGTTGCGCGAGCGCGGGGGGTGGCGGGAAGACAGGCCCGCCTCATTGTGCTGGAGTGGGAGCAGAACACGCGTCGCTGGTCAAGGCTCTATGACCCCATGCTGCTAAAGGCCCTGGAGGAGCCCTTTTCCTTTAGATTGGGAGATGAGGATATCTCGGACCAAAGAGCCAGGCTGCTCAAGGACGCGGAGTTTTTTCCCAGCTTGGGTCTGGCTATCCGTGAAGCCGTCGATCGGGTGTCGAAGGAGGTGAACGACCTGGGGATGAACGCGAGCAAGAAGTTGGAGCGCGCCTGGAAGCCGGACTTGGCCTATTACCAGGTCCTGCTTGAGGAGGGCGAGGAGGCAGAACGCCAGCGTGCCAAAAAGGAAATGGAAATTAGGCGAGCGGTGCTGAAAAAAATGGCCAGCCTGTCTCCCAGGCTCGACGCCTTGGCCATCGTGACGCTGGCCTAGCAGGCGTGGGCCAACAAACCGACCAGGTCTGGCTGGACGCGCGCAGGGATGAAGCCTTGCTGCGCCTGGGCCAGGCGGAATCTCCCGCCGACCGGGGGGCCCTGCTGCGGGAGGCTCTGCGCCTGGCCGGCGGCCAGCTGGCCTTGGCGGAGCAGGACTACGACCTGGAGTCCATCCCGGCGGAGCGCTTCGGGCTGCGTATCGCCAGACAAAACGGCGCTTGGCTGGCGGAGGCGTTAGCCGGCCTGCCTCCGGGCCTGCCCCCGGAGCTGGATGAGCAGTTCCGCGCGGCTTGGCCAGTTGACCCCCGCCTTCGGCGCCATGACGATCCTGCGACGGCCGATGGTCTGCTGCTCAGGCTGACCCAATTCTCTTCCTATCGCAATCCCACCCAGAAGGCGGCGGTCCGGACCCAGATATCCATGCCGCCCGGCGCTGGTTTGCTGGTGAGTATGTCCACGGGTTCGGGCAAGAGCCTACTCTTCCAGTTGGCCTCCCTCTGGTGGAGAGAGCGCGACCCCCTGGCGGTCAGATCGGTATGCGTGGTGCTGGCGCCCACCGTGGCCCTGGCTTTGGATCATGAGTTGTCAATGCGCAGCATGCCCGGCCTGGACAAGGCCCGCGCCATGGTGGGCGGCATGAACCATTCCCAGCGCGATGATATCGCGCGCGATTTCCGGCAGGGCCTGATACCGGTCTTGATCCTCTCGCCCGAGATGGCGTTGGGGTACATGCAGGAGACCCTTTGCCAAACAGCCCTGCCCCTGGAACACCCCCAGCGTCCCTTGGCGGCCAGAGGGCTTCTTCGCGGCTTGTTCGTGGACGAGGCCCATATCGTGGCCACCTGGGGCCGCAGCTTTCGCCCGGACCTGCAGCGCATCCCCGGCTTGGTCTCGCTCCTGCGCAGCCACAATCCGGCACTGATGGTGACCCTGCTCTCGGCCACCGTGGACGACGAGACCCTGCAATTGCTCCGGCAGCAATACCAGAGCGGAGACGCATGCTGGCGGGAGCTAATCGAGGGCCTTCCCCGACGCGAATTTGACATCATCGAGCACTTCTTCCGGGACCAGGCCCAGCGGGACCGCGCTGTGCTGGCCATGGCGGATATTCTTCCTCGGCCCGCCATTGTTTACGCCACCCGGGCCGAGGACGCCAAAAGGTTGTATGAGCAACTACGCCATGAGCGGGGCTACCGCAGGCTGGGGCTCTTCACCGGCCAGACCCCGGGCCAGGAACGCAGACGGATCATAGAGAGTTGGCGGACCGGCGGGCTGGACCTGGTGGTGGGCACCAGCGCTTTCGGCATGGGCGTGGACAAAGCTGACGTGCGGGCGGTTATTCATGCCTGTTTGCCGGAGAACGCCTCGCGCCATTACCAGGAGATAGGCCGCGCCGGCAGGGACGGCCGGCAAGCCATGGCTCTGCTCCTGGCTTGCCAGCAAGATAAGCAGCTGGCAAGGGAGCTGGCATTGGGCTCCACCATGAAAGCAGAGACCGCCAAATACCGTTGGGACGCGTTGCTGCAAGGCGCTACGCTACTGGCCGAGGCTGAGGGTATTGCCTACCTCCTGCCCCTGGATGCCAAGGGCGAGCACTTGGACAACTTCCACACCGGCAGCTTGAATATTCGCTGGAACAAGTCGCTCTTGGTTCAGTTGCAGCGTTTCGCTGCCCTGGAGGTGCTGGATAGTCCGGAGGCGGGAGAAGCCTGGAAGGTGGCGGCGGCCCCAGGGAGCCAGGACCTTTGGGACCGCTCCAGCGCTCCTCAAGCCCTGGAGCGCATACTGGCCCACCGCGAAAATGAAGAGGCCAGCGCCCTTAACTCTTTAAAAGAATTTATGGATATTTGGCAGAGCCGCCAACGATGCCGGCTGGAGAGCATCTTTGCCCAGGTGGAATCAGGCCGTCCGCAAATTGCCGAGTGCGGTCGCTGTCTCCCCTGCCGGGCTGATGGGCTGCCCCCTGCAACAACTTCAATACACCGTGGAGGAAAGGTGCTCTGGCCTCCGCACAGGCAGGACTGGCCGGCATGTCGGATGGGGATAGTGGAAAGCCTGGGGAGCCTGAGCTGCTGCCGGGCTTGGGTACGCCACTTGGCTGAACAGGAGGCGGTGATCCAGTTCGTGGTTCCCGTTTCCCTGGCCCTTCAGGTGGCAACAGCGCTGGCGGAAATGCAAGGACGGCCGGGCTGGGTGCTTACCTGGGACCAGGTGGGCGCTGGCGAGGCAGCTTTTCTCCCTCTGGCGGTTTCCACGGCTCTGGTCGCGCCCATGGGCAACGCCCATGAATTGGACCGTGCTTGGCGCTGGTCCAAAAACTGGTCTGATCGCTGCTGCATTCAATGGTGGGTAGCCCTGCCCGGCGCCTTGGTGGAGGGTCGATACCTGGATGAGGTGGCTTCCATAAGGGCATCGGTTTCGTTGCCGGAAGGAGACAAGGCGTGAGTACCCTCTCGGACCCGCAATCTCGCCAGGACGCCCTCTGGGCCCTGCTGCGGTTTTTGGGGGAACAACCTCAGCCGGTTGAGCCGGAGAAGGTCTTCTCTTGGATGGCCCCTATCATGTTGCTCCCCTCCGCCAGCGGGGAAAGGAAGGACGACTTCAAGAAAAGAGTCCGCAACCTGCGCGCGCTGGGCGAGCGCCTCGGCTTTATCCAGACGGATGGATGGCATCTTGTGCGGCCGGTTCCGGGCCGGCGCGAGGAATTCCTGGACCAACTCCATGACGCGGTGCGTCGCTCACCCTCGGAGGCTGAACTTCTCGATATCTACGCGGCCATGGTGGTGCTGGTGGAAAGCAAGGGGAGCGCTTGGCTGGGTGAAAATCCTTGGAACCCGCTCAGGGACGTACTGGCCAGGCCCGACGTTCAGGGCAAGACGATTTTTTTCAACGACACGCAGTGGCCAGTGTGGGTCGACTGGATGACCGCCCTGGGTCTGGGCATGCCCGGACCGACCGGCATCGCCAGATTCATCCCCCACCCGGTCCATCGTCTGGCTCGGGTGGCCAAGACCATACCGGAACTGGCCGAGGGCCAGGAGATGCCGGCTCCGGCGTTTATATACAAGCTGGGCCAGGCCATGCCCTATCTGGATGGTGGCGAGTTGTGGCTGGACGCCTGGAAACGCGCCGGGCAGACAGCCACCCGGGAAGCCTCCATCGTCTTGTCCAACGCCTTGCGTGAACTGCACCGCCGGCGCATTTTGATCCTGGGCTACGAGGGCGGCGACAGGCCTGAGGCCCGCCGCCTGGCGCCGGGAAGGCCGGAGCCGCCCTCCTTTGCCAGCGTGCGTTTGGGAGAGGAGGCCCCGGTATGAGCTTCCAGAAATTCGCTTGCTGGCAGGAAAGGGAAATCGGCTGCTTCATCCGCACCGAGGCCACCACGCATTCTCGCGCCGCCTTTTTTGCTGTGCACCTGCCCATCAACGACTTCGAGGTGATCGCGGCCCAAGAAAGCCTGCGAGCCAGGACCGAAGCCGCGGTGCTGGAGCAGCTGCGCTCGCGCAGGCACGCTCTGGCCCTGGTGGAAGGCGAGCCGGGCTCAGGCAAGTCTCACTTGATCCAGTGGCTGAAATACCAATGGCCGGCTCAGGAAGCCGACTACGTGGTCCTGGTGCCGCGCAGCGACGGTAGCCTATTGGGGACGCTGGAACGTCTGCGCGCCAACCTGGGGCCGACCTATGCCGAGCCGCTGCGAGACCTGGGGCAAGTAGCGGACTTCTCCGAACAGGGAAAGGCCATGGCCTTCCTGGCCCAGCTTATCACCACCTGCCGCTTGGAGGCCTTCCCTCAAGGTTCGGCCCTTCCCCTGGATGCCGAGTGGCTGGATGAAAACCAGGCCTGGCGCCTGCTGGACAAGGAGGTGCTCAAGACCGAGTGGAACGCTCCGCAGGATCTGGTGCGCATCCTCTCGGGAGCGGAGGGGCAGCGCGATCAGCAGATAGCCCGATTTATCCCTTCCCATCTGGAGCAGATGATCGCCCTGCTGGCCAATGAGGGACAATTCGGCAATATCAAGGCGCGTAGG
The DNA here is from genome assembly GCA_964561775.1 of uncultured Desulfarculus sp. Lineage (GTDB taxonomy): Bacteria > Desulfobacterota > Desulfarculia > Desulfarculales > Desulfarculaceae > JACRDC01. The sequence goes on along the minus strand of CAZLSD010000007.1, from coordinate 7,136 downwards.
TTTTTCCTGAAGCTGCGGGATGAACACGCCCACGTAGCCCAGGTGGCCCAGGAGGCCGACGGCATCGATGCTCAACTTCGCATGCTAGCGGATCGCGCGCCCATTTCAGTCAGGCTACTGCGGGCTTTGAACACCCGTTGCCAGTACGCCGTGCAGGGCTTGCTGGGTATGACCCAGGGGCAGTTGCAGCATCGCTTCCTGCAGGTGCGCCAGCGCCTAGGCCGGGACGGCAAGCGCCTGGTGCTGCTCCTGGAAGACATAACCAACCTGCAGGGCGTGGACCGGCCCCTGCTGGAGGCCTTGCTGCCCGACTCCCAGGCCAGCCAGCACGGCGATCTCTGCGATCTGGTGGCCGTGCTGGGGCTCACCCCCTACTATTACTCCGAGTTCCTGGAGAAACAGGGCAACATTAGGGATCGCATCCACCTACATCTGCGATTGACCAGCCAGAGTTTCGATATCAGGCAGTGGCGCACCCATTTCCTGGGCGAACCAAGGGCGCGCCACTTTCTGGCGGCCACCTACCTCAATGCCATACGCCTGGGCGAGAGCGCGGTCAACGACTGGGCCAAGGAAGGGGTGGCGGGAGAACGTCCCAATCGCTGCGCCGCTTGTGGCCATATGGCTGAATGCCATGACGCCTTTGGAGGCTTGGATATCCCGGGGATAGCCGAGGGGCCGGTCGGGCTCTACCCCTTCACCGCGAAGGCCCTGGACCGGTTTTGGAACCAGATGCGCGATCCCCAGGCCAAACGCAGCCTGCGCACTCCCCGCGCCCTGCTGCGAGACATCGTCTCCGAGATACTCCATCACCGCCAGGCGCTGGTGGAAGGAAAATTCCCCAACCCCGGCATAGAAAGCTCCTCCCTGGAAATAGATGCCCCCAGCGCCGACGTGTCCGATATCCTGGCGAGCCTGGAGGATGAAGACCAGCGGCAACGTCTTCAACGGGCCATAGCCTGGTGGGGGGAGTTGAGCGGCCGGGGATTGAAGACCGAAGAGGACGGTCATCAGTTCTATGCCGGAGTGCCCCGCGGCGTCATGGCGGCCTTTGGGCTGCCCTGGCCGGGGGATGGAGTAGTGACGACGCTCGGAGCTGTTCAGACACCCCGGCCAAAAAAAACGGGTATACAGCCTGCCCGCCCGGCCAGCCCTCCCCAACCAGCCGCCCAAACCCAACCACCTCAGCGCCTGGGCTTCACTTTGCCGCAGGAATGGGTGGAACGCTGCCGGCAACTCAATCTTTGGGCCAGCGGCAAGCGCTTGAGCGAGGCCAGTTGCTGGCAGGACCTGTTGAGCAAGGCGGTTAGAGCCCTGTCACCCGAAGCTTTGGGTGTCAAACACTGGCTTTGGCACTGGGTGGTCACCAAGGAAAACGTATTCCTCCAGGGCTCCAAGGGTGGCGGCAATATCAGAAGCGTACAATTGGGGCTGCCCCCCGACACCATGAGCCAAAGGGGTTTATGCGCCATGGCCTGGCTGGAACACGGACAAGGCGGCTCCATCGAGGAGCGCCTTCCCTTTTTCGCCGAACTGGCGGAGTTCCAAAGCTGGCTGGGCCAATTGTTGCGTGAGCACCTCGACAATATCTACCGTGATCTAGTTGACCTCCTGGGGGGCGATCCGCAGGAGATGTGCCTGGGAATGCTCCTGGCCGGCAGCTGGCTAAGCGGAAGGTCCACGCCGGATGACGAGGTGCTGGCGCAATGGAGGGCCTGCTTGAGTGACGAGAGGCCCAACTTGGCCCATCGGCAATCCGGCTGGGCCGAGTTGGGGGAACGCTGGTCCGTCTACCGCGAAAATCTGGCAGACTTGCTTTGCGAAACAGTTCGCGTGGGGCAAAAACCCAGGGGGCGAGGCATAGGCGAAAACCTGTTGGACCCCTCCATCCTTTGCGGCCTTTCCGAACGTTGGGCCGCAGGTCAATGGGCATGGCCCCAGGGTAAGGGTAGGCTGCATTCGCCGTTCGACAGGTTGCAGTTTGTGGCGGAATTGTCCGCTGCTTTTGCCGGGCAGTTCTCTGCGGTGGTGGAAACGGAGGACGAGCGGCTGCGAGAACTGGCCCGAGAGGTCTATGAGATGACTGGAGGCGACGATGCCGAGGCCTTTCTCGCCGACGTGGAGGCTGCCTTCCCCGATGTCTTGCAGGTGGACATGGAGTTAGTTAGTGCGGCCAATGCCCACCGCTGGCATCAGGCCAGCAACGACCTGAAACACGCGGTATCCGGCTCCTTCGCTTCCCCCAAGATGCGGGAGATGGAGAAAGCGCTTCGCCATCTGAGCCAGGCCGGAGACGAGGGCGAGACGCGTCGATGTTTGATGCGCGTTTTGCGGGTGAATCCAAGCGAAGCCGAGCAACTGCGCGAGGCGGTGGAAGAGGCCGCCAAGGCCGTCAGGGAAGCATACCGCAACGCGCAAGCCTGGATAGCCGACCTTGAGCAAAAGGAGGACTACGGGCTGGATCAGGTGGCGGATATTTTGGAGGACGCGGCCCAGGCCATTCTACAAAAAGGTGAGCGCCGATGACAGACGTGGCAGAGCAACTTGATGATCCTCGCGCCATGCTGGCCCAGTTGAGCGCTTGGAGAAAAAGTGGCGACCTGAAATTAGGCGCGGACAAGAGGCGATTCGGCGCCCAACTGCGCCAGGTTCTGGAAGCGGTGCGTGACGACCCGCGATGCATAGGCGACCTCAAGGACATCAAGGGCGCCGAAATTTTGGCAGCCGCAGCCGATCAGGAGGATTTGCGCGCAAACGCCGCCGTCCTGCGCAAAGCGGCCAGAACCTTGCGCGCGGCCAGAACGCCTGAGGATATTAAGGCCTGGCGCGCAAATGTTTGGCCCCAAACCCAGACGGCGATAGGCAGTCTCAAGACGAGGCTGCGTGAGGCTTGGCGGAAAAGTTGCCAGGCGGAGTCGCAGCCGCTGGAAAACATGGGCAGGGTGTTGCTGAAACTCACCATCACCAAGCCGCTGGGCCAAGACATGATCGCTGTAGCTGCCGAGGCTAACCATTTGGCCTCGATTTTTCCGCCCGGGGAGAAGGAACGTCAAGCCCTTGAGCGCTTGAAGGAAGGAGGCCTGCAACTGCGCTCCCGTTTGAAATCCCAAGGAGGCGGCGAAGAGCTGATAGGCTTCCTGCTTAAAGCCGCCGAAGGAATGGCCACGCTGGCCGACCTGAGCGACGATACCTTGGCCTGGTTGCGCAAGAACAGCGTCTCTACGGCGTTCAAGATCAGGCTAGGATAGGTCGTGGCAACGCGGGCGTGAAACCGCGCCGCCTCAGGGGGGTGAATCTTGCGGCTGTCTCTGAGCGCAACTTCGGTGAAGTCCTGGTTCCAGTATCGCTGCCAACGCAAGTTCGTCTATGAGACCATGGATAAGACGGCTCGCACGGCGATTCCCATCCTTGAGGATGAGGCCTCGGGAGCCTGGGCCGCCTTTGGCATCGACTATGAGGAAAGGGTGGTCCAGGCGTTGATCGCCGACCCCCAGGTCAGCCTGCTGGCTCCGCCACCCGGCGAGAGATGCCTGAGCGAGGCGGCTTCGCTTGGCTTCCTCAAGGACGGCATCCCGTACAACGCGGCCTGCCAGCTGCAGATCAACGCCACGCCGGCGCTCCATGCATACCTGGGCCTGGGTCCGGACTTGGTCAGCTTTTCGCGCGGAATCGTGGACGTGCTCCTGGCCCGCCAGGAAGGCGCAAGGCGCGTATTCCGCTTGGTGGACATCAAATCCACTCATCTGGCCTTGCCGTTCCACAAAATGCAGCTGGCGTGGTACGCCTGGATGCTCAGGAGCGTTTTGCAGGACAACAGCATCAGCGCCGAGATTGATCCCCTGGGCGAGATTTGGCATCGCTCACCCCAGGTCGAGGCGGGAGAAGCCGTCTATTTCCCGACGGCGTTTCGCCTGCGCAGCTATGAATCGGTGATCAAGGATTGGGCAAGCCGGGAACTGGGGCAGGCCTTGACCCGCCAGGTTTCCCCCGCGCGGGACGATACCGAATTTCATATTTACTTCAAGTGCGAGCAATGCGCCTTCCTGCCCCATTGCCTCCTCGCCATTGATGATTCCTTGCCCAGGGAGCGCTGGGACCTGAGCGCCGTGGCTGGCATGTCTCATCAGACAAAAACGGTTCTCAAGCAACGCGGGATCAAGGACCTGGGCGCGCTGTGGGCCAGCCGGCACGATATCCTGCATGGCCGTCTGGAGGACTGGAAGCTATCCACCCAGGGCCGCCGCTTGGTGGCACGGGCCGGGGCGCTGCTCGACGGCCGGGCCCGGCTCAGGCCAGGGCAGGTCACCCTGCGCATGCCTCCTCTGTCGCACACCAAGGTGTTCCTGGTGGCCGACCGCGACCCTCTGGCCGATCGCCTGGCCGCCTTGGGAATCCTGGTTACACGGGGGGGCGAGAAGGTGGCGCAGGAGATCGCCTTGGTGAAAAACGCCGGCGAAGAAGGCCGGGCCTTGGCCGGAGTTCTGCGCGTGCTGCTCGAACAGCTGCGGGCCGCCCATCAGGCTAATCAAACCGGCGCGCACGAGATATTGCATATTTTCGTATATGAACCCGCCGAGTCGGTGGACCTGGCCCAGGCCCTGGGGCGGCGCCTGGCGCGGCCGGATTTGCTCAAGGGCGCGCTGGACCTGCTCCGGCTCTTCCCCCCCGATGCGGTGCTTCCCGAACCGGAGTATCACGGCTACCATCATCTGCCAGCCAGTTCCCTGCGCAGGGTCCTGGAGGAGATTGCCGTCCTTCCGGCCAAGGTTTCCTATGACCTGGCCCGAGTCTGCCAGGCCATGAGCAGACTGCAACCCGCTCCCCAGCACCTCTATGTGCCCGGGCGTTTGTTCGCCAGGCCCTTCTCGGCCAGATTGAATCTGAGCGTGTGCCGGGAAATGGCGGAAGGGCATATCTCCGGGCGGGAAGTGCGCGCCGATGTCCAGGCCAGGTTGTGGGCCATGCAGGGGCTGACCCAGTGGCTGGAGGCCGCCAACCAGCAACTGCCGCCCGACCAACGCTTCCTGCGTCTTAATAAGGCCTCCTTCAGGCTGCATCGCGACTTCGACCCGCTGGCTACTGGCGCGCTGGACATGCTGCGCGCGCGAGCCTTGCTGGAAAACCGCGTCTCCCTGCTGAAAGCCCTGCATCGATTGGCCCAGCCGCTGGAGATACGCCGCTCCCGGGGCCTCTGCCTGGCCGGGCTGGAGTTGCTGGAGGTCAGGCCCGGGCGGCGGGGAGGATGCCAGCTTCTGCTGCGCATCCCGCCCGAGGCAAGGGAGAACGAACTGCTCCGCGATGATGACGCGCTGCTTCTCTCCGACGGCCATCCTGACCATCTCCTGGACCCGGCGCTGTGGAAAAGCCTGGCGGCCAAGATAGCCACGCCCCAAGCCGGCGACGACTACGAGTTGCTCCGTCTGCGCCTCTCCCGTGAGGTCTGGGAGTCAGCCTTGATGCAACGGCTTCAGCGGGAGACCGCTCCCGAATCTTGGGTGCTGGATCGGGGGTTTGCCGACGTCAACACAGAGCGGCTATGCGGCTTCCTGGCCCACCTGGACAAGGCCGTTTCATGAAACCGCAAACCATACGCGGCTTCCTGGCCGACCCGGCCGGTCTGGCGGCAGTGGACGAAGACGAGCGAAGGCTTTGGCTGCGCAGCCTGCATGAGATTGTCATGCCTGCCTTGCAGGGACAAGGCTTGGCCGGCCTGGGCGCTAGGCAACGGGAAGCCTTTGAGGGCCTGGCCGGCCAACGTTGCGCCCTGGTGTTGGGGCCGCCGGGCACTGGAAAGACCACCCTGCTGGCCTGGATGGCCGCCGGCTATCTGGCCGTCTGCAAAAAAGAGGAGAGGCCCTGCCGGGTGCTGGCCACCGCCTTCACCCGCAACGCCATAGCCAACTTGCTGGCGGGCGCCAGGCGCTGCCTGGAACTGCTGGAGGAAGATATCCCGCTGGCCATGCTGGACGCCGATCAAGATGCAGCCTCCGGCGTTCAGGCGGTGGAGTTGGCTGGTCTGGCCGATTTGCTCCGTCAAGAGCGCGTGATGGTCGGCATGACCACCTGGGGTGTCTATAAGGCGCTTGGGCAAGGAAAATGCGGGGTCCCGGCCGGCCTGGACGGGGAAATATTTAATCTGCTTTGTCTGGACGAGGCCTCGCAGATGAAGGTGGGGCAGGGGCTCATGGCCCTGGCTCCCCTGGGCGAGCGGGCCAGGATGATCGTGGCCGGCGACGACCGTCAACTCCCGCCCATCGGCTCTCTTGCCCAGTGGCAGGTGGAGGGCAAGGAATTGGGCCGCTCCCTCTATACCTTCCTGCAATCGGCCCGGGTGGCCGAATACGCCCTGACCGAGACCTACCGCCTCAATGCCACCCTGGCCGCGCCGCCGGCCGATTTTTTCTACGACGAGTTTTATCCCGCCCCGGCCGTGGCGCAACGCGTCTTGCCTCTGGCCGCGGGCTGGGAGCAAGGCATTGAAGACAGCTGGCTGGCGGCCGCGCTGGACCCGCGTTATTCGGTCTGCGTCCTGCTGCACGACGGACCGCCCACGGCCACCCGAAGCTCCTTCGAGGCTGCCTTGGCGGCCGATCTGGCCCAGGCCCTGGTGGAGAGGATGCTGGACGAGTCGGGCGCGCCCTACGGGGCGGCGCTGTGGGAAAAAGGGCTGGCCGTGGTGGCCCCCCACCGCGCCCAGGTGCGGGAAATAACCAAACAGCTGCGGGAAAGGGGGATGGGCGCGGACTGCCAAGTCGAGACGGTGGAGCGCATGCAGGGGAGGGAGCGCGAGGCCGTCATCATCTCCTATACCGTGGCCGATCCCGAGTTCGCCCGGGCCGAGGCAGGCTTTCTGTTCACCCGCGAACGCTTCAACGTAGCCATCACCAGACCACGCAGCAAATTGATCATGATCATTTCCCGGCGACTGTTGGAAGTGCTGCCTGACGAGGAAGCGGAACTGGAGTCGGTGCAAATCCTGCGCGAATATGTTTTCGGCAGCGAATTTGTAGGCCGCTTCACCTCGGAGGCCGCCGGCTTTCCCGTGGGCGTGGACGTGCTGCTGCGCGGGTTTGATGACTCTGAGCCCTTGCCCAGGATCAAGGCGCTGGCCAGCGCGCCGGAGCCGCCGCCCACCC
>CAZLSD010000006.1:34414-37430 GCA_964561775.1 uncultured Desulfarculus sp. | reverse complement strand
GTTCAAGTACCTGGTGGTGCAGATCAATGACCTGCAACCCATGGTGGTGGGCAAGGGGTCTGCCCTCACTCTGGCCCCCGGGGACCGTCTGACCGTGCAGCACATCGAGTCCAACTATGAGCGCGGGCTCTCCTGCGACATCGAAGGCCTGGGCAATGTGAACGACATGGGGCAGACCCACGCCATCGACAAGCACACCCACATCGTGGTGCGCAAGGACAGCCAGAAGATAGGCCAGATCGATATAAAGGTGGACCCCAACCACCGCCACCTGGTGCGCTCCCGCTTGTTCTATTTCATGGTGGACGTGGACGGGCAGCGGCGGCTGGTGGGGGATGGAGAAGCCCTGCGCGTGGTCAAGGGCGATCGCCTCACCGTGGTGGACGTGCTCAGCAACCTGGCCAACCAGTCCAACCTACAAGTCAACTTCAAGGGGTTCGTGCCCAGCGGGCGGGGCAACCAGGGCGAGGACCGGGGACACGCCATCAACACCAACCGCGACCTCATGCCCCGCTTCTCCCAGTGCGCGGGCCAGACCGCGGAAGGCGTGGAGTGCTATCAGGTGATGGCCACCCAGGCGGGCAAGGTGCTGGGCGGCATGCAAGTGGAGGTGGCCCCGGCCCGTTTCGACTACCTGGTGCTCAAACGCAACGACGGGCACAAGCTGGTCTATCATAATGGCGAGACCGTGCCAGCCGCGGCCAATGAGCTCTTGCAGGTCATGGACCTCAAGACCAACGTGGGCGCCCAGGGCGACCTTTCCCTGGCCCTGGACCTGCGCGGGCAGCGCACGGCGGTGCGGGACGGCGCCATCGACATGGCGGCCGAGCCCTTCATGACCCTGGCCAAATCCGCCAGCGGCGGCGAGGTCCGCTTGCTGGTCCTGCGCCAGGAGCAGGCCATCGGCCATGTTCAGCTCAAGATTGGAGGGCGCTAGATGGGGGGCAACAGCCTGACCATCCTCTCCGCGGGCACCTTCGTGCGTGGAGATGTCTACAGCGAGGACACCCTGGTCATAGAGGGGGGCATCGAGGGCAACGTGGCCGCCAACCGGGTCATAGTCAAGCCCAAGGGCTGGGTGCATGGCGACCTGAATTGCAGCTCGCTGTCCATCGAACCGGGCGGGGTGGTGGATGGCGAGGTCAAGGTGGCCCAGGCCCCGGCCTTGCCGCCGGGCAGGGCCCAGGCCGAGGCCCTGACCCACGATCCGGCCGCCCTGGTGCAGCTTGCCGGCAGCCAGACCGAGCCGGACCCGGAGCAGGCCAACCCAGCCAAGACCAGCCTCTAGTTCCAGCCATACCCTCCGCACCAGAGTTTTGTGGGGGGCGCTGGGATAATCGCGGCTTCATAATTAACTCAAGCAGCTCACGTCTTCAGGGAGGTTTTGGATGCCCACCGTTCTGATAGCCTATTTCTCCCACGGCGGCAACACCCGCAAGATGGCCGAAGCCCTGGCCCAAGCCGTGCAAAAAAATGGCTGCGAGACCAAATTGCAGAAAGTCAGCGAGACCAGCCTGGACGACCTGGTGGCGGCTGACGGCGTGCTCCTGGGTTCGCCCTGCTACTTCGGCAGCCTGGCCGGGCCGGTCAAGCAGTTCATCGACGACAGCATCCCCCTCTTTGGCAAGGGCGCGCTGGAGGGCAAGCCGGCGGGCGCTTTCGTCAGCACCGGCGGCATCGGCGGCGGTGGCGAGTTGGCCCTGGTCTCCATCCTCACCGGCTTGCTCATCCAGGGCATGGTGGTGCAGGGTCTGCGCAAGGGCGGGCATTTCGGCCCCTTGGCCATTGGCGAGCCTGACCAGCGGGTGCTGGAGGAGTGCCAGCGCTATGGCCAGCAGTTCGCGGCCCTGGTCAAACGCCTGGCCGCCTAGCTTTTTCGCCTAGTCAGCCCATGACGACCTTGGCTCCCCAGCCCGGGGCGGGGGATAGGCCGCTGTGCGTGCTGGCCGGAGGCCTGGCCGGCACGGCCCAGCCGGAGCAGGTTGCGGCCCTGCTCCTGGGCCAGGGGAGCATCCTGGCCTTGGGGCCCCAGGCCTTGGCAGCGGCCGCGCCGCGTCTGGAACTGCCCGGGCTCTGGCTCAGCCCCGCGCCTATGGACACCCACGTACACCTGTACCTGGGCGGCTCGCCGCCAGAGAACCTGGCCGCCACCCTGGCGGCGGGGGTGGCGGCGGTGCGCGACCTGGGCAACATGCCCAGCAAACCGATTCCCTCTGGCCAAGGCCAGGCCCCGCCCTGGGTGGTCTCCTCGGGTCCAGGCCTGGGGCCAGACGGGGAGGGGGCCTGCTGGCTGGCCCACCGCCTGCGCGGACCGGAGCAGTTCCGGGCCGCGGCGCGCCAGCGGGCTAGCCAGGGCGCGCCTCTGCTCAAGATATTCGCCACCGGCCTGCTGGACTTCGAGCATCCGGGCCAGGTGCTGGCCCCCCAGGCCGTGAGCCTGGAGGAAATGCGGGCGGTGACTGAGGTGGGCCGGGAGGCTGGCCTGCCCGTGGCCGCCCACGCCAGCGGGGCGGCCGCCGTGCGCCTGGCCTTGGCGGCGGGGGTGGATTGCCTGGAGCACGGCTATTTCCTGGACCAGCCCACCCTGGCCCAGATGGCCCGCCAGGGCATGGCCTGGGCCCCCACCGTGGCGGCCATCAAGGCCCATGCCCAGGATCGCCAGGGACGCCACGCGCCCCGGGTGCGGGACAACCTGTGGCGTATCTATGCGGGGCAGCTCGCGGCCATGGCCATGGCCGAGGCCCTGGGCGTGGAGTTTGCTTTTGGCACGGACGCCGGCTCCTATGAGCTGCCCCACGGAGCGGCGGTGGCCATGGAGATAGCCTGCTGGCAGGAGGCCGGCCTGCGCCCCCAGACCATCTATCAGGCCGCCACCCGGCGCGCCGCCCGCCTCATGGGCCTGGAAGGGCGGCTGGGGGTGCTGGCCCCGGGGGCCAAGGACTGGGTGGTGGCCCTGGATGCTGACCCGGCCTTACACCCGGCGGCCCTGGGGCGCATACGCTGGCGCAGCTTCTAA
>CAZLSD010000006.1:23015-34314 GCA_964561775.1 uncultured Desulfarculus sp. | reverse complement strand
TAAGCGCTTGATCCGGCGGCCAAGTTGTGGGTGGATCGGGCTGGCTAGAGCGAGGTCAGGCGTGGGTAGTAGAAGACATAGCCCGTGGCCAGGGCTGTGTGGCGCTCCTGGGCCAAACCCTTGAGCGCGGCGAAGAATTCCTGTAGGTTGTCCAGGGGGCCCAAAACCCGGGCCAGCTTGTTGGCATCCTGGGCGTCCTGGTTGAGGGGCAGCATGAACTGGCTGCCCCGGCCCTGCCAGCGCAGGCTAAGGCGCTGGGAATAGGCCTCCACCTCCTGATAGACCCGGCGGATCAGGTCGGTGCGCAGGATGGCGCAGGGGGTGTTGATCAGGGCCTCCATGAGCAGGGACAGATAGGTCACGTCCTGCAAGGCCTGGGCGTCCTGGCGGTGGCGCAGCAGGGCCAGGGCCGTAAGGTGCAGGCTGTCCTCCAGGCTGAAATGGACCGGCATGTGGGCGGAGGGGTCGCGTCCCTGCTCCAGGCATTCCTGGCGCTGGTCCTCATAGACGGCCGCCGCCGCCACGTGCACCTGGATGATGCGCGTGGTGCGCCAATCCCCCCAGCGCAGACGAAAGGGGGCCTGGCTAATGATGTGGTCATCGCCCGGCGGCTTTCCCGTGGGAAATTGGATGGTCGGACTCATGCAACAAAGATTAGCAGAAGAGCGGTGTTTGGCAAAGCATCCGGGGCGGAGCTTCTGGCCCGCATGGGGGGCTTTACTTGCTTGTCTTGTCATGCTGGCCTGTTGGGCAGGCCAAGCCCGGGCGCTTGACCCGGTGTGGCAGCCCTTGCGCGTGTTTTTGCTGGAGCGCGGCCTGCCCCCCCGCGAGGCCGACGCCATGCTGAACCATCCTGGCGTGCATTTAGAGGCCCAGCTCCTGGCCCGTATGCTCTCGGCCAAGGAAAAACCCCGCGACTACCAGCAGTTCTTCAAGCCGGAAACCATAGCCAAGGCCCAGGCCTTTTCCCGGCGCTATGCCAAGACCCTGAGCGAGGCCCGCGTCCAGACCGGGGTGCCCGGCTCGGTGGTGGTGGCCATCCTGACCATAGAGAGCGGGCTGGGAACCTACACCGGCAACTGGAACGCCTTCAACGTGCTGGCTTCCCAGGCTGTCTTGGATTCGCCCCTGGCCAGGCGCGAGATGGCCAAGTTCTGGCCCGACAAGCAGAAAGCCACCCTGAGCAAACCCGAGTTCGACCAGCGCCTGCGCAAGCGGGCCAGTTGGGCGCGCGAGGAGCTGGCCTCCCTGCTCAGGCTGGCCCGGCAATGGGGCGTCAGCCCCCACAGCGTGCGCGGCTCGGCGGCCGGGGCCCTGGGCATGAGCCAGTTCATGCCCAGCAACATAGGCCGCTACGGCCTGGACGGCGATGGCGACGGCAGGGTGGACCTCTTCACCCCGGCCGACGCCATCTATAGCGTGGGCAACTACTTGAAGATGAATGGCTGGCGCGCCGGGCAAGGACGCGCCCAGCAGGCCCAGGTGGTCTACACCTACAATCACAGCCAACCCTATGTGGACGCGGTGTTGAACTTGGCAGAGCGGATCCAATGAGCCCGGGCCGGGCGCGGGCCGAGATATGGCCTTCGCGGCTGGCCCTGCGACAGCGCCAGAGCGAACTGGCGCGCGGCGCGCCTGGGGGCCTGCTTTTGGCCCCCAGCCTCTTCACCTTGGCGGGACGTGATGGCCTGCTCAAGGCCCTGAGCGCCCAGCTACCCACAAATTCCACCCACAAACCCCTGGCGGACCTGGCGGGGCCTTTGCTGGTTCATCAGCTTCTTCGCCAAGATAGCTCATCGGCCCAGACCTTCGGCGGCCTGGCCCGCGGCCACCGCCTCCCCCATCGCCTCTGGCGGCTGCTCTTGCAGATCAAGGCCGCTGGCCTTAGCCAGCAGGACCTGCGCGCCTTTGCTCCGGCCAGGCAGGGGCAGGGCAGGCTGGCCGCCCTGGCCGGGCTGCTGCGCGACTATCAGGACGTGCTGGAACAGAGGCTGCTACTGGACGAGGCCGACCAACTGGCCGCCCTGGAGCAGGCCCTGGCCAAGGGTCTGCGGCCTCCCCTGCTGGCCGCCTGGCAGAGTTTGGAGGTCAAGGAGGCCCTCTGGCTGCGCCCCCTGGACCTGCGCCTGCTGCGCGCCCTGGCCGCTTGCCTGCCGGTGCGGGTCAGCTTCGGCCTGGGCGATCCGCGTCAGGACCAGGCCGGGGTCTTCCGGTTGCTGCGCCGCACCGCCCAGGTCCTGGAGGCCGACCCCCTGGCCCGGGTGGATATCGCCTGGAACTACGGCCCCAACGAAGAAGCGCCCCTGTCGGGCCTGGTGGATGAACTGCTGGAAGCCTCGCCGCCAGGGCAGTCACCCCAGGCCTTGCCTTTGGAATTGCTGCGCCCGGCCGGGCGCTACGCCGAGGTGAGCGCCCTGCTGGAGCGCGTGCTGGACCTGCTGGGACAAGGCGTGGCCGCCCACCGGATCGCCCTGGTCTTTCCAGACCTTAGCCTGTACGGCCCCCTGTGCGCCGACGTGGCCGGCCGCTGGGGCGTCAACCTGGAGTTCCGCCGTCCCCAGGCCCTGCTCTCCGCGCCCCTGGTCCAGGATTTCCTGCTGCTGCTGAAGCTGCCCCTGGGCGGCTACCAGCGGGAAGACCTGGCCCAGGCCTGGCAATCACCTTATCTGGGTCCGGCCCTGTGCGCCTGCCTGGCCTCGCGCCTGGGCCAGGACCTGGCCGGGCGTCTGGCCCAGAGCCTGGCCCGCAGCGGCCGCCTGCTGGCGGAGGCGGGCTATGTGGACGCCCGCGAGACCCCGGCGCGGGTCTGGCTGGAGCAGGCGGCCGGGCGCTCTTCCTCGCGCCAGGAGATGCTGGACCTGGCCCAGGCCTGCGCCTGGCTGAGCGCCTGGCTGGCCCCCCTGGAAAAGCGGCAGGATTTGCCCGCCTATTGCGCCCAGGCCGCGGCCCTCTTGGCCCAGTTGGACCTGGGCCAGGCCCTGGCCCGCCTGCCCCAGGCCGGGGCCTGGCCAGGGCTGCCCTCTGGGCCAGCCTTGGCCCTGCGCGAGATGGCCAGCCTGCGCGGCCTGGGCCAGGGCCTGCGCGAACTGGAAACGGCGGCCTTGCAGATTCAGGCCCAGGAGGAGCAGCAGCCTGGCCGGCTATTGGCCGAACTTAGGCAGGCTTTGGCGGAAAAAGAGGGCGCGGCCCTGGGCGCGGCCAGCAATGGAGTTAAGGTATTACGTCTGGAAGATACCCAAGGACTGGATTTATCGTATGTAATGGTGGGGGGGCTGGTGCAGGGGGCCTTCCCGGCCCGGCCTCAGGCTGGCTGGCTAAGCCAGGAAGAGCGCCTGGCCCTGGGCAAGCGGGCTGGCTTGCCGGTGTGGCGCACCGAGGAAGAGGAATATTCCGGGCAGAACCTGCGCCTGCTCTTGCTGCTGGCCCGCACGCGCCAGGCGGCGGTGCTGAGCTGTCCAGGCTTTGATGGCCAGGGCAAGGTACTTTATCCCGCATTTTTATTCAGTAAGCTGGCGGAGAAACTCAAGCTGGAGATACCACTGCCGCGCGAGGGTGTTTTTGGGGAGCTGCCCGCCCTGGGCCAGGCCCGCGAACCCCTGGCCGTGTGGGCGGGGCTGAGCCGCGCCCTGCTGGCCCCGCGCCCCGCGGGCCTCCCGGCGGACGGTCAGGACGGGGAAACCGGCCTGGCCCGCGCCCTGCTCTGGCATCTGCTGCAAGAGCCCGGGCAGGGGCGGCGCTGGCAAGGCCTGCTCAGCCGTCTGGCCCCGCTGGAGACGCCCTGGCCCGGCCCGGCCCTTGACCTGCTGCACGCCATCATGGCCTTTCCCCGGCGGCGGCGGCTCTCGGCCTCTCAATTGGAGGAATACGCCGCCTGCCCGCGCCAGTGGTTTTATAGCCGCCTGCTGGATCTAAGCCCAGAGGAAACCCCGGCCTGGGACCTGGCCCGCCAGCAGGAGGGCATCTGGGTGCACGCCGCCCTGGCATTGTTTTTCGCGCCCGATAGCTATGACCCCGCCTGGAGCGCCCAGCAGCGCGCCCAGCGCTTGGATAGCTGCCTGGAGCAGGCCCAGGCCCAGCTGGAGGCCCAGGGTCTGGCCGGGCACCGGATGGTGCGTCAGTTGCGGGGCCAGGGTCTGCGCCAGGCCCTGCTGCGCCTGGTGGAGCGGGAGTGCCAGGAGATGGACCCCTGGCGGCCCTGGGCCGTGGAGCGCGCCCTGGGTCAGGATGGCCAGGGCCTGGAACTGCCCGTGGAACAGGGGCCGCCCCTCAGTCTGCAAGGCCGCCTGGATCGCCTGGATTTCCACCCGGCGCAGGGCGTGCGCGTGGTGGACTACAAGCACGGGCGCGACAAGCAGGGCCTGAGCGCCGCGCTCAAACCGGGCAATTTTGGGCAAAGCGCCTTTCAGTTGCCCCTTTACCTGGCCGGGGCGGCCCAGTTCTGGCCCCAGGGAGACCTGCCCCTGCGGGGACGCCTGGCCCCCACCAGCCTGCTGGGCCTCAAGCTGGACCCGGTGGACATGACCTGCCGCGAGGGGTTCCTCAGCATGGACCCGGACCTGCGCCGGCAAAGGGCCGCCCAGGGGGAGGAGAACATCTTCAACCGCATAGTCGAGGTTTGGCAGGGCATGCTGGCAGGCGGCTTCCCCCTGGCCGCCACGGCTCAGGTCTGCCCGCGCTGCCCCCATGTCTTGATCTGCGCCCAGGCCAGCCAGGCCGGCCATGACGCAGATGACGCGGCCCAGCCGGAGGCCGGCCATGACGCGTGAGCGGATCATCCAACTGGGCGAGAACCTGTGCGTCACCGCCGGGGCTGGCGCGGGCAAGACCGGCTGTCTGGTGGAGGCCTATATGGGGCTGCTGGAAGACCAGCCCGGCCGCCCGGCCCTGCGCCCCGAGCATATCGTGGCCATCACCTTCACCAACAAGGCCGCCGACGAGATGCGCCAGCGCATCCAGCGCCAACTACAGGCCAAAGCTGGCGATTCGTCTAGAGGCGGACCGGATTGGGCCGCCCTGGCCCAGGCCGTGGAATGGGCGCCCATCGGCACCATCCACAGCTTTTGCGCGGCCCTCTTGCGCGAGTTCGGGGTGCTGCTGGGGCTGGACCCTGACTTCGCCATCCTGGAGGAGCGCGATTTCAGCCAGCTTTTGTCCGACTGCCTGGCCGAACTGCTGCGCCTAGGCTTAAGCCAGGCCCAGCCCGGGCTGGCCCGGCCCCTGGCCTCCTATCCCCTGCAAGGGACCAACAGCCTTACCTCGCTGCTAACGGCTGTTTACCGCGAACTGAGCACCCAGGGCCTGACGGCGGCCCAGGCGCGGGCCAACACCACCCAAGCCCATGAGCAAGAAAAAGCGCGTTGGCCGGGTCTGCTGGCCGCCCTGGAGCGATTGGCGGGCGAGCTGAGCCAGGCCTGGCAGGCCGGCTCCGTCAAGAAGACCACCAAGTACGGCGCGAAAATCGCCCAAATCGTGGCGCAATGGCCCCAGAGCAAGACCGCCCTTGCCGCGCCGGGCGCGCCCGCCTCCGCCGCCTTGGCCAGGCTGAAGGAGCTGTTCGGCGGCAACTGGGGGCCCTATACCGAACAGCGCCAGCAAGGCGTGGAAATTCTGACCGACCTGATGGGGCTGGCCAACCTGCCCGCCGCCCAGGCCCTGGCCGATGACCTGCTGGGCCTGGCCGAGCAACTGGAGGCCCTCCTGGACCAGGAGATGGCCCGCCAGGCGGTGCTGTCCTTTGATCACCTGCTGCTCTGGGGGCTGCGCCTGCTGCGCGAGAACCCCTCCCTGCTGGCCAGCCTGCGCCAACGCTATCAGGCCCTGTTCGTGGACGAGTTCCAGGACGTGAACCCCTTGCAGGCCAGGCTGGTCTTTCTGCTGGCTGGGCTGGAGGATGCCTCCGGTCCCCTGGAGACCGCCCCGGCCGCCGGCCAGCCGCGCCTGCTTTTGGTGGGCGACCCCAAGCAGTCCATCTATGGTTTTCGCGGGGCGGACAAGAAGGCCTTTGACCAGGCCCAGCAGCGGGTGCAATGGGTGGCCTTGCAGACAAATTGGCGTTCCAGCGAAGAGTTGGTGGTTTTCTTCAACCATATATTTGATAAAGTGCTTCAACACTTTGACGATAATCAGCAATTCAAGGAAGAATACCACATATTTTCCCCGGCTGACCAGCAACTGGCCCAGCGCCCCGGTCCGGCGCGCCCCGGTCCGGCCGTGGAGGCGCTGGACTGCCGCGCCCTGCTGGACGGGTCAGCCCTGGCCGGGCAGTGGCGGCAGGCCGAGGCCCAGGCCTTGGCCCAGCGGGTGGCCGGCCTCTTGGCCCAGGGCTGGGAACCCCAGGACATAGCCATCCTTTTCCGGCGCATGACCCAGACCCAGCCCTATGAGCAGGCCCTGCGCCAGAGCGGCGCGCCCTTTTATGTGGTGGGGGGCAAGGGCTTTTACCAGTGCCAAGAGATAATCCACCTGGCCCTGGCCCTGCGCGCGGTGCTGGACCCCGCCGACGACCAGGCCCTGGCCGGGGTGCTCGGCTCTCCCCTGGTGGGGCTGGGCTCCGCCGCCCTGCTGGCCATGCGCCACCCGCCGGGGAGGGAGGAACGGGGCCTGCCCCTCTGCCAGGCCCTGCGCCAGGGCCTGGATCTGCCCGGCTGGGTTCCCGAACCCGAGCGCCACAACCTGGCCCGCTGGCGGGAGCTCTGGCTTGGCCTGCTTCCCCTGGCCCGCCGCCTGGCCCCGGCCGAACTGCTGGAGTGCCTGCTGGAGGCCACCGATTATTTGCCCGTGCTCATGGCCACGCCGGGCGGGGCCCAGCAGACCGCCAACCTGCGCAAGCTCTTGGAGACCGCCCGCCAAACCGCTGGGCTGACCCCGGCCCAACTGGCGCGGGACATGTGGGCGCTGGTCAACCAGCCCCTGGACGAAGGCCAGGCCCCCTTGCTGGGCGAGGGCGCGCAGGTGGTGCGCCTGATGAGCGTCCACCAGGCCAAGGGCCTGGAATTCCCGGCGGTTATCCTGGCCGACCTGGCGGGCGGCGGCGGGCAGGGGGGCAGCCTCTTGGTGGGGCCGGGTGGCGTGCTGGCGGCCAGGCCCTGGGACCATGCCCAAGGCGAGTATCAGGGCTCCAGCATCTTCCGGCGTCTGCGCCAGCGGGAGCAGGCCCGCCAGGCCGCCGAGGCGGCGCGCATCTTCTACGTGGCCTGCACCCGCGCCCGCGACAAGCTGATCTTCTGCCTGACCGGGGCCAAGCGTCAAGGCTCCTGGGGCAAGTGGGTCTCCGAGGTGGTGCTGGCCGCCCCCCAGACCAGCCTGCGCCCGGCGGAGCCGCCTGGCGGCGGGGGCGAGGCCGTCCCGGACCGCCGCGCCAGCCAGTTCAGCGTCCCGGATGGGCCAGGCCCCCTGGCCAGCCAGGCCCAGGAGATACTGGAGCGGGCCTGGCGGCCCAGGTGCGCGCCTTCCCCGCGGGTGCGCGAATCGGTGAGCGGGCTGGAGAACTGGTTCACCTGCCCCCGGCTCTATGTGCTGACCAGGCGCTGGGGCCTGGACACGGCCTGGCTGGGGCAGGCTGGCGGCCCGGGCGCGGAGCCGGGCGGGGCAGGGGCGGAGATGGGCAGCCTGGTGCACGCCTTGCTGGAGCGGACCGACCTGGCCGCGGGGCCGCAAGGTTTGGCCAGCGCCTTGGCCAGCCTGGCCCAGGCGGCCCAGTTGGAGCCAGCCCAGGCCCAGCGGGCGCTGTCTTTGGCCCGGGGCCTGTGGGACACCGAACTGCCCGCCTGGCTGGCCGGAGCGCCGCCCGGGGATATCCGGCGCGAGCTGCCCTTCCAGCTTTTCCTGCCCGGGGAAGGGCAGGGGCCTGACCTGGAAATGATCGGCGAGTTCGACCTGTTGGCCCCGGAACCCAGCGGAGGCTGGCTGCTGGCCGACTATAAGGTCAGCGACCATGTGCGGCCTGGGCATTACTTGACCCAGATGGCCCTCTATGCCCTGGCCCTGTGGCAAGGCCAGGGCGGGACAGGCCGCCCCCCCCGCCTGCTGCTCTGCTATCTCACCAGCCAGGGCGGCCAGTTGCGCGAGCTGACCCTGGGCGCGCCAGAGCTGGGGCAGTGGCGGGCGCGCCTGCTTGGGGCCGCGCGGGACATCGCCGCCTTGCCGGCTCAGCCTGACTTGGCTCAACTGCCCCGCCCCGACGACTGCCAGTCCTGCGCCCTGCTGGGCAGCGGGCTGTGCGGCCTGGAGCCCCGGCCATGAAGGACGCCCAGCCCAGCCAGGTCACGGGCCGCCTGATGCGCATCACCTTCCACAACCCGGAAAACGGCTATACCGTGGCCAAGCTGGAGGCCCCGGGCCAGCCCGGCCTGCTCACCCTGGTGGGGCGCATGCCCGGGGTGGCCGAGGGGCAGGAGGTGGTGGCCAGCGGCCGCCAGGTGCTGCACCCCAAGTTCGGGTTGCAGCTGGAAGTGGAGGAGATTCAGATACGCCCGCCCAGCGATGAGCAGGGGGTGCGCCGCTACCTGGCCTCGGGGCTGATCAAGGGGGTGGGCCCCAAACGGGCCCAGGCCATCGTGGACCACCTGGGCCTGGATGCCCTGGAGATTATCCTGAACCAGCCCGAGCGCCTGGCCCGGGTGCCGGGCATCGGCCCCAAGCGGGCCAAGGTCATCGCCCAGGCGGTCAAGGATCACGGTCAGTTGCGCGAGGTGCTGGTCTTCTTGCAGGGGCATGGGGTGCCCGCCTCCACCTCTTTACGCATCTGGCGGCAATACGGGGCGGCAACCCTGGGCATCCTGCGCAACGACCCCCACCGCCTGGCCGCCGACGTGCGCGGCATAGGCTTCGCCACCGCCGACGCCATCGCGGCCAAGCTGGGCCTGGCCCATGACCACCCCGGGCGCTTGCAGGCCGGCCTGCTCTATACCTTGAGCCAGGCCAGCGAAGAGGGGCACACCTTCCTGCCCTACGAAGATCTCATGGAGAGCGCGGCGCGCAACCTGCGCGTGGAGCGCGGCCTGTTGGGTCCGGCCCTGGCCGAGCTGCTGCAAGGCGGACGCCTGGTGCAGGAGCCTCAGGAGCAGGAGCGCCCGGTCTACCTGACCGGCCTGCACGTGCTGGAGACCCGCGCCGCCCAGGCCCTGGCCGGATTGTCCAGGCGGCCCGGCCTGCTCAGCCAGGAGCGCGCGGCCAAGGCCGTGGAGTGGGCCAGCAGCCAAGGCGGTTTGCGCCCCTCGCCCGCCCAGGCCAGGGCCTTGAGCCAGGTCTTGAGCGCGGGCCTGGCCGTGCTGACCGGCGGGCCGGGCACGGGCAAGACCACCCTGGTGCGGGCCATCATCGCCATTGCCCAGCGCATGGGGCTTGAGGTGCTGCTGGCCGCGCCCACCGGACGGGCGGCCAAGCGCCTGCAAGAGACCACCGGCCTGCCCGGCGCCACCATCCACCGCCTGCTGGAGTTCAGCCCCAAGGATGGGCGCTTCCAGCGCAACGCCCAGCGGCCCCTGGAGGCCGACCTGCTGGTGGTGGATGAAAGCTCCATGCTGGACACCTGGTTATGCGCCCATCTGGTGGAGGCCCTGGGGCCGGAGACCCGCCTGCTCCTGGTGGGCGACGCCAACCAGCTGCCCTCGGTGGGGCCGGGGCTGGTGCTAAAGCAGGTCATGGAGTCGGGCGCGGCGGCGGTGGCCGAGCTGACGGAGATATTTCGCCAGCAGGAGGCCGGCCTTATCGTGGCCAACGCCCACCGGGTCCTGCACGGCCAGATGCCCCTGCTGCCCCAGCCAGGGCAGGAGGCGGACTTCTATTTCCTGGAAGAGCCCGACCCCGGCCGGGCGGCCGAGCTGGTGCGGCGGCTGGTGGCCCAGCGCCTGCCCGCCCGCTTCGGCCTGGACCCCCTGGCCGACATCCAGGTGCTGGCCCCCATGCACCGGGGCGTGCTGGGCTGCTTGAACCTCAACCGCCTGCTGCGCCAGGCCTTGAACCCCAGCGCCGGTCAGGAGGAGGGCAGGCTGGCTCCCGGGGACAAGGTCATGCAGGTGCGCAACAATTATGACTTGGAGGCCTTCAACGGCGACCTGGGCCTGGTCAGCCAGGTGGGCGAAGAGGGCTGCCAGGTGGCCCTGGGCGAGCGCATGGTGAACTATGCCCTGACTGACCTGGACGACCTGAGCCTGGCCTATGCCGTGACCATCCACAAATCCCAGGGCAGTGAGTTCCCGGCGGTGGTGGTGGCTCTTAGCCAGGAGCACCACGTAATGCTCAACCGGCCCCTCCTCTACACCGCCATGACCCGGGGCAAGCGTCTGGTCATCATCGTTGGACACCCGGCGGCCCTGGCCCGGGCGGTGAGCCAGGCCCAGCCCATCCATCGCCACGCGGGATTGGCCAGCAAGATAAGGTCTTTTATAACGTAGCAATACAGTTATCCTGAAACCAAATACTCAGCAATCTTCAGCCCGAAACCAGTCTTTTTACCCTGAGCGGCATGCCCCGTTTCCGCCGCCTGGGCGGCCCCCGCTTTTTTTTGGCTCCATATGTAAAAAATGCTTAAGATTCAGCAAAGGGCCGCCGATAAGAGCATCAGGAGAATGATATGGCGAGCCTGGACAAGCCAGGCAAGGCTTGATTCAACAAGGACCGAGGTAGTGGCCGTGGTGGATTTTCCTCCTTATATAAAGTTGGTGCCGTCCTCTTCCCGGCGGGAGAGCAACGCCAGCCAGACCAGGGCCAAGGAGGACCGCCTGCTGTTGCCCGAACAAATTGCCGAGGTCAACCGCGAGTCCAATGCCTGGCGCGCCTGCGAGACGGTGAGCCTGGTTTCCCGCGAGAACCAGCTGGCCTGCCAAGGCCAGGTGCCCACCGCGGCCGAGGCCGAGGAGGCCCTGGCCAGCCTGCAAGAGCAATTGCCCGCCCTGGGCCAGGCGGTGGGCGACCTGCACTCCGGTTTGGACCGGGGCAAGATATTGGATCTGCTGGCTCCCCTGGTGGTGGGCTGAGCCGGTTCCCTTCGCACTGCTGATCCCCCCTGGCGTTTCTTCCCATAAGCCTTAAAATATAGAAAGACATTCAGCGGGAGGCTGGCGTGCTGTCCGGTATCTCAGCCTCGCTCTCCGGCTTGCGGGCCGCTTCGGCCGGGGTGAGCCAGAGCGCGCATAACCTGGCCAACATCTCCACCACGGGCTACACGCCCGGCAGGGTTAACCTGTCCAGCCTGGCCGGCGGGGGGGTGGCGGTCAGCGGCACATCTTATCTGAGCGGCGGTCCCTTGCTGCTCAGCGACAACCCCCTGGACCTGGCCATCTCCGGGCAGGGCTTCTTC
>CAZLSD010000006.1:20008-22915 GCA_964561775.1 uncultured Desulfarculus sp. | reverse complement strand
GCCTGGCAGGCAGGGCAGGGGGGCGAGCCCCTGGTGGTCCTGCGCCGCTCGGCGCGGCCCTGCGTCAGCCTGCGTTCCCATTTGCCCCAGTTTGACAGCCTGCCCCAGCACCCCGGCCAGGGCGTTTTCTGGGAGCTGCCCGCGGGCGGGGTGGAGACAGGCGACCTACTGCCCGGGGGCGGCGGTCTGGCTGGCCGGGCCAGCCTGGAGGCCTGGGAGGAAACCGGGCTTAGGGTGCCGCCCCAGGCCTTCCGCGCCTTGGGGCCGCCGCCCTTCCAGGCCCCGGCCTATTCCCCGGAACGGCTGCACTATCTGGCCGCCCAGGTCGATGCCGAGGGCGATCCTCGGGACGCCCAGCCAGCTCCCGGCGATGGCCACGCCATGGAAGAGGGGGGAGAGGCGCGCTTTCTACCCCTGGATGA
The DNA here is from genome assembly GCA_964561775.1 of uncultured Desulfarculus sp. Lineage (GTDB taxonomy): Bacteria > Desulfobacterota > Desulfarculia > Desulfarculales > Desulfarculaceae > JACRDC01. The sequence continues at coordinate 22,493 of CAZLSD010000006.1, read as the reverse complement.
GGCCCTGTCCTGGTGCGCCAGCGGACGCATAGCCGACCTGAAAACCGAACTGGGCCTGCTGCGGCTGGGTCAATTTTTGCGGGGCGAAGGCAGGTCGTCTAATGGATTCTAAAGATATAACAGGAAATATTATATTAATGCGGATATTATAAATAAACTTTAGTAATATGATTTAGCATATATGCCTGACCCAGCTCGGCCCCTGGGCCCAAGTTGCTGGCCAAGGCAAATTTCCAGGCCCCGCCCAGGGCGCAAAACGCTTGACGGCCAAATTCCTTCCTGGTAAGCACTATATCTCCCTACAACTTGGTTGTTATGGACATGGCAGAAAATTCCGGCCCGGCCCGCGTGGTTTGCGACAGCGCACGGATAGCCCAGGGCATCGACAACCTGGCCCGCGCGGTCCTGACCCGCCACCCCGACCCCAGGGGCTTGGCCTTGGTAGGTATCCACTCGGGCGGGGATCTGCTGATCCGGAGAGTGGAAAAGGCCCTGAGCGTTTTTTCCGGCCAATCGGGTCTGGAGTTGGACAAGGGACTGCTGGACATCGGTTTTTATCGTGACGACTGGTCGCGCCTGACCCAGGTGCCGGCCCTGCGCGCCTCCAACATTTCCTTTGCCGTGGATGAGCGGCATATCCTGTTGGTGGACGACGTCATATTCACCGGCCGCACCGCGCGTTCCGCCCTGGAGGGTCTTTTTTCCCTGGGCCGCCCGGCCCGGGTGGAAATGGCCGTGCTGGTGGACCGGGGACACCGCGAATTCCCCATAGAGCCCGAGTACGTGGGCATCTATCTGGCCACCGAGCTGCACCAGTCGGTGAACGTCTTTCTGCACGACGATTCCAGCCAGGACACAGCCACCCTGGAGGACAACAAGTACCAGGTGCGCCAGGTCTCCTGAACCCACAGCCTTCCGCCCGCCTCCCACGCGCTCCCCGAGTCCCGCGCCCGCTCTTTAAGCAACGTGGCGTAATCGCCTATCGCCCAGCTCTCCAGGCAGCAGCCTTTGCCCGCCGCCGCCTGGCCGGGCTGGCCCAAAGAGGCAGGTTCTGCCTAGCCACGCGCAAAGAGCTTTGGCGTAACATCCTGTATCAATTACCTAAATATAGCTAGCGTTCTGTGGCATGCATCGTGCTTTACCCACGTACGACCCCATAGAGAGGTCATAGGATGAAGATAAGCAACGACATCAACGCCACCGATGCGCTGACCCTGGCCAGGAGCAAGCCCAGGTCCGCGCAGAGCGGCGCTTCCTTTTCGGATTTTCTCACCCAGGCCGTGAGCAACGAGAACAATACCGCCCAGGGCAGTGGCGCCAGCCAGGCTGCCGGGCAGATTGGCTCCAGCACTGAATCCAATCTCAGCCCCGTGTGGCAACAAACCTCGGCGCTGCTGGACACCCTGGAGAGCTACGGCCAGGCCCTGGGGGACGGCAGCCTGACCCTTAAGGATATCGAGCCCTTGGCCAACCAACTGGCCCAGGGGGCGGAGCAGCTTTCCCAAAGCCTGGGCGCTGGCGAGGGCGATGACTTGAGCAGCCTGGCCTGGGAAGCAGTGGGACGGGCCCAGGCCGAGGTCTACAAGTTCAAGCGGGGCGACTACGTCTAGGAGCGTGGTTCGCGTCTGCGGCAGGATAGGAAAGGGCAGGGCATATGGAGAGCCAGGGCATACGCACCAGTCTGAGCGGCAGCAGCCAGGAATACTCAGCCCTGGGCGGGCAAAAACGGCTCAAAAGCGATGGCCTGGCCTTCAGCCTTGGCGAGAGCGCCACACCAGTCCAAGAGCAGGGCGCAAGCCCCGCCACGGTCAGCGCCGCTGCCCAGGATTATCCCGCGCTTTCCAGCAGCGCCGCCTGGAGTCTGCTGGGCGAGGTGCAGGCCCAGGCCCTGGCCAGTTCATCCTATAAACTGGCCGAGGCCCAGCCGGTGGCCACGCGCAGCCTGGTGCGCGCCACCTACGTATAACGGGTTCCCCGGTCCGGGACGCTGGACCGAAAACTAGGCGTCTGGTCCCCTCCGGCGCCGTTTCCGCAGGCGGCCCCAAAAAACTGGGCCGTATCCCTTCCTCTGGCGGGCAAGGATTCATCCTTGCCCGCCGGTCTTTTGGGCGCATGAAGAACCATGTGCGGTATGGGCCATGTTAGGCCATATACTGCGAGCGGTCCGGAAATCCTGCCTCAACGTCGCATAAGGTATATTATGTAAACTAATTTATATCAGCATGGCCCACGCAAAAAAACCAGGCGGCATGGGACTAAAGCCCCATGCCGCCTGTGACGGCGAACTCGATGCCCTGCCCTACTCTGCCTTGGCGGGAGCCTTGGCAGCGGGTTTCTTGGCGGCCGGCTTTTTGGCGGCGGCGGGCTTGGCGGCCTTGGGTGCGGCAGCCTTCTTGGCGGCTGGTTTCTCAGCCTTGGCCGGGGCGGCCTTCTTGACGGCCGGCTTGGCCGCGGCCTTGGCGGCGGGCTTCTCGGCCTTGGCCGG
>CAZLSD010000006.1:0-19908 GCA_964561775.1 uncultured Desulfarculus sp. | reverse complement strand
GCCTTGGCGGCGGGCTTCTCGGCCTTGGCCGGAGCGGCCTTCTTGACGGCCGGCTTGGCCGCGGCCTTGGCGGCGGGCTTCTCAGCCTTGGCCGGAGCGGCCTTCTTGGCGGCGGGCTTGGCCGCGGCCTTGACGGCTGGCTTGGCGGCGGGTTTCTCGGCCTTGGCAGCAGGTTTGGCCGCGGCCTTTTTGGGCGCGGCCGCCTTCTTGGGCGCAGCGGCCTTTTTGGCCTCGGTATCGCTAGCCTTGATTGCCATGAGATTTCCTCCTAGAGTTATTCACCCAAATACCAGGGTTAATAATTGGTTTGATGCTAATTGAAGTGACAGGCAATGTCAATAAAAAATCGCCATATATGGGGGCTAACGGCCTGGGTTTCCACTATATCTTGAACGCCTAGTATTGATGCGGTTTTTTAATAGTAACATCATTGTTGACTAGGTGTTTTAATGGTCATAAAATGACCGGCACGCCAACCCCTGTAGTTAAGCGGGTTAACGTGAACGTCAACGCTACGGCGCAGACGTCGGATACCTTTTTTTTCGCCAGGTTGCGTCTGTTGCGCCTAGCCTGGCCACTTTTTCCGCCACCCATTCTTCTGTTTTGCGGAGAGGCATCACATGAGTACTCCCGAGGCAAATCATATCGACTCACTCAAACACACTGCCCTCAAAAGCTGGCTCCAGGAATGCGCCGGCCTGTGCCAACCGGAGAGCATCTACATCTGCGACGGCTCCCAGGCCGAATACGACCGCCTGATGAGCGAGATGGTCAAGTCCGGCATGGCCGTGGCCCTGGCCAAGCGCCCCAATAGCTTTCTTTTCCGCTCCGACCCCAGCGACGTGGCCCGGGTGGAGGACCGCACCTATATAAGCTATCCCGAACAATCCGAGGCTGGCCCCACCAACAACTGGTTCCACCCCGACCAGCTCAAGGAGACCATGCGCGGCCTGTACAAGGGCTGCATGCGTGGCCGCACCATGTTTGTCATTCCCTTCTCCATGGGCCCGGTGGGTTCGCCCCTGGCCAAGATCGGCATCGAGATCACCGACAGCCCCTACGTGGTCTGCAACATGCACATCATGACCCGGGTGGGCAGCAAGGTCTTGGACGTGCTGGGCGTGGACGGCGAATACATCCCCTGCCTGCACTCCATCGGCGCGCCCCTGGCTCCCGGGCAAAAGGATTCCTCCTGGCCCTGCGCCCCCATCGAGCAGAAGTACATCAGCCACTTCCCGGCCGAGAGCCTGATCTGGTCCTATGGCTCCGGTTACGGCGGCAACGCCTTGTTGGGCAAAAAGTGCCTGGCCCTGCGCGTCGCCTCGGCCGTGGCCCGGCGCGAGGGCTGGATGGCCGAGCACATGCTCATCCTGCGCCTGACCAACCCCGAAGGCCGCCAGTTCCACCTGACCGGGGCCTTCCCCTCGGCCTGCGGCAAGACCAACCTGGCCATGCTCATGCCCACCATCAAGGGCTGGAAGGTGGAGTGCATCGGCGACGACATCGCCTGGATGAAGATCGGCGCGGACGGCCGGCTCTACGCCATCAACCCCGAGGCGGGCTTCTTTGGCGTGGCTCCGGGCACCAGCTACGACTCCAACCCCATGGCCATGGATTCGATCAAGAACAACACCATCTTCACCAACTGCGCCCTGACCGATGACGGCGATATCTGGTGGGAACAGATGGGCCCGGCCCCCCAGCACGCCATTGACTGGAAGGGGCGCGACTGGACCCCGGCCAACAAGGAAGTGGCCGCCCACGCCAACGCCCGTTTCACCGCCCCCGCCTCCCAGTGCCCGGTCATCTGCCCGGACTGGGAAAAGGTGGAAGGCGTGCCCATCGACATCTTCATCTTTGGCGGCCGGCGCGCCTCGGTGGTGCCCCTGGTCTACGAGGCCTATGACTGGGACCACGGCGTGTTCCTGGGTTCCACCGCGGCCAGCGAGACCACGGCGGCCAACATCGGCGCGGTGGGCAAACTGCGGCGCGACCCCTTCGCCATGCTGCCCTTCTGCGGCTACAACATGGGCGACTACTTCCAGCACTGGTTCAACATGGGCGACCGCCTGGGCGCCCACGCCCCCAGGATGTTCTATGTAAACTGGTTCCGCAAGACCGCCGAAGGCAAGTGGCTGTGGCCGGGTTTTGGCGAGAACAGCCGCGTGCTCAAGTGGATGTGCGAGCGGGTGGCCGGCAAGGTGGAGGCCCAGGACACCCCCATCGGCCGCCTGCCCCTGGCCGGCGACCTGGACATGACCGGGCTCGACCTGCCCGCCCAGAACATGCAAGAGCTGTTCAAGGTGGACAGCGCGGCCTGGAAGTCCGAACTGCCCGACATGGCCGAGCACTTCGCCAAGTTCGGCGACCGCCTGCCGGCCCGTCTGGCCCGCCAGTTGGAGTTGCTCAAACAACGCCTGGGCTAACGGACGCTTGCCGGGCCGGCTTGACGAAGCGGACCGGCTATGATAACTAGATTGACATCGAGTCCTTGACCTAGACAGTCTGGATTTCGGGCCACGATTGCCCCTCTCGCCGATGGCGGGAGGGGCATTTGTTTGGGGAGGGAATACAATTGAAACCAGATCTTGCAGAAAGCGTAGAAGCTCTCGTTTCCAATCTTGAAAATTCACGCGAAACCAAGACCATCCTCTTTGCCGATCTGTATGGATCCACCGCCTACAAGCTTAACCACTCGGACCTGGACTGGGTTCCGGTCATCGGCCAGTTCTACAAGTTGGCCACCAAGGCCATCGAGGAAAGAGGCGGCCAGGTGACCAAGTTCATTGGCGACGCGGTTATGGCCACCTTTGACGACGCGGGCGACGCCCTGCGCGCGGCCATCACCATCCAGGAGACCATAGAAGAGGAGCGCCGGCGCAACAACCGCGGCCTGCCCTGCAAGATAGGCATCGCCACCGGACCGGCCTACCGCTATCAGACCTCCGACGGCAAGTTCGACTACCTGGGCACCACCGTGGATATCGCCGCCCGCCTGGCCGAGGAAGCGCGCGGCTTCGCCATCCTGCTGAGCAGCAAGACCTACCAGGCCGCCGACGTGCTCAGGGTCACCTCGCGGGCGGGGCTGGCCCTCAACCGGGAGCCGGAGGAATACTTCGGGGAGAAAATTGCCCACGACAAGATGAAGGGCATCAAGGACGTTGTCTATTACTATTCCCTTTTCTGGCAGGGCAGCAAGGCCTATGTGGATGACAAGCCAGCCGAGCAGTCGGTTCCTCCCGCGCCTCCGGGCGCGGCCAAGCCCGCCGGCATGGGCGGCTCCCCTACCCCGCCCGGCAAGCTGGAAGCGGGAGTCCGTTACCGCGGGGTGGTGGAGCGCATCACGCCCCAGCGCTATGGTTGGATAAGCCTTTCCCTGGCCAGCGGTCAGGCCGAATCCATTTTCTTCCACGAGAACCAAACCCTGGAGCGGCAGTTGCCTTCGCCGGGCGAAGTGGTGCATTTTTTGGTGCGGGAGCGGCACGACGGCAAACGCCAGGCCTGCTCCATCGTGCGCCAAGGCAGCGAACTCAAGGGTAAAATTACCCGCTACACCCCCCCGGGCGACATGTTCGGATTCCTGGCGGCCAAGGATGAAGACTTGCAAGATGTGATGTTCTACTTTGTTACCTATGACATAAGCGGAGATATTCATACAGGGGATGAAGTAAGTTTTAAAGTAAGCGAAAACCCAAGAGGTTTAAAGGCAGTCCAAATCAAGCCGCTGCACCAAGGCAAAGACCAGGAGCAACCTGGCGAGGAAAACCAGGCCTCGTGACCGGGGTCATGTCCGGGCTGCTTTAGGCTTGTGACCCGCGACCGGCTGGGGTAGCATGGCCAGGCGTTCCTTGGGCGCGCCACCCCCAACCCGGGCCAAACCATGCCATTCTGGCCAGCCAGCAACACCTGCCTCCTTGGGAGGCTCTGGGTGGGAGCAGCAATACTCCTGTTGGCGGCGTGCTCATCTCCCTCCCCGCAAGCCAAGAACGCCCTGCAAAGTCTGGAGCGGATACAGGCCCGCACCAACCGGGCGGTCTGGTATGACACCTACCACCAGGACTTGGCCCAGGCCCAGAAGGATGTGCGCGTTTTTCTGGCCACGCCCCAGGCCCGCGCCGACCAGGAACTGGCCCAAGTCATGGAACAGGCCCTTTTTGATTATGAACTGGCGGGCCGCGTGTGGGATTTGATGCGCCTGGCCGGGCAAGGAAGCTCGGGCGGCATAGGCAATCTTTGCATCAAGCGCAACAGCTCGCGGGGACGTCCCCTGCTGGCCTGGCTGCAAACCCATTATCCGGAACTGGCCCAGCAGGGCTCGCCAGCCTGCGCCTTCGACGAAATGGAAGTCACCCGGCTGCTGAAACTTATCTGGGAGCATGCCGCGGGCCTGACAGCCAAGGCCCGGAAAAAGCTGGCGCCTTAGCCCAATGTGAACAATTACCGCTACCAGCCCATTATTGACATTTGATATTGTTGCTGTCCCGGGGTATATTTTGGCGGCTTGGTGTTGATTTGTTTGTAAGTTCCCAGCTTGGGCACTATGGCCAACCTGGCGTAGGCACTTGGAGTTTCTTGTGCGTTCTTTGATGATCGTGGATGACTCCCGGCTTTCGCGCCAGCTCATTCGCAGGCATATACCCACAGACGAGTACCAGATAATCGAGGCCGCGGACGGACTCGAAGCCTTCAACCTATACAAAGAAAAGCCAGTTGATCTGGTTTTTCTGGACCTTACCATGCCGGTCTGGGATGGCTTCGAGACGCTCTGGCACTTGAAGAACCTGGACCCCCAAGCCAAGGTGGTGGTGATCACCGCCGACATACAGACAGGCAGCCGGCACAAGGTCATGGAATTGGGCGCCCTTCAATTGCTCCCCAAACCCACCAGCCAGGAGCATATCCTGGAGGCCCTGCGAAAGCACCTCCCGTGAACGACCTGACAGCCGACCGGCGCGACGCCCTGCAGGAGATGATCAACATCGGCTTCGGGCGCTCCGTGGCCGCGCTGGCTGATCTGTTGCGGGTGTTCATAGACCTTTCCGTGCCCGACATCCAACTAGTGGAAGCCAGCCACCTTCTGGACCTGCTCTTCGAGGGCCTGGAGGTCCAGGATGAGGTCAGCCTGATCAAGCAGAGTTTCCGGGGTGACTTTTTTGGTGAGGCGGTGCTGGCCCTGCCCGGCAAATCCGGGCAGGAAGTGGTGCGCGCCCTGACCCAGGAGGCTGGCTTCAACCCCGAGATGGAGATCGGGCAGTTGGAGATGGAGGCCCTGCTGGAGGTGGGCAACGTGGTCATCGGGGCCTGCCTGGGCCAATTCGCCGATCTGTTGGGGCGCAGCCTCTCCTATAATCCCCCTGCCTTTGCCGTGGAAAGCACCCGTTACCACCAGTACCTGGGGCAGCTCACCACCCGCCCCGGCGAGGTGCTCTTGATCAGAACCAACTTCCGGGTCAACGAAAACGATATATCGGGCTTCTTACTGATCTTCCTGCACAAGGACTGCCTGGCCTGGCTGTTCAGCGAGGTTGATCGCTTCCTGGAGGGGGCCTTTGCCTAGATTGTTGGCTACGGAACAGGTTTGTGAACAACCCAGGGACTACACCCCGCCGCCCCTGGAGCAGATAATCGACGCCCTAAACCTGGGCTTGGTGGTCCTGGACCGGGACCTGCGCATGGTCCTGTTCAACCGCTGGATGGCCGAGCAGACGCGCATGGAAAAGGAAAGCGTGCTGGGGCGGCACATCCTGGAGCTGTTTCCCGAATTGGAGCAGAAGGGCTTTGCCTGGAAGGCGGAGAATGTCTTCAAGCTGGGCAACTTCTCCTTTTTTTCCCAGCGCCTGCACCGCTTCCTCCTGGCCATGCCCGCGCCCCAGTTCTTGCAGAACCGTTTCACCCACATGCAGCAAAACGCCGTGCTGGCCCCCCTGCGCGGCGATGGCGGCGAGGTTGGCTATCTCTGCCTGACCATCCAGGACATCACCGACGCGGTGACTTTTCAGGACCGTCTGGAGCAGACCACCAAGCGCCTGGAGCAGATGAGCCAGACCGACCACCTTACCCAGGTGGCCAACCGGCGTCACCTGTTCGACCGGCTCTCCCAGGAGATGAGCCGCACCTGCCGCATCGGCCAGCCCTTGGCCGTGGCCATTCTGGACCTGGACCACTTCAAGAGCGTGAACGACCGTTATGGCCATTTGTGCGGAGACCAGGTGCTGGTGCGGGTGGCTTCGCTATTGAAGGAGCATCTGCGCCCCTATGACCTGGTGGGGCGTTATGGCGGCGAGGAGTTCTGCTTGGTCCTGCCCAACACCGGCAACGAGGAGGCCGCGGGCCTGCTCAACCGCTTGCGTCAAGCCCTGGACCAGACCGAGATAGCCCACGAGGACGCCCGCCTGCGCGTGACCTTCAGCGCCGGGGTGGCCTCCACCGAGTGCCAGCCCCACATCATCGCCGACCAGATCCTGAGTCAGGCTGACGAGGCCCTCTATCGGGCCAAGTCCGGCGGGCGCAACCGGGTGGAGATATCCCTGCCCCGCGAGAAGAGCTAGAGGCTCTCCTCTCCCCTCCCCTGCCCTTCCCAAAAAGCGGGGGCCAGGCCCCACGGCCCGGCCCCGCTCACTTTGGCCGCTAGAGCCGCGGCGTCCCCGTGGCGGCTAATCCCACTTGCGCCGGTCCTCGATTACCTTGCAGCCCTGGGGCAGGGCGCCGGGCTTTTCGAAACGGACGTTGCCGCTCACGCGCAGGATGTCCTTCATAGCCGCTTCCACGCGCCCGCTCAGCTCCTGCGGGTCCGCCGTCTCTTCCTTCAATTCGCAGACCAGGGTCATGACGTCGCGGTGCCCCTCGCGGTTGACCACCAGCTGGTAGGCCATGACCTCGGGGAATTTGGCCGCCACCTGGGCCACTCCGCTGGGATGCACGAACATGCCCTTGATCTTGGTCACCTGGTCCACCCGGCCCATGATGCGGGTCAGCTTGGGCGAGGTGCGGCCGCAGGCGCACGGCCCATGGTCCAAGGCCGAGAGGTCGCCGGTGCCGAAGCGGATGAGGGGATAGGTCCGGTCGAAGATGGTGGCCACCACCTCGCCCGGCTGCCCTTCGGGCACGGGCTGCCCGGTCTCGGGGTCCACCACCTCCACCACGCAGTCCTGGGCCAGGTGCATGCCCCCCATGTGGTAGCACTCATAGCTCAAACAGCCCACGTCGGCGGTGCCATAGCTCTGACGGATTATCATGCCCAGGCGCTCCTGCAGGGAGGCGCGCAGGCTCTCGGGCAGCATCTCGGCGGCCACGAAGGCCACTTGCAGGTTAAGGTCCTTCTTGAGGTCCAGGCCCATCTCCTCGGCCCGGTCGGCGATGGCGGCCAGGAAGCTGGGGGTGCCCAGATAGCCGGCCACGCGCAGGTCCTTCATGATCTGGATCTGCAGCTCGGTCTGCCCCACTCCGGCGGGCACCGAGATGCAGCCCAGCATTTGCAGGCTCAAATCCAGCCAGAAGGCGAAGGGCACCATGTTGAAGTTGAAGGTGACCTGGGCGATGTCGCCCTTGCGGAAACCGGCGGCGTAAAAGGCCTGGGCCCAGCGGTCGTCGTGGTAGACCTTTTCGCCCGGCTCATAGATGGGGCCTGGCGAGATGTAGATGCGGCCATAGGTCGCCGGCGGTTCGCCCACCAGGCCGCCAAAGGGCAGGTTGGCCTGCTGGAGCTTGACCAGGTCGCCCTTCTCGGTGATGGGCAGCTTGGCCAGATCGCCCACCCCCTTGATGTCCCCGGGCAGGGCGCCCACGGACTTCATCTTGTCCTGGAAGGCCTGGGCGTTCTCATAGGCGTGGGCCACGATCTCCGCCACCCTCTTGTCAAGGTAGGCCTGGCGGGCCTGGGGGCCCATGGTCTCCAATTCGGGGCGATAATATCCCTGCAAGCGGTCGTGATGGGACATGGGTTTTGCCTCTCCGGCTTGACGCTTTCTCGGTTCATAAGCGCGCCGGCTGCGGATCACAGCCGGCGTGCATGGTCAGTTCCCCGCGCGGGGCCGACGGCATGTCGCTAGGTCAGCCAGCGCTTGCGCCGCTTGTAGTGCTTCACGTCGCGGTAGGAGCGCTTGGTCCCCACGTCGGTGAGCCCCAGGTAGAAGCGCTTGACGTCTTCATTGTTCTTGAGCTTCTCGGTGGTGTCGTCCAGCACGATCTTGCCGTTTTCCATGATGTAGCCGTGGTCGGCGATGTTCAGGGCCATGCGGGCGTTCTGCTCCACCAAAAGGATGGTGACTCCCATCTCCTTGTTGAGCTTGGCCACGATCTCGAAAATCTCGCTGACCAGAAGCGGGCTGAGCCCCAAGCTGGGCTCGTCCAGCATCATCAGCTTGGGCCGGGCCATCATGCCCCGTCCAATGACCAGCATCTGCTGCTCGCCGCCGGATAGATAGCCGGCCAAGCCGGTCTCGCGCTCCTTGAGGCGGCGGAAATAATGGTAGACCTTTTCGATGCGGGAATCCAATTCGGCGCGCGAGCATTTTTGGGTGTGAGCGGCGGCCACCAGGTTCTCGCGCACGGTCAGCTCCTCGAAGACCCGGCGGCCTTCCATGACCTGGAAGATGCCCCGGCGCACGATCTTCTCGGGGTCCATGCCGTTGATCCTGGCTCCGTCGAACTCGATGGAACCGTCGGTGACTTCGCCCTCCTCGGTTTTGAGGAGCCCGCTGATGGCCTTCAAGGTGGTGGTCTTGCCCGCGCCGTTGGCCCCCAGCACGGCCACGATCTGCCCCTGCTCCACGCTTAAGGACAGACCCTTCAGGACCAGGATCACGTCGTCGTAGATCACCTCGATGTTGTTCACCGAAAGAAGCGGCATGCTTTCCTCGCCGAGGTCATGGGCGGGCGGGGGGATAGCCCCCCCGCCCTGGTTGCACTACTTGCCGATGTACTTGGGGTCGCGGGTCTCGCTGACTTCCTTGACCTTCTCCAGCTTGCCGCCCTTGGCCACGCCGTAGATGGCCATGGCGGTGTTGGGGCCGTGGTCGCTTCCGCTATAGGAGATGGGGGCGGTGAGCCCGCCGGTGTCGTAGTTGTTGATGGTTTCCAGGGCCGCCTTGAGGCCGGGGCCGTCCAGCTTGCCGGCCTTCTTGGCCCGCTTCAGGCCCTCGGTCATGACCAGCATGGAGACCCAGGACTTGACGTAGTGCAGGCTGTAGCTTTGGCCGCCGGCCGAGGCCAGGACCGCCTTCATGCCGGGCACGTCGGTGCCCCACACCGCCGTGGGCATCATGCCAAAAGCCCGGCCCTCGGCGGCCTCGCCGGCCAGCTTGGGCAGGTTCTCGTCAAATCCCCAGCAGTTGATGACGAACTTGGTCTTCAAGCCCAGCTTGGCCGCGTCCTTGATGATGACGGCGGTGCTGGCGGTGGTGCCGCCGATCCAGGCGAAGTCCGGGTCGAACTGCTTCATGTGCAGGAGCTGGCTGGTGGCGTCGATGGCCTTCAAGTCCACGATCTCATCGGGGCCCACTTCCATGCCCGTGGTGGCGATGAACTCCTTGCCCGCGGGAATGGGGTTCTTGCCATAGGGGTGGTCAGGGTAGATGAAGACGAACTTCTTGGCGCCCTGGTCCTTGGCGAACTTGATGGCCAGGCGGATGGCCGTGGAGTAGTCGGTGCCGATGAAGAAGTTGTAGGGGGTCTGCTTGGGATCGGTCAGGTTGCCGTCATAGCTGGCGCTCATGAAGACGACCTGGTCCTTGTTGATGAAGGGGCGCAGGGCGTTGGTGTCGCCGGTGCCCCAGCCCTGGATGACGAAGACATTGTCCACCGAGCGGTACTGCTTGTAGAGGTTCACCGCCTCGGGAATCTTGTAGGCGTAGTCATTGGGGATGAGCTTAATGGTGTCGCCGTCGATGCCGCCGTTGGCGTTGATGTACTTCTCGGCCGCCACCGCGCCGGTGCCGTAGTCCTTGCCCACGTCCGAGGTGGGTCCGGTGATGTCATAGATGCCGCCGACCTTGATTTCCTTGGCCAGGGCCAGGGGCGCAAACGCCAGAACCAGCGCCAAGCCCAGGGCCATCGCGAACAATTGTCTTTTCATCGCTCCACTCCCTTCCCTTGCGGATTATTGGGCAGCCTACCCTTAGGCTGTTTTCGCGCCGGCCTGGCCTTGCGCGAAGGATATGAAGAACCCTCCACCACCCCCTCTCTCGGCGCTCGCGCCGGCCCAACTCAATAGGAGAAAGGCCACAGCTTCCAATAGGAGCGCATGGTATGCCAGCGGGCGGCCAGGCCGTCCGGCTCGAAGACCAGGAACAGGATCACGATGAGGCCGAAGACCATCTCGCGCAGCGAGGCGAAGATGCCGAAGATGTTGGGATAGATATTGGTGGCCCACTCGGCGGGTAGGCGCAAGAGCTCCGGCAGCACCACGAAAAAGATGGCGCCATAGATGCCGCCCAGCACGTGTCCCAGGCCGCCCACGATGATCATGGCCAGGTACTGCACCGACAGCCACATGGTGAAGTGCTCGTCGCTGATGATGGTGATGTAGAAGGCCCAGAGCCCGCCGGCGATACCCACCATGAAGGAGCTGATGCCGAAACTCATGATGCGGTACTTGAACAGGTTTACCCCGATGACCTCGGCCGAGAGATAGCGGTCGCGCACGGCCACGAAGGCCCTGCCCGTGCGGGTGCGCGAGAGGTTCTTGAGGTAGAGGGTGGCCAGCACCGCGAAGAACAGGGCCATGTAATAGAAGCGCGACTCGGTGTCCAGGTCGAAGCCGAAGAAGCTGGCCGAGCTAAGGATGAGGCCGCTGGAGCCGCCGGTCAGCCCGGTCCAGTTGCGCATGGCGTAATCCAGGATGAACTGGGCGGCCATGGTGGCGATGGCCAGATATAGCCCGCGCAGGCGCAAGGAGGGCAGGCCGAAGATCATGCCCACGCCCGCGGCCATCAACCCGCCCGCGGGCAAGGCCAGCCAGAAGGGCCAGCCCGCGTTGGCCAGGATGCCGGCGGTGTAGGCCCCCACGCCCATGAAGGCCCCGTGCCCCAGGGATATCTGGCCGGTGTAGCCGGTGAGCAGGTTTAGCCCGTGGGCTCCCACCACGTAGATGAATATCAGGTTCATCAGGTTGATGGTGTTGAGGCCTAGCCATTTGCTCACGCTGGTCCCATACAGGGGGTAGGTGAGCAGGAAAACCGCCAGCACCGCCATCCAGCATTTGAGCCAGAGGGTCTTGAAGATGGCGTCGTCCTTTTCATAGCTGGAAAAAAACAGGCCGCAGGGCATCGTATGCTTTCCTTTCGCCTAGACGCGCTCGATTTCCTTGATGCCGAAGAGGCCGTACGGCTTCACCATCAGGATTATTATCAGGACGATGAAGGGGGCGATCTCCTTGACGCCGCCTCCCAGATAGACATCCAGGTAGGAGCCCATGATGTTCTCCAGAATCCCGATGGTCAGCCCGCCGATGATGGCCCCCCCGATGGATTCCAGCCCGCCCAGGATCACCGCCGGGAAAACCTTGAGGCCGAACCCGGCCAGGGCGCTGTTGACGCCGTTGATGTTGCCCACCAGGATGCCGCCCATGGCCGAGACCAGGGCTCCGATGGACCAGGAGATGGCGAAGACCTTCTTCACGCTGATGCCCATGCTCTGGGCCACCTGCTGGTTGTTGGCCACGGCCCGCATGCTGATGCCCACCCGGGTGAACTTGAAGAAGGCCGCGAAGACGCCCAGGAAGAGGAAGGCGAAGCCCACCGTCCACAGATAGACCTCGCTGACCCGCACGGAGCCAAAGTGGATGGCCTCCTGGCTGAAGATGGCCGGCGAGTAGACCCGTATCTGGGTGCCCCAAATGACGGTGATCAGGCTTTTTAGCACCGTGGCCAGGGCGATGGTGATCATGATCACCGCGATGATGGGCTCGCCGATCATGGGGCGCAGGATGAGCCGTTCCAGCAGCATGCCCATGAACACGCTCATGACCATGGTGAGCAGGCAGGCCAGCACAATGTGGATGCCCAGGTCGGTGTGGAACCACAGACAGATATAGGCCCCCACCAGCACGAACTCGCCCTGGGCGAAGTTGATGATGCTGGTGGACTTATAAATCAGGGCGAAGCCCATGGCCACCAGGGCGTAGACCGAGCCTATGACCAGGCCTGTCACGACGAGCTGCAAAAAATCCTGCATGTTGAGCCACTCCCTAGCGGAAATTGCCGCGGACCGTCAAACGACGCGTCTGCTAGTGCACCGGTTTCCAGAACTGCCACCACTTGCGCTCGTCTTCCAGGGCGTACTGGTCGATGGACTTCATCCTGCGTATCTGCAAGTCGGTGACGATGGTGGTGGTCTTGCCGTCCTGGTAGCGGATCTGGCTTTCCACGTGCACCTGGCCAGCCTCGGAATAGAGCGCCTCGATCTCCTTGATGTAGCGCTGGCCGATGAACTTGCGCCGCAGCTTGCGCGTGCGGGTCAGTTCCTCGTCGTCGGGATCGAATTCTTTATAGAGCAGCAGGAATCTCTGGATGCGGGCTTTTTCCGGCAGCACCCGGTTCACGCGCACCACCTCCCGCTCTATGAGGTCGTAGACCTCCTGCTTGGAGGCCAGGTCGGTGTAGGTGGTGTAGCCGATGCGATGCTCCTCGGCCCATTTGCCGGTGTGCTTGTAGTCGATGCAGATCATGGCGGTGACGTAGTCGCGCTGATGCCCCAGCACGATGCACTCCACGATGTAGGGGCAGAACTTGAGCTTGTTCTCGATGAACATGGGCGAAAAGCGCGCGCCGCTGGTCATCTGCATCAGGTCCTTGACCCGGTCGATGACCACCAACTGCCCGCCCTCGGACAGATAGCCGGCGTCGCCCGAATGCAGCCAGCCCTCGATGATGGTCTCCTTGGTGGCGGCCTCGTTGCCCAGGTAGCCCAGGAACAGGGCCGGCGAGCGGGAAACGATCTCGCCCACCCCCTCGCTGTCGGGCAGGTCGATCTTGACCTCGGTCTCGGGGATGGGCTGCCCCACGCTGGTGAAGTCCACGTTCTCGGCCCGGTGGATGCAACTGATGCCGCTGATCTCGGTCTGGCCGTAGATCTGCTTCAGATTGACGCCGCAGGCGTGGAAAAAGCGGAACACGTCGGGACCCAAGGCCGCGCCGCCGGTGGAGGCGCTGCGTATGCGCGAAAACCCCAGGCGGTCCTTCAAGGCGCGGAAGAGCATCATGTAGCTCAAGGCGTACATGATCTTCCAGCCCAGGGGCGGCGTCTTTTTCTCGAAATGGAAGCCGGCCATCTGATAGCCGATGGGCATGCACAGGCGGTAGATGAAGCGCTTGAACCAGCTGGCGTCCAGGTGCTTGACCATGACCGAACGGGAGAGCTGCTCCCAGACCCGGGGCGGGCTGAAGACCACGTTGGGTCCGATCTCATAGAGGTCGGCCATGGCCGTCTCGGGTGACTCGGGGAAGTTGACCGTGAAGCCGATGGCCAGCGCCGTGGCCACGCTCATCATCTGCTCGCCGATCCAGGGCAGGGGCAAAAAGGACACAAACTCGTCGCTGGGCAGCTTGGGGTCCACCTGGTTCAGGTTGAGGGCCATCTTGAGCATGTTGGTGTGGGTAAGAAGCGAGCCCTTGGGAAAGCCGGTGGTGCCGGAGGTGTAGGCCACCAAGGCCATATCCGCGGGCGTCAGGCGGTCCACCGACTTGTCGAAGTAGTCGGGGTGGCTTTTCTCGAACTCGCGCCCCAGCTTCTCCACCTCGGGCATGTAGATGAGCAGGGGATCGTCATAGTCGCGCATGCCCTTGGGGTCGGTGTAGATGATCTTCTTGATCCGGGGCAGCTTCTCCTTCATGTCCAGAACCTTGTCGGCCTGCTCCTGGTCCTCGGCCACCACGAAGGCGGCTTGCGAGTGGTCTATGACATAGGCCACCTCGGTCAGGATGGAGTCCTGGTAGATGCCCAAGGGCCGGCCCTTCAGGGACTGGGCGGCCAGCTCGGCATAGACCCACTCCGGCCGGTTGTCGCCGATGATGGCCAGGGCGTCGTCGTCGGCGAAACCCAGGGAGGCCAGGCCCAGGGCCAAGTATTTGACGTGATCGAAATAGTCCTGCCAGCTCACGTCCTGCCAGATGCCGAATTCCTTCTCGCGCAGGGCCACCTTGTCCTTGCCGAACTTCTTGGCGTTGGCCCGAAGCAGCCCCGGCAGGGTGGAGTTGCCAATGTCTACTCCCGCTTCCTCGGCTTTGATATAGGTCAAGGGCACTGGATGCATCCTCTTTGGGTTGGGGTGGCCTAGAGACCGAGCTTGGAATGGGCCGCGGTGTCCGAGCCAAGATAGGCCTGGACCACGTGGGGATTGACGCTCACCTCCTGGGGCGTGCCCTGGGCGATCTTGGTGCCGAAATCCAGCACCACCACGTTGTCGCTGATGTCCATCACCACGCCCATGTCGTGCTCGATGAGCACCACCGTGACCCCCCACTCCTGGTTGACGTCCAGGATGTAGCGGGCCATGTCCTCGGTCTCTTCCAGGTTCATGCCGGCCATGGGCTCGTCCAAAAGCAGCAGCTTGGGCTTCATGGCCAGGGCGCGGGCCAGCTCCACCCGCTTCTGCAGGCCATAGGGCAGGGTGCCCACCACCTTCTTGCGGATGGCCTCGATCTCCAGCAGATCGATGATGCGCTCCTCGATCTCCTTGCGCACCAGCGTCTCCTCTTTCCTGGCCCTGCCCAGATAGATGCCGCCGGCCATGAATCCCGTGCGCATGTGTACGTGATGGCCAAGTTTGATGTTGTCCAGCACGGTCATGCCCCTGAACAGCTCAATGTTCTGGAAGCTGCGCGCGATGCCCAACTGGGCCACCCGGTGGGTGGGCACCTTGGTGATCTCCTGACCGTCAAAGAATATCTGGCCCCGGTAGGGGTGATAGAAGCGGCAGACGCAGTTTAAGATGCAGGTCTTGCCCGCGCCGTTGGGTCCGATGATGGCCTGGATGTGCCCCTTCTTGACGCCAAAGCTGACGGCGCTCAGGGCGTTCAAGCCTCCAAAACGCAGGTGTACGTCATCCAGGCGCAGGAAGGGAGAGGCGGCGTCTTGGCCAGGCATGATCTCTTGCGCCTGGTTTGCGGGGGCGGACATTTCTCCTCCCAAGAAGGCGTTGACGGCAGGTTGTCTTGTGAGCTTGCGGCTATAAAAACCCGGGCATTACGGCCCTAAACAGGATTAATGACTGCATTGTTCCTTTGTGCAACTTGCTCACGGTTAAGGTTTACCGGTACATGGTAACTTTCTTGTAGCTAACCGCAAGGGTCCTTGTCAAGAGCTATTACCGGCCAACCCCTTAAAATCAATACAATTGTGAACAATGGCTCAAAGCTGGCCCCCTGGGCGGTCCTGCATTGGGACTTAAACCCTACCATTTTGTGGGTTTAATAGCTAGGGATCTCCGGGGTCGAGCAGTCCCAGGCGGGCTGGCAGGCGCCGAGGCCAGACAGCGTCGCGCAGGCAGGCCATGAAAAACTGGTCGGTCATGCCGGCCAGGAAATCGCGCACCACCGCCGGTGGCGTGGCGGCCTCCCGGTAGGCTGGCTGCATGTTGTCCAGGAACTCCCTGAACAGGGGGCTTTGCCGCCGTTCTCCGCGCAGGTCGTCTAAGAAAAGGTCGTAGAGCCGGTGGAAGGCCTCGCGTATCTTGGGGTGCTCGGCCTTGATCCGGGGGTGCAGGTAGATGCGCTGATAGTTGAAGCTCTTCAGGCTGGCCATGGCCTGGCGCACCCGGGGGCTGAAGCCCACGAAGTCCTGCCCCGCCGAGGCGCTGAGCAGGTCTTCCACCAGGCGGTAGACCATGGTGCCGTTGCTGTCTCCCAGCACCTGCCTGACCTCGGCGGGCAGGTCATCCCGGGCCACCAGGCCCACCAGGATGGCGTCCTCGAAATCGCGCCCCAGATAGGCCACCGAATCGGCCAGGCGCACCACGCAGCCCTCCAGGGTCATGGGGCGCAGCGGGTGCTGGGGGTCGCCGGACTTGGCTTCCATCTCCAGGGTCAGGCTGGCGAAGCTCTTGCCCCGCTGGGGGGTGAGCCCCTCGGCCGGGGCCTCGCCGTCGTGGCAGAGCACGCCGTCTAGCACCTGCAAGCTAAGATTAAGGCCGCGTCCCTTGTTCTCCACCTTCTCCAGAAAGTGCACGCCCTGCAGGTTGTGCTGGAAAACCCCCAGGCCGTGCTCCAGGCATTTCTCGCCCAGGAACTTCTCTCCGTCGTGGCCAAAGGGCGGGTGCCCGATGTCATGGGCCAGGGCGATGGCCTCTATGAGGTCCTCGTTCAGCCCCAGGATGCGGCCAATGCTGCGGGCTATCTTGCTGACCAGCTGCACGTGCAGCACCCGGTGGGTGATGTGGTCGTTGTCTATGAGGGAGAAGACCTGGGTCTTGTCTATGTAGCGGGTGTAGGCCAGGGAGTGCAGCACCCGGTCGCTGTCCACGGCGAACTCCTGGCGGTGCCCCTGCTCCACCAGGCTGTCGGGCGTGCGGCGCAGGGCCTGGGCGCTCGGGCAGGCGTGGAGCGAGAGCCTCTCTTGCTCGGCCTGGTCCAAACGCTTGCGCATCATGAGAAGATCCTGGCTGCTCATGGAGGCACTTTTTAGCTGCATTGTAGCTGCCATGTCAAGTCCAAGGAATTTAGCAGGCCCTGGGCCTGGAAGGTCCGCAGTTGGGCCTCCAGTTTTTGCCAGGCTCCTCCGGTCCCGGCCGCCCCATCTCCCAGCAGGCGATCAATATCGTACCATTGCCACAGGGGCGGCAGGGGCCGCGCATCTTGGGCCAGGGCCTGTTCCACCGCTTCCAAGTACAACTGGGCCGCGCGTAAAAACTCTCCCGCGCCCTGCTCTTCCAGATAGCCGGCCAGCCGGCCCTCCTGGCCTTCCCGTCCCCGGCAAGCGGCTGGCCGCGCCAGGGTCGTGAAGCGCTCGCCCTGGGCCTGGTCCCACTCCCGGCCCAGGGGATAGAGCCTGCACAAGAGCGGCCGGTCCGCGTGCGCCCGGCAGCCCTGGGCGCTCAGAAAGGGGCAGGCCCCGTCATCGCCAAAGCGCAGGAACTGGCCCTGATTGTCGGCGTGGGTTTCTATGAAGCTGGTGGTGGAAACGCCCAGCGCCTGGGCCAGCCGGGCTATTTCGTAGCCGTTGAGCTGGATGGCCTGGTTCCGGCAGCATGAACCGCAGCGGGCGCAGGAGTAAGAGTAGCTGCTGGCGCGGGTGAACATCATTCAATATTACCATGCCCGCGCGCCTGCTTCACTTGCCTGGGGCCGGGCGCGGGGATAAACTCCGCCCATGCTGCTGGCCGCCGACAACCTCACCGCCTGCCGACCCTCCGTGCGCCGCGCCTTGCTGGCCCGCGACGAGGAGTTCGTGGCCCTGCTCTGCGCCGACGCGGCCCGCCGGGGCGCCCACTGGCTGGACCTCAACCCGGGTTTTGTGCCCCTGGCCAGCCGCAGCGAACTCTGGCGCTTCCTGGTGGGCGCGGCCGAACGCGCCTGCGATCTAACCCTCATGCTGGACGCCCCCGACCCGGCCAGCCTGGAGCTGGCCCTAGGCTTCTGCACCCGGCCGCCCATCCTCAACATGGCCACCGCCCAGCCGGAACGCCTGGCTCCGGTGCTGGACATCGCCGCCTGCCACGGCGTCGCCGTGGTGGCCGCCACCATGACCGCCCTGGCCCCGGCCGATGCGGCCGAGCGCCTGGCCCTGGCCGCCCTCATCGTGGAGCAGGCGGGCAAGCGCGGCATCGCCGGAGAGCGCCTCATCCTGGACCCCATGGCCCTGCCCTTGGGCTTAAGCGGCGGCGAGGCCCAGGCCTGGGCGGTGATCCAGACCCTGCGCGCCCTGCCCTTCCTATTCGACCCGCCGCCCTTGACCATGCTGGCCATAAGCAACCTGGTCACCGCCAGCGCGGGCCGGCGGGCCGCTTTTGCCGCCGCGCCCTTTTTGGCCGCGGCCTGGGGAGCGGGGCTTGCGGTGGCCATGCTGGACGTGACCAACCCCGAACTGATGCGCACGGCCCGGCTCTGCTCGGTGCTGGGCGGCGAACGCATCTTCGCCCCCGCGGAATACGCCTCGGAGTAAGCCTTGGAACTCTTCGACAGCCACGCCCATCTTGATCTTCTGGACGACGCGCCCCAGGCCATGCAGCGCGCCCGCGCCGCCGGCGTGACCGGCGTGGCCACCATCGGGGTGGATATGGCCTCCTCGGCCAAGGCCGCCGCCCTGGCCGCCCAGTTCGACGGCGTCTGCTTCAGCGTGGGCCTGCACCCCCACGACGCGGCCCAGGCCCAGGGCGAAAGCTATTGGCGGGAAATGGAGAGCCTGGCCCGCCAGGGCGCGGCGGCCATCGGCGAGTGCGGCCTGGACTTCTTTCGCGACCGCTCGCCCCGCCACATCCAGCGCCAGGTCTTCGCCCGCCAGATCGAGCTGGCCTTAAAGCTGGACCTGCCGCTCATCATCCACGACCGCGACGCCCACGCCGAGGTGGCCGACATGCTTGGCAGCCACGGCGCGGACAAGGTGGGCGGGGTGCTGCACTGCTTCTCCGGCGACCTGGCCCTGGCCAAGCAGGTGCTGGACCTGGGCTTCATGATCGGCATCACCGGCACCGTGACCTATCCCAAAAACCAAGCCCTGCGCGACCTGGCCAAAACCGTGCCCCTAAGCCGGCTGGTCATCGAGACCGACTGCCCCTATCTGACGCCGGTCCCCCACCGGGGCAAGCGCAACGAACCTGCCTACCTGCCCCTGACCTGCGGCGGTCTGGCCCAGGCCCTGGGCAAGGAGCCAGCCCAGGTGGCGGCCCAGACCACCGCCAACGCCCGCCGCCTCTACCGCCTGCCCGAGGCTTGAGGCCCATGTACCGCCTGCGCCCCGGTCTGGAACTGGTGCTGGCCTCGGCCTCGCCCCGCCGCCAGGAAATGCTCTCCCGCCTGGGCCTGCGTTACCGCACCCGGCCGGCCGAGGTGGACGAATCCCTGCTGCCCGGCGAAAAGGCCGCGGGCGCGGTCAAGCGCCTGGCGCGGCTAAAGGCCCAGGCCGTGGCCGCGCGCCGGCCCCAGGCCCTGGTGCTGGCCGCCGACACCCTGGTCTGCCTGGGCGACAGCATTCTGGGCAAGCCCCTTGGCCAGGATGACGCCGCCGCCATGCTGGGCCAGCTCTCCGGCCAGACCCATGACGTGCTCACCGGCTATTGCCTCATCGCCCCTGGCAGCCGCGACCTGGGCCTGGCCCGCTCCAAGGTGCGCTTCCGCCAAGTCAGCGACTCTGAAATCGCGGCCTACGTCTTGAGCGGCGAGCCCCTGGGCAAGGCCGGGGCCTATGCCGTGCAAGGCCTGGCCGCGGCCTGGGTGCACAGCGTCTCCGGCAGCTACACCAACGTGGTGGGCCTGCCCCTGGCCCAGATCATCGCCCTGCTGCTCAAGCGCGGCTTCATCGAGCCCTTTGCCCAGGAGGCGTCATGAGCATCGCCGCCAATCTGCGACATGTCCTTGAGGCCATTGCCCAGGCCGCCCTGGCCGCCGGCCGCGATCCCGCCTCGGTGCAACTGGTGGCCGTCTCCAAGACCCACCCGCCCGAGTTGGTGGCCCAAGCCCTCCAGGCCGGGCAACTCATTTTCGGCGAGAACTACATCCAGGAAGCCCAGGACAAAATCCCCGCCCTGGGGCCAGGCCCGCTCTGGCACTTCATCGGCCACCTGCAATCCAACAAGGCCAAAATCGCCGCCCAACTCTTTTCCTGCGTCCACACCGTGCACAGCCTCAAACTGGCCCAGGCCCTGGAGCGCCACTGCGCCGAGCTGGGCAAAACCATGGACATCCTCATCCAGGTCAACCTGGGCGGCGAAACCCAAAAGTCCGGCATCACCCCCGCCGAGGCCCCCGCCTTGGCCCAGGC
>CAZLSD010000005.1:34623-38623 GCA_964561775.1 uncultured Desulfarculus sp. | reverse complement strand
AAAGCGGAAGAAAACGCTAAGCGGCGGGAGGCCGCGATGACCTCCCGCCGCTTGCATGGCCGCCGCCGTGGCGACGGCGCTCTATTCAGCCAGGCCTACTTCTTGAATAGAACCTCGGCCACCTGTAACCGGATGACCTTCTTGTCGATCTTGCCCACGCTGGTCTTGGCGATGGCCTCCACCACCAATATCTGGTCGGGGATGGCCCACTTGGAGACGGTGCCGTCCTCCACGAAGCGGTTCATGAAATCGCGGATGTCCTCGGCCTTAAGCTGGCCCACGAACTGGGGCTTGGGCACCACGGTGGCCAGGGGCCGCTCGCCCCACTTCTCGTCGGGCACGCCGATGACCGCCACCTCGCTGACCGAGGGGTGCTGGCTGATCAGGCTCTCCAGTTCCAGGGAGCTGATCCACTCGCCGCCGGTCTTGATGACGTCCTTCAGGCGGTCGGTGATCTTGACGTAGCCCAGTTCGTCCATGACGGCGATGTCGCCGGTGTGCAGATAGCCGCCGGCCCAAAGCTCCTTGCCCTTTTCCGGGGCCTTGAAATAGCTCTGGGTAAGCCAGGGGGTGCGCACCACGATCTCGCCGGCGGATTTGCCGTCCTTGGGCAGGGGCTTGCCTTGGGGGTCCACCACGCGCAGGTCCACCAGGGGGATGGGGATGCCGGTCTTGGTGCGGTAATCCAGTTGGGTATCCCTGTCAGCGCCCAGGAACTCGGGGCGCAGGGTGGACAGGGTCAGGATGGGGCAGGTCTCGCTCATGCCATAGCCGGCGTAGATGTCCACGCCGCGTTCCATGGCGGCCTGGGCCAGGCCGCGGGGCAGGGCCGAGCCGCCGATGACCACCTTCCAGCGTGACAGGTCCACGGTCTTGGCCGCCTCGGCGCTGAGCAGCATGTGCAGGATGGTGGGCACGCAGTGGGAGAAGGTGACCTTCTCGGTGAGGAAGAGCCGAAGCAGCATGGGCGGCTCATAGCGGCCGGGATAGACCTGTTTGACGCCCAGCACGGTGGCCACGTAGGGGATGCCCCAGGCGTGCACGTGGAACATGGGGGTGATGGGCATGTACACGTCATCGGAGTGAAAACGTCCGTTGGTGGCGTAGCAGCCCAGGGCCGCCATGCCGGCCAGGGTGTGCAGCACCAGTTGGCGGTGGCTAAAGAAGACGCCCTTGGGGTCGCCGGTGGTGCCGGTGGTGTAGAAGGTGGTGGCCTTGGCGTTCTCGTCGAAATCGGGGAACTCGAACTGGTCGGAGGCCGCGGCCAGCAGGTCCTCGTACTCGCCGGCCAGGGGCAGGCTGGTCTTGATCTCGGCCCCGGCCTCCTTGAGCAGCACGAATTTTTTCACCGTGGGCAGCTTGGCGTGGATTTCCTCCATGATGGGCAGGAAGTCCTGGTGCACCAGCACCACGTCGTCCTCGGCGTGGTTCATGGTCCAGAGGAGCTGCTCCGGGCTTAGGCGCACGTTCACCGTGTGCAGCACCGCGCCCATCATGGGGATGGCGAAGAAGCTCTCCAGGTAGCGGTGGGAGTCCCAGTCCAACACCGCCACGGTGTCGCCAGGTCCCACGCCCAGGCTGGTCAGCACGTTGGCCAGCTTGCCGATGCGGCTGTACAGATCGCGGTAGGTGAAGCGCAACTGGTCCCGGTAGACGATCTCCTGGTCCGGGGCGTAGATGATGGGGGTGTGGAGCAGTTGCTTGATGAGCAGGGGATAGGAATAGGCGTCGGGGGCGCGATCGACTAGCTGCACGGTTTTGGCCATGGCGAAGATTCCTTTCCGTTCCGGTTGGTTAAAGGCAATACTCTACCTCTCCACTGGCGTGGATGGTCGGCTGTGGGGGAGGGGTCAGGACTGGCGGAAGGAAACTTGCGGGTTGGGTTCCTGCCCTGTTCTGTGACATGGCAAGAAGCGGGCCAGGCGTGGGCTGGTTGGCCTTCGGCGGTAACTCGCGGTGTTTGCGGGACATTTAGCGGCGCAGTCTGTGAAGGATGGCACGAGGTCCGGAAAACAGGATTCTAGCTAGGGCGTAGCTGTCCTGTAAACAGGACGTGCCGATTTTTCGTACAGGGCGCGGCCAGACTACGGCTTCAGGCGCCCTCGTTCTGCCCGCGCTCCAGGCCGTGGCTGCGCAGCAGCTCATAGAGACGGGAGCGGGAGAGCCCGGAGATCCGGCAGGCCTGGCTGGTGTTCCAGCCGGTTTGGCGCATCAACTCCAGCAGATAGCGCCGGTCGTTCTGGGCGCGTTGCTGGCGCAGGGTGGGCAGGGGCCGGTCCGGGTCCTCGCCTCCGCTCTCGGTGGATGCTTCCGGCGGGGGCGCGCCGGGGCCGCTGTCTTTGCTCAGGGAGGCCCGAGCCAGGGCCACCCGGATATGCTCGGGCAGGTGGCGGGCGAAGAGGGTGGGGGCCTGACCGGCCGCGCTCAGGGCCTGCTCCACGGTGTTGACCAGTTCGCGCACGTTGCCGGGCCAGTCATAGGCGTTGAGCGCCTCCATGAACTCGGGCGAGAGGCCCTTGGTGCCCAGGCCATAGCGCTGGCCCAGACGCTCCAGATAGTGCAGGGCCAGCAGGCGGATGTCGCCGGCGCGCTGGCGCAGGGGGGGCAGGTGGATGGTGAGCGCGCGCAGGCGATAGAGCAGGTCGGCGCGGAAACGCCCCTGGCGGGTCATCTCCTCCAGGTCGCGGTTGGTGGCGGCCAAGAGGCGGAAGTCGCTTATCATCTCCTGACGGCTGCCCAGGGGCCGGAAGCGCCGCTCCTGTAGCACGCGCAAAAAGGCCTTTTGCAGGTTGATGGGCAGTTCGCCCACCTCGTCCAAGAACAGGGTGCCGCCGTGGGCCTGGCGGATGAGCCCCTCGCGGGGCTCGCTGGCGCTGGTGAAGGCCCCCCGCTCGTGGCCAAAGAGCAGGCTCTCGGCCAGGGCCGGGGGCAGGGCCGTGCAGTCCACCACCACCAGGGGGCCGGAGGCGCGCACGCTGTTGGCGTGGATGGCCCGGGCGAAGAGTTCCTTGCCGGTGCCGGTCTCGCCGGTGATGAGCACGGCGGCCTGGCTCAAGGCGGCCTGGGCCAAGAGGTCCAGGGCGTGACGCAGGGCGCGGGCCTCGCCCACCAGGCCCTCGCGTTTGAGCGCCACCGGCAGGCTCAGGCTGGCCCGTTCCTGGCGGTATTGCAGGGCGCGCAAAAGGGGCAGGGTCATGGCCTGCACCGAGGCCGGCTTGGCGATGTAGTCCCAGGCCCCGCTCTTGATGGCCAACTCGGCCCCGTCGGGGTCGCCGGCCCCGGTCATGATGATGACCTCGGGCCGCCAGGGCAGCTCGCGCAGGGCCGGCAGCAGGTCCAGGCCGTCGCCGTCGGGCAGGCGCACGTCCAGGTAGACCACGGCGTGCTCGCCGGCGCGGACAAGCTCCAGGCCCTCATGCAGGCTGGGAGCGGATTGGGCCTGGTGCCCCAGGATGCTGATTTTCAGGCTGAGCATCCGGCATAGCTGCTCGTCGTCGTCGATGATGAGCACCTTGGCCATGGGAACCCGCCTTGGTATTTTCGTTTAGACCGGGAAATCCACCTGGATCTTGAAAAGCTTCCGGGCCGGCAGGCTCAATATCTCCTCCACGCCCGTGTCTTGGGCCAACTGGCGCAGATGCTCCTCGATGACCTCCATGGACGGGGCGATGAAAGTGAACCAGACGTTGTAGGCGTGCCGCCGCAGATAGTTGTGGGTGACGCCGGGATGGGCGTTGACCGCGGCGATAAAGGCCGTGAGCTTGTCTTCCGGCACCTTGGCCGCGCAGAGAGTGGAGGAAAAACCCAGGCTGGCGCTGGAGAAGTTGCCCCCGATGCGCCGGATGACCCCGCTCTGTTTGAGGCGGTCCAGGCGGGAGAGCACCTCCTCCTCGCTCAGGCCCAGCATGCGCCCCAGTTCCAGATAGGGCCGCCGGGCTATGGGCAGGCGCGACTGCACCGCGCGCAGGATGGCCTTGTCGGTGTCGTCCATGGCCTCCAC
>CAZLSD010000005.1:13734-34523 GCA_964561775.1 uncultured Desulfarculus sp. | reverse complement strand
GGCGCGACTGCACCGCGCGCAGGATGGCCTTGTCGGTGTCGTCCATGGCCTCCACATCAAGATGGAGTTTAGCGAGCGTTTCGGCCCCGAGAACCCCGAATCTTCCCCCTCTCCCCCATTCTAATGGGGGAGAGGAAAAACTCTTGCTAAGTCGCAGTTTCCAAACAATAACTCACGGCATCAGCTTGAGGCAGGCCTTCATAGAGCAATGGCGTCGCGCAGGACATGGGGACGGACATGCTCCTTAAGCCCCTGCTCGGTCACCACGTCCACCGGGGTTTGCAGCAGTTCGCGCAATTCATAGACTAGCCCGCCCAGGTCGAAAAGCGTGCGCCCCGACTCCAACTCCACCAGGAAGTCCACGTCGCTCTGGGGTCCGGCTTCTCCCCTGGCCACCGAGCCAAACAGGCGCAGGTTGCGCGCGCCATACTTGGCGGCCAGCCCCATGATCTCCGCCCGCCTAGCCTTGATGGTTCCGGCTTGGCCGCCCATGCGCCCACTTCCCCCCCTGGAAGACCAGGGATAATGGCGGCGGAGCCCCCTCCGTCAAGGAGAGGGCTCCGGTTGGAAGCTAGTTGACCTTGACCACCCAGCCGAAGGGATCGGGCCGGGCGCCCAGTTGGATGCCGGTTATCTCGTCATAGAGCTTGTGTGCCAAAGGCCCGGTCTGGCCGTCGGCCACCTGATAGCTCTGGCCCTTGTAGGAGATGTCGGCCACCGGGCTGACCACCGCCGCCGTGCCCGAGCCAAAGGCCTCCTTGAGCTGGCCGCTCTTCTGGGCCGCGATGACCTCGTCGATGGTGAGCTTGCGCTCGGCCACCTTGAGCCCCCAGCTCTGGCAGAGCTGGATCACCGAGTCGCGGGTCACGCCGGGCAGGATGGAGCCGCCCAGGGGCGCGGTGATGATCTCATCGCCTATGACGAAGAAGATGTTCATGGTGCCCACTTCTTCGATGCTCTTCTTGTCGCAGGCGTCCAGCCACAGCACCTGGGTGTAGCCCTTGGCGTGGGCCTCCTCGGCGGCCAGCAGGCTGGCCACGTAGTTGGCGCTGGTCTTGGCCTCGCCCAGACCGCCCGGCGCGGCGCGGATGTACTTCTCCTCCACGTATATCTTCACCGGGTTGAAGCCCTCGGGATAGTAGGGCCCCACCGGGCAGACGATGACGTAGAACAGATAATCCGTGCTCACCTTGACGCCCAAGGCCGCCTCGGTGGCGATGACCGTGGGGCGGATGTAAAGGCTGGTGCCCGGGGAGTGGGGGATCCACTCCTGCTCCACCCGGATGAACTCCAGCATGTGCTCCAGGGCCTCGGCCTCGGGCATGGTGGGGATGCAGACCCGCTGGCAGGAGCGGTTCATGCGCGCGATGTTGGCCTGGGGCCGGAACATGTGGATGGCCCCGCCTCCGGCGCGATAGGCTTTAAGCCCTTCGAAGACCTCCTGGCCGTAGTGCAGCACCAGGGCCGCCGGGTCCAGGCTGATGGGGGCGTAGGGCTCTATGCGCGGGTTGTGCCAGCCCTTGCCTTCCTTGTAGTCCCAGCACAGCATGTGATCGCTGAAGGCGCGGCCAAAGACCAGCTTGGACTCGTCGGCCGGCTTGGGCTTGCGCTGGCCCAGGGGCAGCAGATTCTTGCTAAGAGACATGGTGAAACACTCCTTACAGACTATTGCTCAGCGCCTCTAAAGGCGCGCGTGGTGCTAAATTCCCTTGGCCTTGGCCAAGGAATCCCCATAGGGCGGCCTGAGCACGCCCTTCTCGGTGATGATGGCCGTCACCAAGTCGTGGGGGGTAACGTCGAAGGCGAAGTTGATAGCGCCAGCCCCGGGCGCGGCCACTGGCCGGCCGCCCAGGGCCGTTACCTCCACGGAGTCCCGTTCCTCGATGGGAATGCCCCCACCGTCGGGCGTGTTGGGATCGATGGTGGACAAGGGCGCGGCCACATAGAAGGGCACGCCATGCCGGGCGGCCTGCAAGGCCACGTTGAAGGTGCCCACCTTGTTGGCCACGTCGCCGTTCATGGCTATGCGGTCAGCGCCCACGATGACCAAGTCCACCAGGCCCCGGCTCATGATGATGCCCACCGCCGAGTCCACGGCCACGCGCACGGGTATCTGGGCCTGCACGCACTCCCAGGCCGTGAGCCGCGCGCCTTGCAACAGGGGCCGGGTTTCGTCGGCGATGACGCTGATGCTCTTGCCCGCCTCCTTGGCCGCGTAGATGGGGGCCAGGGCCGTGCCGTAGCCGCCCGTGGCCAGGGACCCGGCGTTGCAGTGGGTCAGCACGGTGGCCGTCTTCTTGCGGATGAGCTTGGCCCCGTGCCGGCCGATGGCCTGGTTGATGGCCACGTCCTGGGCCAGCATCCTCTCGCTCTCGGCCCGGATGAGCCCCCGCATGGCCGCCACATCAGCCGGAGCGGAGGCCAACAGGCCCAGCACCCGGTCCACGGCCCAGGAGAGATTGACCGCCGTGGGACGGGCCGCGCGCATGAGTTCGGCCTGGGCCGCGAAACGGCGCAGGAACTCGGCCGGGGTCTTGGCCTTGATGCGCTCCGCCGCCAGGGACAGCCCCATGGCCGCCGCCACCCCGATGGCCGGGGCCCCGCGCACGGCCAGGGTCTTGATGGCCCGGATCACGCAAGCCATGTCCCGGCAGGCGATGAAGACGGTCCGCCCGGGCAGCTTGCGCTGGTCCAGCACCATCACCGCCTCGCCCTCCCAATAGATGGTGGGGCTGATGCCCCAGGGGGCCAGACAGGCGGGATAGCCCTCAGGTCGGCTGGAATTTTGCGCTTGCTTGGCCATCTCTAC
This sequence comes from uncultured Desulfarculus sp., assembly GCA_964561775.1. GTDB lineage: Bacteria > Desulfobacterota > Desulfarculia > Desulfarculales > Desulfarculaceae > JACRDC01. The sequence goes on along the minus strand of CAZLSD010000005.1, from coordinate 31,714 downwards.
TCCGAGAGCACCTTTTTGAGCAGGTCATTGACCAGGGCCGGGTTGGCCTGGCCCTTGGTGGCCTTCATGACCTGGCCCACGAAGAAGCCGATGATCTTGTCCTTGCCAGCCTTGAACTGGGCCACCTGCTGGGGGTTCTCCGCGGCCAACTGGCGCACGATGGCCTCCAAGGCTCCCGTGTCGCTGACCTGCTTGAGGCCCTTTTTCTCCACGATGGCCGCCGGGTCATCCCCGGAGGTCAGCATCTCGGCGAAAACGTCCTTGCCCATCTTGCCCGAAAGCTCGCCCGCCGCCACCATCTTCAAGAGCCCGGCCAGTTGCCCGGGCTGGATGGGGCTCTTACCTATCTCCAGGCCCTGGGCGTTCAAGCCGCCCAAGAGCTCGCCCATGACCCAGTTGGCCGCCGCCTTGGCCGGAGCGCCAGCGGCCACCACCGCCTCGAAGTAGTCGGCCAGGGGCCGCTCGGCGGTGAGCACCCCGGCGTCGTAGGCCGAGAGGCCGTGGTCGGCCACGAAGCGCGCCCGCTTGGCCTCGGGCAGCTCGGGCAGTTCGGCGGCCACCTTCTCCAAAAGCCCGTCCTGAACCACCAGGGGCAGCAGGTCCGGGTCGGGGAAGTAGCGGTAGTCGTGGGCCTCTTCCTTCCCGCGCATGGGAAGCGTCTTGCCCGCGGCCACGTCCCACAGCCGGGTCTCCTGACGCACCGTGCCGCCCTCTTCCAGGATGGCCCGCTGGCGGCGGATCTCATACTCCAGGGCCTTGGCCACGTAGCGGAAGGAGTTCATGTTCTTGAGCTCGGCCTTGGTGCCCAGCTTTTCCTGCCCCATTGGCCGCAAACTCACGTTGGCGTCGCAGCGGAAGGACCCCTCCTCCATGTTGCCGTCGCAGATGCCCAGATACACCAGGATGTCGCGCAGGGCCTTCAAGTAGGCCGCCGCCTCCTCGGGCGCGCGCATGTCCGGCTCGCTGACTATCTCCATGAGCGGCACGCCGGTGCGGTTATAGTCCACGTAGCTCACCGGCTGGTGGGGGTCGTGCACCAGCTTGCCCGCGTCCTCTTCCATGTGGATGCGGGTTATGCCGATGCGCTTGGCCCGGCCCTCCACCTCCACGTCCAGCCAGCCGTGCTCGGCTATGGGCAGCTCGTACTGGCTGACCTGGTAGTTCTTGGGCAGGTCCGGATAGAAGTAGTTCTTGCGCGCCCAGATGCTGCGCTTGTTCACCGTGCAGTTGGTGGCCAGGGCCGCGCGCAGGGTGTATTCCACCACCTTCTGGTTGAGCACCGGCAGCACCCCAGGCATGCCCAGGCAGACCGGGCAGGCGTGGGTGTTGGGAGCCGCCCCGAAACTGGTGGAGCAGCCGCAAAATATCTTGGAATCGGTCAGGAGTTGGGCGTGCACCTCTAGACCGATCACCGCCTCGTATTCCATGGCCTTATCCCGGACAGGAGACTTTAGTTAAACCTGGGGCCAGACAGAGAATCTACCGGGGGGGAAGAATTAAGTCAAGGCGAGGCAAGGCCTGGGCAAACCAGCCGCCAGGGCGTGCCCCGCGCCGGCTGGCGCGCCCGCTTGCGCGGAAAGCGGGCAGGCCGCCCTTGCCGCTCACGCAAGCGGCGTGACAGCCGGCGGGCGGCAAGCGGCTATCTTGGCTTCTTTATGGGCGTTTACGGAACGATCGGAACAACGGCGCCCCCAATCGTGCTGTCCATATTGGAACTAAGCTCCGACTTGTCGACCACCACGCCATCTTTCACGGTGAAACCAACATACTGAAGCGTTGAATTTATCATGCTGGCCGAGGCGCCGGGCACAATCACGCCGAGAGAACTGGCACCATGAAACATATAGGTATATGACGTGCCGTTGCTGCTCCGTTGAACCATCTGAGGTTTGCCCATCAGGGAGAGAAGCTCCGCCTCGGTGGTCACGCCTTTTTCAACTAGGTTGAATTTGTTCATGTCGATCGGCTTGCCAATGTTCATGGACGAGGATGCGCAGGCAGCGCAGGCCAAGGCGCAACACAGGAGCAAGCCAAGATATATCCGCCGCATGATAAAGCTACCTCCCCCCACGGTTGAATAACGGCATGTGATCACCCCCCCGGCCGCGCAACGGCGAGAGGGCTTGCCTCGGAAAGCTAGTGGTTTCTTGGGCTTTTCCCCACCCAAAGACCAGAGGGTGAACCGGGCGGAATGATAAACCAGGCGCGAGGCGTTAGTCAATATTTCAAGGCGGGGAATGGCCGTCTCCGGCCCGCCCAAGGGGCGGGCCGGAGGACGAGCGAGGATCAGTATTCGGGGCGCTCCATGCTGGCGGCGCGGGCGGCGGCCACCTCGGGGCGCAGGGTCAGGGTGGGGTCGGCGAAGATGGAGAACTTGAGCCAGTCAAAGGCCAGCTTCAACAACTCCAGGTCGTTGGTCTCGGCCAGTTCCAGGCGCAACTGGGGCACGTCGAACAGCTGGCGGAAGCGGGGGCCGCACACCAAAGACCGGAACTGCTCCAGGTTGTAGCAGGCCATGAAGAACATGCGCATCTTCTTGGCTATCACCTGGGGGTCGGGGTCGGCGGCCTGGCGGGTGATGAGCGGCAGGAACAGGTCGTTGACCGCGTTGTAGGTCTCCAGCCCCTGGTCCTTGGTCCACTCCTGGGGCGTCCAGGTCTTGCCCTCCTGGAAGCCCTGGCAGTGCTCCTCGCGCACCAGGAAGAAGCCCTCCTCCAGCAGGCCGTCGGAGGTGCCGCCCTTGGCCGCCCGCCCCAGGGGATAGGTGCGGCAGGCCCCGGGCCGGTCCTCATAGACCCCGCAGCCCTGGGGGGTCAGGAAGGGACAGGTCTGCTCGGGGTCGTCCTCGCGCATCCTTAGCCGGGGCATGGGCCAGCCGTTCTGGCCGGGCTCCACCTCGGTGTAGCGGTCCACCAACTCCTCGCTGCTGATCTTCAAGCGCTGCTTGAGGCGCAGGCAGTCGTAGGGGGTCAGCCAAAGCTCAAGCTTGCGGCAGCACTGGTTGAAACAGCCCACCCCCGGGTGGCAGGCGAAGACGAACCCCCCCTCCTTCAGCTCCTCGAAGCGGCTGTCGCCAGGATGGGGCAGGATCATGACTTGGCGCGCGCCTTGTCCGCGCCTTCTTTAAGCTTCAAGGACTTCTGCCCCAACAGGCCGAAGCGCACCCAGGCATAGCCCACGTCCATCAGCACCGGGTCGTCGGTCTTGATGGACTCGATCAGCTCGGGCTCCAGCTCGAAGCGGTCCAGGAAGCTGGTCTTGAAGACGAAGTCGCGGAAATTGTCCATGTCGAACAGGGCCAGGATGATCATCTTCTGGATCTGCTCGTTGGTGATGTCCAGGCTTCTGAGCATCTCATGGCCGGAGAGCGAGTCCCAGGAGCCGTCCATCTCCTTGGACTGGGTGGCCCCCTGGTCCATCAGCCACTCCTTCACCGTCCAGGCGTCGCCCTCCACCAGACCGTGACAGCGCTCCGGACTGGGGATGACCTTGAAGCCGCCCATGGTGTACTCGTCCAGGGGGAACATGCGGCAGGCCCAGGGCCGGTCGGCGTAGTGGGCGCAGCCGTGCTCGCGCAGGAAGAAACACTGCTTGTTGTCTTCCTCGTTCATCTTGAGCTGCACCAGGGGCAGATGCCGGTCGGGGATGATGACAAGCTGGGTGTAGCGCTCCAGGAACTCGCCCGAGGTCAGCCCCAGGGCCTGTTTCATGCGTATGACGTCATAGGGGGTGAGGAAGATGGTGACGTCGCGGCAGCAGGAGCGGTAGCACTTCAGACCCTTGTGACAGGCAAAGGTGAAGGAATCCTCTAACCTGAGCTGTTCCTTGAACTCGCTCATGACCGTTCCTTAAGCTGGGCGCGGCCCTGGGGTCCGCCCGGAGAAAGTGTCAATTTTAATTGCCAGGTGGAATAGTTATTTACCAGGGTCGGCCAAACGGGTCAATCAAATCATAAAGCCGGGCCGGCGGCCGGCCCCCGCCGCAAAAAAAAAGGGACCGGGCGCGCGCCCCGGTCCCCGTCTTCGCTCGGCGATGGTCTATTCGAACAGCGCCCGGTGCAACACCGGCACCGCCTTGTTGATGTCCTTGTCGTCCACCACCATGGAGAAGTTGATGCTGCCCAGGCCGAAGCTGAGCATGTCCACCCCCGCGCCAGCCTCGTCCATGGCTTTGAGGATGGAGAGCGCCAGGCCCCGCTGCTGGGCCAGGGCCGCGCCCACCACCACCAGCACCGTCTTGCCCTGCCGCAGCTGGCAGTCGCCCAGTCGCTCCAGTTCGGGCAGGGCCCTGGTCACCGGCTCCAGCTTGTCCGTGGTTAGCGACACGCTGATCTCCGAGGTGGAGATGACGTCCACCACCACCTCGTGGCGGGCCAGCACATCGAAGGCCGTGGCCAAGAAACCCGCCTGTTGCAGCATCTGGGTGGCGCTGATGGTCAGCACCACCTGGTTTTCCTTGTAGGCCACGCTGGTGGCCCGGCTGGGATTGGCCTCGCCCGCCCGGTCGATGACCGTGCCGGGGTGGGCCGGGTGGTTGGTGTTGAGCACCCTGACCGGGATGCCCTTCTCCATGGCCGGCAGCAAGGTCGAGGGATGCAGCACCCGGCTGCCGAAATAGGCCAGCTCCGCCGCCTCGTCAAAGCGCATCAGGGGGATGTTCTGGGCCGCGGGCACCACGCTGGGGTCGGCGGTCATGACCCCGTCGGTGTCGGTCCATATCTCCACCTCCCGCGCGCCCAGGGCCGCGCCCATCAAGGTGGCGGTCAGGTCGCTGCCGTTGCGCCCCACCGTGGTGATTTCCCCGCTCTCGCTCTTGCCCACGAAACCGGTGACGATGGGCACCACGTCCGCCGGCACCTTCTCGGCGAAAGCCTTCTGCATCATCTTCTCATAGCCGGCCACCGGCCGCGCCCCGCCGAAAACGCTGTCGGTGATGAAGCCCAGATCCCACACGTCATAGGCCTGGGCTTTCAACCCCTGGCGGGTGAAGAAGTCGGCTATGCAGCGCACCGCCATGCGCTCGCCAAAGCTGGCCATGTAGTCCAGGCTGCGCGGGCTCAGCTCGCGCACCAGGCCGATGCCGCGCAGCAGGTCGCTTATCTCCTGGAACAGGTCGGAGAGCAGGTCGCGCGGGCAGCCCAGGGATTGGGCTATCTCCGACTGCAAATCGATCACGTCGGGCAGGGAGAAATCGCGGCGCACCGCCGCTTTGGCCGAATTGATGAGCGCGTCGGTCATGCCTTTGTGCGCCGAGCTGACCACCACCGGACGGCGATCCGTCCTGCCCTTGACGATCTCCAGCACCTTTTCGATCTGCTCCCGGTTGGCCACCGAGCTGCCGCCGAACTTCATAACGATCATGGTCGACCTCCGCGCATGACTTCCGCCGTGGGGGACAAAGCTCCTAATTTACCCCAGCCCCCCGCGGGCCGGCAAGGGGCGGTCCGGAGTTTAGGCCCATTCGCCTACAAAAAAAGAGGGTTGCCACCGCTGCGGGATTCATGACCGGCGCGCTCCGCGCCTGGCGGGAATCCTGCCCGCGCCCAGGCCGGCCAGGCCGGGCGCCAAGGCCGCCGGTCCTGGGGCTAGTCCTCGTAGCGGTTGTCGAAGACGCGCTTGGACTTGCGCTCGGTGCGCGGCAGGCTGGCGGGCTCCTGCACGGCCACCTCCGAACTGACCATGATCTCGCGCTTGATCTGCCTGGCTATCTCCTTGGCGATGCGCCCGTCCTGCTCGCTGTCCGTCTCCGGCGCGCGCTCCACCTTGATGGTCATGTAATCCTTGCCGTCCTCGCCCCGCTCCAGGATGATCTGGTACTCGCTGCCGATGCCCTTGACCTGGCTGAGCACGTGGTCGATCTGGCCGGGATAGATGTTGACGGCCCGGTAGATGAACATGTCGTCGCTGCGCCCCATGAGGCGGTCGTGGCGGGGCAGGGGGCTGCCGCAGGGGCAGGGCCCCTCGATGAGCCGGGTCAAATCCCGGGTGCGGTAGCGGATGAGCGGGGCGGCCTCCTTGCACAGGGTGGTGACCACCATCTCGCCCAACTCCCCCGGGGCGGCCGGCCGCAGGGTCTCCGGGTCCAAGAGCTCCAGGATATAGTAGTCGGCCCAATAATGGATGCCCTGGTGGGCCGAGCACTCCAGGCCGGTGCCGGGGCCATAGAGCTCGGTCAGGCCCGGTATGTCGAAGATCTCCACCCCGCCCAGCCCCATCTGGATGCGGTCGCGCATGGCCTGGGAGGTGCGTTCCGAACCGCAGATGATCTTCTTGAGCTTGACCCGGTCGCGCAAGCCCCGCCGGTTCACCTCTTCGGACATGAGCAAGGCCATGGAGGAGGTGGCGCAGAGCACGGTGGTGCCGAAGTCGGTCAAGAACTCGCACTGGATTTCCAGGTTGCCCGGCCCCACGGGGATGGCCAGGGCCCCGAACAGCTCGCAACCGCGCTGGAACCCCACGCCGGCGGTCCAGATGCCATACCCCACGGCGATCTGCACCCGGTCCTGGGCGGAAAGCCCGGCCATCTCATAGCAGCGGGCGAACATGTGCGCCCAGTCGTCCAGGTCCCTCTGGGTGTAGGCCAGGACCTTGCGCTTGCCCGTGGTGCCGCTGCTGGCGTGCACGCGCACCACCTGCTCCATGGGGGTGGCCAGCAAGGGAAAGGGATAGCCCGCGCGCAGGTCGTCGGCGGTGGTGAAGGGCAGCCTGTCCAGGTCGGCCAGGCAGCCTATGTCCTGGGGCTTGATTCCGGCCTGCTCCATTTTGGCCCGATAGGCCGGGCAGCCTTGCCAGACGTGGTTCACCGTCCATTGGAGGCCCTCCAGTTGGATGGCTTCCAGTTCTTCCTGGGTTTTGAAGGTGGGCATGAAGCTGTGCATGGTCAGTTGGTCCCGGGTTGGTTTTGGTTATCGCGCGCCCAGCGTGGCGCGTCCGGCAGGCCCACGGCCTGGCCGCCTCTATTTCGTATACCGTGTAATCCCCGTGGAGCGCCACCCCAGAGGCCTCTTTGGTTTCTTGACGGCTGATGACGCGGCCTCGCGCCCTGGGGCCCATGGCGCGCCAGGAACGTGACGGCGCAAAGATACCGGCCTCATGCCCGGATAGCGTAGCCAAATCTTGTTCAGGGGGCCATGGCCTTTTCTGGGGCGCCCAAGGACGGCCCCGGTTGGCGGCCGCCAAGGCCGGGCCTGGCGCCGGGGCAAAGAAGGCCGGCGGGCGCGCCGCCCATGATCGGGCGGACGCCGCTCCGGATTCATGGCCTTGGCGTCCGCAAGATCAACGCTGCGAGGTTGTTTGCGACCTGCGAGTCCTGGTCGGCAACCCGCCATGGGGCGCGATAAATGTGGAGCGCAGGCGGCCGCCGGCTATATGGCCTTTTCGACCGGATAAACATGATGTTGAGACATTTTACCCTGGTGCTTTGTACAACGCCCGCCAACTATCGCCACCGCCTTTTCTGAAACGTCGCCAGATTGACCAGCCGAGGGTCTAGCTTTAACTAGCTGTAATTGCATATATGGCAGTGACAGGCGCGCCAGTTTTTTGATTGTTCACGTATTCACATTGACGCCCTATTTTCGCCCGTGATATGCTGCAATGCATAATGAATTAACGCGGTGCGTTATAAAGCGACCGTGATTGAGCAACCAAAAACGTCCTGTCAAGCAGCTCTCTTTCAGAATTGTTCAAGGTTGTTAGGCCGCGTTTTTAGCGGCTTGTCTTCCATTTAAATTCGGCCGGAAGCCTGCTTCGGCGACCCGCGAAACGATGTTGCGCGCATGCCTAAAACAGACAATGAGCCCAAAACCCCCACGCCATCAAATCCCGACGCCAATCAGCGCTGGTTCATAAATTCACTGGCCAAGGGGCTGGATTGTCTGGCCACTTTCCGGCAAAAGCCCACCGGGCTGACCCTGTCCGAGGTGGCCAAGGCCAATGACATGAACTTGGTCACGGCCCAGCGTTACCTCAAGACCTTGTGCAGCCTGGGCTACCTGCAATTGGAGGAGCGCAGCAAGACCTACAAGATGACCACCAAGGTGCTGCGCCTGGGGGCCTGGATCTTGGAGCGGACGGACCTGCGGACCCGTCTCTTGGTTTTTCTGGACGCCATCAACAGCGAGTTTGACGTGACCACCTCCTGCTCCATCCTGGACGGCCAGGAGGTGGTGTATCTGGACCGCCGCCGCTCCAGCGAAGTGGTCAACCTGGATATCACCGCCGGCTCGCGTCTGCCCATCCACTCCACCAGCCAGGGCAAGGCCATCGCGGCTTTTCTGCCGCCCGAGGAGCGGGAACGCCTGCTGGACAAACTGGACTATCTGGCCCACACCCGCTTCACCAAGACCAGCCGCCAGGAGCTGGTGGAGGACCTGGACCTTACCCGCCAGCGCCGCTACGCCGTCAGCTTCCAGGAACTCAGCCTGGGGCTTAGCAGCGTGGCCGTGCCGGTTTTCGATCAATACGGCAACGTGGAGGGTTCTTTCGGGGTTTCCATGCCCAGCCATCGCCTGGAACAGGCCGGCCTGCTGGAAGCCCTGGTCAAGCGTCTGATGCAGGTCACGCGGCAGGCTTCATCAGGGCTGCCGGCCTGTTACCGGGGGGAAGGGTAGAGACGGAACGCCATGGAGTTAGGGCTGACTCTTTGGGGGGGCGAGCCGGCGTATTATCAACGGTTTGCCGTGGCGCCACTGGTTCTTGGTCGCCAGGCCGCGGCGCATCTACCAACCCAGGCACAGTAAGGAGTCCACGATGAAAAGGCTATTATCGCTGGGGATGGCGGTCTGCCTTGTCCTGATGGGGCTGGCCGGGGCGGCGGGCGCCCAGGACAATGAGTTCAAACTGGGGGTGCTCTATTCCCTCACCGGGGCCTTCGCTCCGGCCGGCGCCCTGGCCGGCTACCGCGGCACCATGGTGGCCGTGGACATGATCAACGACCGCGGAGGCATCGCCGGCAAGGTCAAGGTCAAGGCGGTGGTCTCCGACGCCCAGAGCAACCCCGACATAGCCATCCGCGAAGGCCAGCGCCTGATGACCGTGGAGAACGTGCCCGTGGTGCTGGGCGTCTTCTCCAGCGCCATCGCCGTGCCCCTGGCCCCCATGGCCGACCAGAACAAGAAGATATTCTGGGTGGTCATCGCCATCTCCGACAAGGTGGTCGAGGGCCGCAACCTCAAATACGTGTTCCGTCCCCAGCCCATGGGCTCGCAGTGGGGCAGCGGCACGGTGGACGCCATGGCCGAGTACGCGGCCAAATTCGGGGCTCAGGATGCCAAGGGCATGAAGGCCGCCATCATTTATGAGGACGGCCCCTACGGCGTCTCGGTGGCCGCCGCCAACAAGGCCACCGCCGAGAGCCAGGGCATGAAGGTGGTGATGAACGAGGCCTACTCCCACAAGGCCACCGATCTCTCCTCCCTCATCCTGAAGCTGAAGGCCGCCAAGCCCGACGTGATCTTCCACACCGGCTACTTCCCGGACGTGGTGCTCTTCTTCCGCCAGGCCCGCGAGATGGGGCTCAAGACCAAGGCCATCCTGGGCCACGGCTCCGGCCACGCCAACCTGCCCAAGTTGCAAGAGGCCCTGGGCTCCGACCTGCTCAACTACGTCTTCAACGTGGACCCGGCCCCGGCCCAGATCCTGGACGCCAAGAAGCTGGCCCCCGGCCTGGGCCAGCTAAACGCCGAGTTCCTGAAGCGCTACAAGGAGAAGTTCCAGGACGACGACCCGCCCACCCACGCCACCCAGGGCTTTGGCCACGCCTGGATTCTGCTCAACGACGTGGCTCCCCTGGCCCTCAAGAAGTTCGGCAACCTGGAGCCCGACTCCATCCGCCAGGCGGCCCTGGAGCTGGACATCCCCGACGGCGGCACCCCCTGTGGCTATGGCGTCAAGTTCGCGCCCCCCGAGCACAAGCTCTCCGGCCAGAACCTGCGCTCCTTCCCGGTGGTGGTGCAGTGGTCCCAGGACAAGCTGGGCATCGTCTGGCCCGCCAGCATGAAGACGGTGGACCCGGTGATCCCCTTCCCCGCCACCAGCCCCTACGGCTCCAAGTAGGGCATGAAGCAGGGCGGGCCGGCCGCTTGGCCGGCCCGCCCGGCCTGCCACGGCCGCCAAAGGTCAAACCGCAGCGGGGATGGGCGACCATGCTTGAGATTCAAGACGTGACCAAGAATTTCGGAGGAGTCTGCGCGCTTTCCAGCGTCTCCTTCCGGGTGGAAAAGGGCAGCTTCGTGGGGCTCATCGGCCCCAACGGCTCCGGCAAGACGACCCTGTTCAACGTAATCTCCGGGGCCTACCGCCCCAGCCTGGGCCAGGTGCTCTTAGATGGCCAGGAGATCGGCGGCCTGCCTCCGGACCAGGTCTGCGCCCGCGGCATTGCCCGCACCTTCCAGATCCCCCAGCCCATCCAGAGCCTCACCATCGAGGAGAACGTGATGCTGGGAGCCGCCTTCGGCTCGCGGGGGAACAAGGAGGCCTACGACGAGGAGCGCTGCCGCCAGCTGGCCCGCCATTACCTGGAGTTCGTGGGGCTGGAGGTGAATCCCCGGCGGCATCCGGACAAGCTGACCGCCGGCGACCTGCGCAAGATAGAGCTGGCCCGCGCCCTGGCCACCCAGCCCCAACTGCTTCTGGCCGACGAGGTCATGAGCGGACTCAACCGCGAGGAACTAAAAGAGGCGGCGGAGATACTCTCGCGCATCCGCCAGGAGCTGGGCATAACCATCATCTGGGTGGAGCACATCATGCACGTGCTGATGAAGCTGGTGGAGCGGGTGGTGGTGCTCAACTACGGGGTGCTCTTGGCCGACGACGATCCCGCCGCCATCTGCAACGACGCGGAGGTGTGCCGGGCCTACCTGGGGCAGGGATAGAGCGCATGGAAGAACAAGCCATTCTCGAGGTCCAGGCCATCGACGTCTACTACGGCGAGTTCCAGGCCCTGGAGCAGGTGGGGCTGAAGGTGGGCAAGGGGCAGACCGTCATCGTGGTGGGTCCCAACGGCGCGGGCAAGAGCACTCTGCTGCGCACCATTTCCGGCTTGCAGCCCCCCCGCCAGGGCGGCATCACCTTCAAGGGCGAGCGCATCGAACGTCTGCCCGCCCACCAAGTGGTGGAGCGCGGCCTGTCGCGGGTGCCCGAAGGCGGCCGGGTCTTTCCCAGCCTCACGGTGGAGGACAACCTGAAGGTGGGTTCCTACACCCGGCGCGCCCGGGCCCAGGCCGCGCAAAAGACCCAGGAGGTCTTCGACCTGTTCCCCATCCTGGGCAAGCGCCGCCGGCAGCTGGCCGGCTCGCTCTCCGGCGGGGAGCGCCAGATGCTGGCCATCTCGCGCAGCCTGATGTCCCAGCCCCAGCTCATCATGCTGGACGAGCCCTCCCTGGGCCTGGCGCCTTTGGTGGTGGAGATGGTCTTCGAGGTGGTCAAGCGCATGCGCCGGGAAGGCTACTCCATCCTGCTGGTGGAGCAGAACGCCTTCAAAGCCCTGCAGATCGCCGACTATGCCTATCTGCTGGAATCGGGCAAGCTGGTCTTCGAGGGCCGCAGCGAGGATTTCGACAAGAACCCCTACATCAAAACCGCCTATCTGGGCCTCTAGGGGGAAGTCATGCTTGAACAGCTATTGATGTCGCTCATCAACGGCATCTTGTTGGGCGGGGTGCTGGCCCTGCTGGCCTTTGGCTTGAACCTCATCTTCGGGGTGGTCAAGATCATCCACATGGCCTATGGCCAGTTCGTGATGCTGGGCTTCTACATCATCTACTCCCTGCACACCACCTGGCACATACCCCTGATCCCGGCCATGGGGCTGGGGGTCCTGGCCATGGCCGGGGTGGGGCTGCTGCTCCAGGCCCTGCTGGTCAGCCCCCTGCTCAAGGCGCCCCGCCTCAACCAGCTCTTGGCCCTGGCCAGCCTGATCATCGTGCTGGAGAACCTGGGCATGGTCATCTGGGGAGCCGACTACCGGGGCATCCCCATCACCATGCCCGTGCTCTCGATGGGCGACGTCTTCATCCGGGGCTCCTATCTGATCGCCTTCCTGGGGGCCATCGTCACCCTGGGGCTGCTGTGGCTTTTTCTCAACCACACCTACATCGGCCTGGCCGTGCGCGCGGTATCCCAGGACCTGGAGATCGCCCGGGGCATGGGCATCAACCCCAGCCTGATCTACTACCTGACCCTGGCCATAGGCGGGGCCTTGACCGGTCTGGTGGCCGCCTTCTTCGTGCCCATCTACACGGTCCATCCCCATTTCGGGGCCAGCTTCACCACCATGGCCTTCGTCATCGTGGTCTTCGGCGGCATGGGCAATCTGCTGGGCGGCTTCATCAGCGCCTTCATCATCGGGGTGGTCACCTCCATCACGGCCACGCTCTCCAACAACGAGATGGCCAACATCGTGACCCTCTTGATGTTCGTGGGCATGATGATGGTGCGTCCCCAGGGTCTCTTGAGCGCGAGGGGGTAAGCCATGACCATCAAGCAATCCAACCCGCTTATGGCCTGGGGCGCGCTGCTGGGCGCGCTGGCCCTGCTGCCGCTTTTGGTCACCTCCCCCTACGTGACCCACATCTTCACCCTGGTGCTGCTGTGGGCCTTCGTGGCCACGGCCTGGGCCTACATGGCCCGCTTCGGCCTGGTCTCCCTGGGGCACGGCATCTTCATGGCCGTGGGGGCCTATGTGCCCACCCTGCTCTTCAACTACTTCGGCATCAGCCCCTGGCTGGGCATGTGGCTGGGCATGGCCGCGGCGGTGCTGGCGGCCCTGGTGGTGGGCTATCCCTGCTTCCGCTTTGGCCTGGTGGGCGACTACTTCGCCCTGGTCACCCTGGCCCTGGCCGAGGCCGGGGCCTTGGTGGTCAACGTCTTCCGCGAGGAGACCGGCGGCACCCTGGGCATGACGCTCAAAAACACCGGCAACCTGGCCGACTTCCAGTTCGCCAACAAGATGTGGTTCTACTACGTGGCCCTGGCCATGCTGGCCTTGGCGCTCGTTATCTGGCGCATGATCGACCGCAGCCGCATGCGTCTGGCCCTGACCGCCATCGGCGAATCCGAGCTGGCCGCGGCCAGCATGGGGGTCAAGGTCATCAAGTACAAGCTGGCCATCACCGCCCTGAGCGCGGCCCTCACCTCCCTGGGCGGAGTTCTCTACGCCCAGTACGTCACCTACATCAACCCCGAGACCGTGGCCGGGGTGGGGGTCTCCTTGGCCATCTGCTTCAAGGCCATCATGGGCGGCATGTTCAACCCCCTGGGGCCCTTGGTGGGATCGGCCATCATCGTCTCCCTGGAGGAGTACGTGCGCGTCAGCCTGGGCAGCCAGTTCCTGGGCGTTTCGGAGATAATCTACGGAGTGCTCCTGGTGTTGCTCATCGTGTTTCTGCCCAACGGAATTTACGGTAGTATCCAGGGACGTCTAATCAAGAAGACGCAAGTGGAAAGGGGCTAGACATGACCTGCCGGTTCAACGATGTGGAAAAGCTAAGCACCTATCTATCCTGCCGCAAGACTCTTCTGGGCAAGGGCGCCATCCAGTCCGCCGGCCCGGAGGCCCGCAAGATGGGCTGCCGCAAGGCCCTGGTCGTCACCGACGCCGGCGTGGTCAAGGCCGGCCTGGTCAAACCGCTGGCCGATTCCTTCGCCGCCGAGGGGCTGGCCCTGGATGTCTTCGACAAGGTGCTGCCCGAGCCGCCGGCGGCCATCGTGGACCAGGCCGCGGAGCAGGCGCGCCAGGGCGACTATGACCTGGTGGTGGGCCTGGGCGGGGGAAGCTCCCTGGACGCGGCCAAGGCCACCGCCCTCCTGGCGGTCAACCCCGGCTCGGTGCTGGACTACGTGGGCATGGACCTGGTGCCCAAGCGCGGCCTGCCCACCATCATGGTCCCCACCACCGCCGGCACCGGCAGCGAGACCACCCGGGTGCTGGTCATAACCGACCAGGCCACCAACTCCAAAAAGGTGGTCTACAGCGATTTCATGCTGCCCGATCTGGCCATCCTGGACCCGGCGCTGACCGTGAGCGTGCCCCCGGCCGTCACCGCCGACACCGGCCTGGACGCCCTGGTGCATGCCATCGAGACCGTGGTCTCCATGAACACCACCCCCTACGCCCAGATACTGGGTTTGCAGGCCATCCGCCTGATAGCCCACAACCTGCCCCAGGCCTATGCCAAGGGCGGCAATCTAAACGCGCGCTACAACATGCTGCTGGCCGCCAACCTGGCCGGCGGCGCTTTCGCCAGCGGCGGCCTGGGCGCGGTGCACGGCCTGGCCTATGTGCTGGGCACCGAGTACCACATGTCCCACGGCCGCTCCAACGCCATCATGCTGCCCCATGTCATGTCCTACAACCTCATCGGCAACCCCGACCAATACGCCGCCATCGCCGAGGCCATGGGCCAGGACGTGGACGGCCTGCCGCCCCTGGAGGCCGCCGAAATGGCGGTGGCGGCGGTCAAGGAGTTGATGGTATCCATGGGGGTATCCTACCGCCTGCCCGACTACGGCGTGTCCCGTCAGGACATGCCCAAGCTGGTCCAGGGCGGTCTGGCCCAGGCCAGGCTTTTCGTGCCCAACCCCCGCGATTTGAACGAGGCCCAGGTCGAGGAGGTCTACGCCATGGCCTTCTAGGCCGCGTCGATAGGTTAAGTAAACGATCAGGCGGGAGAATTTCGCGTGAAGAAGATCAAGCTGAGCATTAACGGACTGCCGCACGAGTTCGTGGTGGACGAGAAAACCGTGCTGCTGGACATCCTGCGGGAGGATCTGGACCTGATCGGGGCCAAGCAGTCCTGCGACCGCAAGGGCCAGTGCGGGGCCTGCACCGTGCTGGTGGATGGCAAGGCGGTGCGCTCCTGCCTGGCCAGGATGGTCAAGCTGGAGGGCGCCCAGGTCATCACCGTGGAGGGCCTGGGCACCCCCGACAACCCCCACCTCATCCAGGAGGCCTTCGCCCTTTCCGGCGCGGTGCAGTGCGGGTTCTGCACCCCGGGCATGATCATGAGCGCCAAGGCCCTGCTGGACGCCAATCCCGATCCCAGCGCCGAGGAGATCAAGCAGGCCTTCAGCCACAACCTCTGCCGGTGCACCGGCTATGCCAAGATCATCGAGGCGGTGCAGCTGGCCGGCCGCTTCCTGCGCGGCGTCCAGAGCCCGGCCGACCTGCGCCCCCCGGCGGACGCGCCTCTGCTGGGCGTGAACCACATGCGCCCCTCGGCCCTGATCAAGGCCTGCGGGGTGGCCCGCTTCGCCGCCGACTACAAGATAAAGGACGCCCTGGAGCTGGCGGTGGTGCGCAGCCCGCTGCCCCACGCCGTCATCAAGTCCATCGACGCGCAGGCGGCCCTTATGATGCCCGGGGTGGCCGGGGTCATGATGGCGGGGGACGTAAAGGGAACCAACCGGCTCAAGCTGTTCGTGCCCGACCGGCCGGTGCTGTGCGAGGACCGGGTGCGCTACATTGGCGACCCCATCGTGGCCGTGGCCGCCGCCACCCTCCAGCAAGCCCGGGAGGCGGCCCAGGCCATCAAGGTGGAACTGGAGCCGCTGCCGGCGCTTGAGAGCCCGGCCCAGTCCCTGGCCGAGGGCGCGGCCCAGCTTCACCCCGATCGCCCCAACCTGGCCTATGAACAGCCCCTGGCCCGGGGCGACGCAAACGCGGCCCTGGCCCAGGCGGCGGCGGTGGTCAAGGCCCGCTTCACCACCCAGACCAACCACCAGGCCCCCCTGGAGACCGAGGCCACGGTGGCCTATTGGGAGCCGGAGGAGGACCAGGACAAGCTGGTCATCGTGGGGCGCAGCATCAACATCCACACCCACCTGGGCATGCTGCAAGAGGCCCTGGGCTGGGAGAACATGCGCTATGAGGAGGCCTTCTCCGGAGGCCAGTTCGGCATCAAGATCGACGTGATCTCCGAGGGCCTGGCCGGGGCGGCCGCCATCCATTTCCGCCGCCCGGTGCGCTATGTCCCCTCCCTGGCCGAGAGCATGTTGATGAGCTCCAAGCGCCACGCCTTCGACATGGAAGTGACCCTGGCCGCCGACGCCCAGGGCAAGATCACCGCCTATTTGAACGACTTCGTGGTGGACAACGGGGCCTACCACTCCATGGGCCACGTGGTGGTCAACCGCGCCCTCCTGATGCTCTGCGGGGCCTATTACATCCCCAACCTGCAAATCCAGGCGCGCCTGGTCTACACCAACAACCCCTGGGGCAGCGCGGCCCGGGGAGCTGGTCCGCCCCAGGTCAACTACGCCCTGGAAGCGGCGGTGGACATGCTGGCCCGCAAGATGGGCCTGGACCCCTTGGAGTTCCGCCTGAACAACTTCCTCGCCCCCGGCCAGGCGCTTTCCACCGGCCAGACCGTGGAGCAGTGGCCCATCGACGGGCTGGCCGAGGCCATCCGGCCCCATTACCAGCGGGCCTGCGCCGAGGCCAAGGCCTATCCCGGCGATGGCAAGACCCGCCGCGGGGTGGGCCTGGGCAGCGGCTCCTTCGGCATAGGCTCGCCGGGCGACGCCTCGGTGGTGGCGGTGGAGCTGGATGCGGACGGCGGGGTGAGCATCTATGGCGCGGCGGCCGATCCCGGCGAGGGCAACGACTCGATGCTGACCCAGTTGGCCGCCCAGGTCATGGACATACCCCTGGACAAGGTGCGCCTGTTCACCCGCAGCACCGATCTGACCGCGGCCTCCGGGCCGGCGGCGGGCAGCCGCATCACCTACATGATGGGCGGGGCCATGGTGGATGGCCTGGAGCAGCTAAAGCAGGCCATGGCCCAGGCCGGGGCCAAGACCGCCAGCGAGTTGGAGGCGGCCGGGCTGCCCAAGCGCTTCCTGGGGCGCAAGAAGAACCTGGACGCCAAGCCCCTGGATGCCCAGGGCCAAGGCCCCAACTTCGCCTCCCAGGTGCACGCCATGCAGATGGCCGAGGTGGAGGTGGACACGGAGACCGGCCAGGTCAAGGTTATCAAGATGACCACCGCCGTGGACGCGGGCACGGTCATCAACCCCTTGAACCTCATCGGCCAGCTGGAGGGCGGCATGGACATGGGCGTGGGCTTCGCCCTGCGCGAGCAGTACATCGCCGGCCAGACCCACGATTGGCGCAGCTTCAAGTTCCCCACCATGGCCACCTCCTTTGACACCGAGGTCATAATCCGCGAGACCCCCCGCACCAACGGCCCCCTGGGGGCCACCGGCGTGGGGGAGATGTGCATGGTGCCCACGGCCCCGGCGGTGCTCAACGCCATAGAGGACGCCGTGGGGGTGCGCATCCTGGACCTGCCCGCCACGCCGGAAAAGGTCAAGGCGGCCTTGGCCGCGGCGGGCCGCTGAGTGGGCTCTTCCCCAGGGGCGGAAACTGAACCGTGAACACGCATGCCGGCCAAGAGGGTGATACGCGCCAGCTTGGCCGGCATGCGCGCCTGGTGGACGGCCGGGAAATTTATTTCGATGACGAGGGGTTTTTTTGGGACTATGACGACTGGAGCCAGGCGGCCGCCCGGGAGCTGGCCGCCCAGGCCGGCCTGGAACCCCTGGAAGAGGCGCACTGGCGGGTGATCAGCTTCCTGCGGGCCTATTACGCCGAAAACGGGCGCGCGCCCCTGAACAGCCAACTCAAGCAGGGCGCCGGGCTCAGCCTCTTGGAGATGGAGACCATGTTCCCCGGCGGGCTGAAGCACGGCGCCCGCCGCCTGGCCGGACTGCCCAATCCCAAGACTTGCAACAGCTAGCCCGTCCGGGCGGGCAATGAGCGCCAGCGGCGCAAAAAGAGCGGGCGGGGTTTATCCCCGCCCGCTTTCTTTTTTATTCACTCACACCGGGAGCCGATCCCCGCTGGCCGAAGCTGGGCGTTCCCCGACCCGTTATGCCTGCGGCGGCTCGCCGCCGGCCCGTTATGCCTGCGGCGGCCCGCTGCCGACCCGTTATGCCTGCGGCGGCTCGCCGCCGGCCCGCTGCCTAAACGTGGTCCTCCA
>CAZLSD010000005.1:0-13634 GCA_964561775.1 uncultured Desulfarculus sp. | reverse complement strand
CCCGTTATGCCTGCGGCGGCTCGCCGCCGGCCCGCTGCCTAAACGTGGTCCTCCAGCAGGCAGCGCCATTGGGGATGACGCAGGCGCTGCAGGGCCTTCTTCTCGATCTGGCGCACCCGCTCGCGGGAGAGGTTGAAGACCTGCCCCACCTCTTCCAGGGTGTGCTCGTCCTCCTCGCCCAGGCCGAAACGCATCTCCAGGATGCGGCGCTCGCGGGGGTCCAGGGAGTCCAGGGCCTCGGCCAGGTGGAACTGCATCTCCTGCTCGCCCACCTTGTCAAAGGGGCACTCGGCGTCCTTGTTCTCGATGAAGTCGCCCAGTTCGTCGCCGTCCTCGCCCACCGGGGTCTCCAGACTGGTGGAGTCCAGGGTGAGGTTCACGATATCCTTGATCTTTTCTTCGTCGATGCCCACCTTCTCCGCCACCTCGCGGGGCAGAGGCTCGCGCCCCAGCTCCTTCAGCAGGCCATAGTAGACCCTGAAATACTTGGAGCGCAGCTCCAGGAGGTGGATGGGGATGCGGATGGTGCGGGCCTGGTCATAGATGGCCCGGCTGATGGTCTGCCGGATCCACCAGGAGGCGAAGGTGCTGAATCTGAAGCCGGTGCGGTAGTCATAGCGGTTGACGGCCTTCATCAGGCCGATGTTGCCCTCCTGGATGAGGTCGGCAAAGCTAAGGCCACGGAAAGTATACTTTTTGGCTATACTGACCGCCAGGCGCAGGTTGGCCTCCACCATCTCCTTGACCGCGGTTTCCACCGATTCGCGGGCCTTGCCGATGGTGTCCAGGGTCTTGGCCAGTTTCTTGGTGGGCTTGAGCCGCTTGGCGCAACGCCCCACCTGGTCCTTGGCCTCGGCCATGACATCCTCGACCGAGAGCGGGGACTTGTGGGAGTCCTCCAGCCAGGATTCGATGCGGTTGCAGGTGTCGTGGGCGTCCTTGACGCAGCGGATGATCTCCAGGCTCTTGTTGAGGATGATCTCCCGGCCGTCGCGGATGGTCTTGCCCAGTTGCAGCTCCCGCTCCGGGGTGAGCAGATCACGCCCCTCCACTTCCTTGAAGTAGACCACGGGGGTGTCCAGGCTGAGATCGGAGGAGGGGCGCTCCTCCTTGCTCAGTTCCAAAGTCTGCTCGACGACCTTCTCGTCGTTGCCTTCGATCTCTTCCCAGCCGGTGTTGGCGTTTGCGTTTTCCTTGCTCATGCTGATTCCGCCTTGTCTAGAAGGCATTTGGGTTTTGATACTCGGGCGGAGAGCGGGTTGTTTCGGCAAGCCCCGGGCCTTCAGGCGCGGC
Organism: uncultured Desulfarculus sp.; assembly: GCA_964561775.1. GTDB lineage: Bacteria > Desulfobacterota > Desulfarculia > Desulfarculales > Desulfarculaceae > JACRDC01. The sequence goes on along the minus strand of CAZLSD010000005.1, from coordinate 12,341 downwards.
GTTCCCAGGATATGCCTTTTCTTATGTTAAGACCCCAAAGTCCGCGCGCAAGACGCAATTCCGGGTAAATAAAAAATATTCTTTCCGGCGACCCGCAGGGAGTCCCAGAAATAAAGACAGTTGTTAGATACAGTTAGCCTGAAAAAACTGACAGCCCCCGCTGCCTTGCAAACGACCGGCGGTGCTAGCCGCGTGTTGGCGGGGGCGGGACGCCAGCCGGCATTGAGGCCGGGCAGGGCGCGACAAGGCGCGGCCCCATATTGGGGCTGGGCGCTCTATGGGGGTTGTGGTATATTCGATAAACATTGTTTCGAGTTACCTTGACCCGCCTCGTCTGCGCGCCGGATTGCCGGCGACTTCCTGGGCTCACCCACCCGCCGGGGTAGGGCCTACTATTGCCCACAGACCGACTAACATATTATATGAGGGCTGCGCCTGTCAATATATTTTTGGGCGCGGGTGAAGAATTATCTTTCCTCCGTGTCCCCGCACGGAGCGGTCATGCCCAACCTGCCAAATTAAGAATGAAAAGGGTAGCGGCTGGCGCCTTGAGGGGCCAAGGCCCCTTCTAGCTGCGCAGCCCGGCCAGCAGTCGCCGGGGCTTGAGCAGCAGGTCCAGGGCGGGCAGGATGCCGGGGCAGACCATGTCGGCGCTGGCCAAGGTCTGGCCGGCCACCCCTTCCTGGCCCAGCACCGCCACCCCCAGGACGGCCCGTTCCAGCATCAGCCGGTCGTTGCGGCCATTGCCCATGGCCGCGCTGCGCTCCGCGCCCAGACCCAGCAGATAGGCCAGCTTGGCCCGCGCCTCGTCGCCAGGTTCAAGGACATGCAGGCGATGGCCGCTGCCCGCCAGATTGGCGGCCGCGCTGCCGTGGGTGTCGGCGGTCAGCACGTGCACCTCAAGCCTCTGGGCCAGTTGGGCCAGACGGGGCATGACTCCCTCCACCACCTGCCCATCCAGGGCCAAAGTTCCGTTGTAATCAAGCAGAAGGTGCTCCAGGCGCAGGTTCTTGAAGCCGGGAATGTCCAGGGTCAGCATGGCATGCTCCGCGCGATGGTGGGGAAAAGTTGACCGGGGCAAGGGGTAATAGGAGAGGCCGGAGCCTTGCGGCTCCGGCCTCGGTGGGGTGATATCAGAGAGTCAGACGACTAGAAGATGAACTTGAACTGCAGGCCCAGCAGCCACTCGTTGCCAGCGTCCTTGCCAGTGGTGAGCAGGTCACCATAGGTGAAGTAGCTGAACTCAGGATGGATGCCGAAGTTCTTGGTGACCTGGTAGGGGAAGGCCACGAACCAGGCGTTGCGGGTGTTGTCTTCCTTGGCGTAGCCGTTGGACTTCTTCCACACGTCGTTCTCGACCTTGACCATGCCGTAGCCGGCCACGATGTCGAGCTGACCCAGGTTGTACTCCAAGGACAGGAAGCCACCGGTTTCCTTGGTGTCCTGGACCTTACCCTTGCTGTCGTACACGGGCACGCTGCGCTGCCAGCTCTGGATGCCAGCCAACAGGTTGCCGGAGTACTCCAGGTCCAGGTTGTTGCCGGTGTAGGCCTGGAACTTGGCGGTGAAGGGGCCCGTGGTGAACTTGAAGGGCAACATGGCGATCCACGCCGTCACGTTGTCATCGTAACCAGAGGGCACGCCCTGGAACTTAATCTGGCTCCAGCCAGCGGCGGGCATGAGCTTCAGGCCGCCGAAGGTGATGTCGAAGGCCAGGTCGAAGCGGGGCAGGTTGGCGTAGGTGTCGGCGCCAGTGACGGTGGTCGAAATTTCGGCGCCAGGCTGCACGGCGGCCAGGCTGAAGCCGAAGTTGCCGGCCATGTACTCAAAGCGCACCTGAGGATGACGGCCGCTGTACTTGTAGCCCCAGTTGCCCAACAGCAACTTGGCGCTCTGGGTCACGCCCAGGTACTGCTTGGGGTGGTAGGCCAGGCTGCCCAGCCAGCCATCGGTGTGGCCAGCCAGCAACTGGCAGTTGCCAACCTTCCACCAGGCGTAGGCGTAACGCAGGCTGGTGGTCTCGCTGCTGCCCGCCTTGGAGGACAGGCCCAACTCGATGAAAGCGCCCGTGGTCTTGTCAGGGGCGGTGAAGATGGCGCGCAGATAGCTGTGGCCGGCAACGTTGACGAACGCCGAGGTGACGTCGTCCTTCTTGTTGCTGGTCAGCTCTTTGCTCAGGTTCTGATAGCCAAGGTCGGTCAGGACGCGGCCATTGACCGTCACGGAGGGGCCAGGGGCCGCGGCATTGGAGGCCCAGGCCGGGGCGGAGAAGGCCACCAGGGCCATGACCGCCACCATAAGCACGAATAGCTTCTTCATTCCTCTTCTCTCCTTTTCCTTTTCTCTTCGCCTGACTCGCGCCGTTGCAGCGTTGTTAACCAGCTTCGCCGCAACGTCGCACCATCAATAAGTAGCCGCCGTTTGAGAGGCTCACCCCATGACCCCCTGCCACGGCGTCCATAGACTGCGTCCTCGAAGTGACGCTTGAGTCCAACACATGGGTGTAACACTGGTCTGCCCTGCCGAAGGCAAGCAGACCCATAGCTTAATCCTAGCTTACGGACTCAATATACTCACAGCCATCAAGCCAAGTCAACTGATTTTTTATCCGCGCTGACAGTAGTTTGTGCGGCAATTCCCTAGCTGGTCCCAGCCCCGCTCATTTCACCAGGGGCAGGGTCGCCTTGAATTCGGGCGTGCCAGCCCGGCCTAAAATTTCATAGATCATCATCTCGGTGGAGGTGACGGTGACGCCGTTCATGCGCAAGCGCTCCACGGCCGTAACCCAATTGTGAAGAGATCGTGAGCTAATGGCGTCGCTTACCACCTGGACCCGGTAGCGGGCCGCCGCGCTAAGGGCGGTCTGGGCCACGCAGATGTGGGACTCGACCCCGGCCAGGATCAGGGTGGAGCGCCCCAGTTGATCCAAGGCCTGGGCAAAGGCGGGCTCGCCCAGGCAGTCGAAGGTGGTTTTTTCGATGGCGGCCATCTCTGGCAGCACCAGCTTGAGGGGCTCCAGGGTGGGGCCAAGCTTGGCCTGCTCGCTGACCAGCACGGGCAGCCCCACGATTTTGGCGAACTGGGCCAGCTTGATGACGTTGGCGATTATGGCATCGCGCTCGGCGATGACCGGCATCAGCTTTTCCTGCACGTCGATGACCACCAGCACGCAGTCTTCGCGTTTGAGCAGGGGTTCCGGGTTCGCCATGCCTTATGACCCTCCTTGTCCTTAAAAAAACAGCCGGGCCGGTCACGCGGCGCCAGGTAGACCGCCCTTTCCTTTAATACCCCGCCTTGACTTGGGAAATCAAGCCCGGCGGGGCGGAAATGATCAGCCCCGCCAAAGGTTGTTCCAAAGCTCCTTGATGGGCTGGTACCAGGAGGTGGGCTGGGCGGGCTTGATGGTTATGACATCCACCATGAGGTCGGCCACCCCGGGGAAATGGCGCACCCGGCACTCCAAGCCGGTCAGCAGCTGCTCGGAGGTGAAGGTCAACTCCATCTCCTGTAGGCGGCCCGGGGTCAAATCCTGGGAATTGATCTGGCGTTTGGCCAAGATGCGCTTGCCGCTGTCCACGCAGACGTCCAGTTCGGCCAAGGGGCCGCTGCCCGCCAGCGGTCCGGCCTGGAGACGGAAACGCACCACATAGCTGCCCGGGGCCAGCACGTCGTATTGGCCATAGACCACGGTGGCCGGCTCTCCGGCCTCGCGCCGGGCCAGCACCGCGCGGCCGCCCGAGGCCCCGGCCATCTCCACCACCGGGGCCACCCCATGGGCGAAGTCCTCGGCTTCATAGACGAAATCAGCCCCCTGCCCCTTAAGCTTGCTGCGGCCGGCCCGCCAGGTGGGGTCCACGCTGGTGGCGGTATGGAAGGTCAGGCGGATGGGGTTCTTGTCGCGCAGGCGCTTGACATATATCTCGTACTGGCCGGTCTGGTGGTCGTGGGAATAGAGAGGGCTCACCGCCCAGGCCATCCAACTCTCGTCCGGCGACCAGGCCGGGAAGTAGTTCCAGTCCAGGTTGCGGGTCAGTTGCTCGCGGGGGCCGTTTAAATCGGCCAGCCATATCTCGGTGCCGGGCATGCCCCTAAAGGCGGTGAAACGGCAGGTGAGCATCTGCTGGGAATCGGCGCGCCAGGCCGTGAAGCAGCCCTCGGCGATGCGGCGCAGGTTGATGGCCCGTCCGCCTGGCTCCAGGTCCATGACATAGACCCCGCGCTCCGGCTGGCCGTCCTGGTCGGGCTTGAACTGGAAGGCCAGCTTGCGGCCGTCGGGGGAGAGCATCACGTCCAGGTTGCCGCTTCTCATGCCGCTGGCGGAGAAGTCGATGGGCGTCTCCTGGCCGCTGCCCATGTCGCGCAGGACATAGCCCTGGGGCGAGCGCGCCTGGGCCACCAGCAGGCGCTGGCCGTCGCTGGTCAGGCCGTGGAAGTATTCTTGGCGGCCGGCCGGCGAGAGGCGCTGGGGCTTGGACAGGTCGGGCTCGGCCATCCAGACCTGCACCGGGCCGTCCTGGTCGCTTTGGTAGATGAGCTTGCTCCCGCCCAGCACGAAGAAGGGGCGGGTGTGGTTGGCCGTGCCCTGGGAAAGGCGCGCCAGTTCGGCGCCGTCGGGCAGGATGCGGAACAGGCGCCACTTGCCGTCGCGGCGGGAGGAAAAGACTATCTCGCCCGGCGGCAGGCCCCGGATGGACTCCAGGGCCTTGAGCTCGGCCGCGCTGGGGGCCACGGGCTGGCCCACGGCCCCGGAGACGGACGGCCAGGCCAGGCCCGCCAGGCAGGTCAGGAGGAGGAGCGGGCCCCAAGGCCATGTCTTGCACGGATGCCGCATCCAGGCGCCTCCCCGATTTAGCCAAAAAAATATCGCTATCTTTATTTTTTACCAGAAAACGCCGGGGCCGGCCCGCAAAAGGCGGTCTTGGCCAGCCATGGGAGGCCCTTGGTCCGCGCCCAAGGGCCGGCGCTCAGGTCCGGGCGTCCGGCTGGCGGGCGGCTCCCAGGGCCTGGGCGCGGTCGATGTGTTGCATCAGGGTTTCCAGATCGGTGGGCTTGACCAGCACCTCCAGGGCGCCCAGCTCCAGGGCCTTGCCGGCGGTGCTGTAGCCGGTGAGCATGATCACCGGCATGTGGGGGCATATCTGGCGCAGGCGGGTCAGGGTCTCCAGCCCGTCCATCTCCGGCATCACCACGTCCAGGATGGCCACCTCGAAGCATTCCCGGCTGGCGGCCTCGATGGCCTGCAAGCCGCTGGTCACCGCGGTGGGGCGGTAGCCGCGCTGGGAAAGCCGCTCGCTTAGGATGCGCAGGAATTCCTGTCCGTCATCCACCAGAAGCAGTTTGGCCTTGGCCATGATGAATCCTCATATTGGGCGCGGGAGCCTCTCCGGCCAAGCCGGCGCTCGGTAAGGGTCAAGCCGCGCCGGACGCGGGCAGAAGCAGGGTATATCCCTGGGGGCCGGCCTCCAGGCTGGCTCCCAACTCCCCCAGCAGCGCGGCGCTGACCGCGCAGGGGGGCGTCTGATCCGGTCCTCCCTGGCTCCAGAACAGGCGCACCGCCGCCGCCTGGGGCAGGCTTATGGCTTCCAGGCGCAGGCAGGCGCCCTTGGACGAGGCGTCCAGCATCTCCAGCAGGAGCTGGTGCAGGGCCTGGTGCAGGGCGAAGGGGTTGGCGCTTATGCGCAAGGGCTCCAGGCCGTCGCCCACCTCCAGGCCCACGCTTTTAAGGCCCATCTGCCGCCTGAGCAGGTCCGCCAGCACCCGCAGTTCCTGGCCCAACTCGATCTCCCGCCGCCCCTGGTCCAGGTTGTGGGCGAAGCGGTTGAGTTGCCCCAAGAGCCGCCCGCCCTCGGCCACCTGGCCCTTGATCTGTTGGGTCAGGGTGAGCATGCGCTCCAGCTTGAGCGGAGCGCCTTTTTGGTGGGCGGCCAGGAAATCGCCCATCAGGCCGTTGTACTCGTTGATCAGCGCCAGGTGGTTCTTCAGTTCGTGGGTGGCGCTGGCGGTGACTAGGCTGAAAAAAACCGCTCCCCCGGCCTCGGACTCCTGGTCGCTCATTCTCTGTCCCCGCCTTCCGGCCCGTCCTGCATGCGGGCCAGCAAGTCGTCCACGTCCACCGGCTTGAGCAGGTAGTGGGTGGCCCCGGCCTGCAAGCCGGCGTCACGGTCTTTTTGCGCGCTGTGCCCGGTGACCACGATGATCCTGGCCTGGGGCCGGCGGCGCTTGATGGCCTTCAGGGTCTCCAGGCCGCCCAGGCCGGGCATCTTCATGTCCAGCACCACCCAATCGTAGTCGGTTTGCTCCACCTTGGCCAGGGCCTCCTGCCCGGAGGTGACCCAGTCGCTGTCGATGTCGCGCAATTCCAGGCGTTCGGCCAGGGTGGAGACCAGTTCCTCCTCGTCGTCCACCAACAAAACTCTCATGACCATACTCCCTTGGGCCTGCCGGGGGGCTCGCGCCGGTCAGGCCGGGCGTTTGGTGGGCAGGGTGACGGTGAAGGTGGTGCCTTCGCCCACCTTGCTCTCCACCTCGATGTGTCCGCCCAGTTTCTGCACGATGCCATAGGTGATGGAAAGCCCCAGCCCGGTGCCTTTTTCGCCCCGCGTGGAGAAGAAGGGCTCGAAGATGCGCTTGATGTGCTCGGGCGGGATGCCCGCGCCGTTGTCGGCCACGCTCACGGCCACGTTTTCGGGGGAGACCTTGGCCAGGGAGATGTTGATCTCCCCGCCGTCCGCCACCGCGGCCAGGGCGTTGTTGATGATGTTCAAGAAGACCTGCTGCAGCTGGCCGCGGTCGCTTTCTATGGTGGGGGCGTCGGCGGTGTCGCGCAGGTTGATCTCCACGTTGCGGTGCTGGGCCTCCCTTTGCAGGAAGTCCAGCACCTCCTTTAGCAGCAGGTCCAGATGGATGATCTCCACCTGCACGTCCAGGTGGCGGGCGAAACCCAGCAGGCGGTGGGTGACGGTGCTGACCCTCTTGACCGAACCCAGGATGGACTCCAGGCTCTTGAGGTATTTATCCTTGAGGGCCGAGTCCTCCCGCTTGAGCACCAAGTCGCGCATCAGGCCGGCCTTCTCGTTGATGATGGCGATGGGGTTGTTGATCTCGTGGGCCACTCCGGCGGCCAGACGGCCTATGGAGGCCAGCTTGTTGGTGTATTCGATCTCGTGCAGCACGGCCACCCGGTGCTGGTCGGCCTGGAACAGGCGGCTGACCAGGGTGGTGGAGCCCTTGAAGATGACCCCCAGGATGGCCAGGCCGCTTATGCCCACCAAAAGCATCAGGTTGATGCGCAACAGGCTCCATTTCTCCAGCAGGATGTCGGCCCTTTTTAGCACCACCAGCACGAAGGGCGAGCCCTGCACCTGGGCCAGGCCGGCCAGCAGGTTGGGGTCTTTCAGTTCCTTTTCCTGGGCGATGACCACGCCGCGGGCGTCGCGGGGCATGGGCAGGGGCAGGCTGACCTTCTCCAGCACCGCGCCGAAGAAGCGGGAGGGGCTTTGCAGCACGCCCTCCTGGTTGACGATGAAGACGTCGCTGGAGGGGTGCAGGCCCATCTCGGCCAGGATGTCCTGGATGCGGGCGGTGTTGATGGTGGCGCGCAGCAGGTGCAGGCTGCCGTCCTCGCGCTCGTGCTTGACCGCGATGACGAAGTGGGGCACGCCCCGGTGCCCCAAAAACACCTCGCTGATGTGCACGCCCCGGACCATGGCTTCCTTGAACCAGTCCTCGTTCTTGTAGTTGTGCCCCTCCAGGGCGTAAGGGCCCACGTAGGTGCGTTGCAGGCCGCCCGAGTCAATGACGCCTAAGTCCACGAAACCGCCGAAGCTGCGCCGCAGGTTCAAGAAGACGCGGTTGAGCCGGCGGTAGTCGGTCAGTTCCGTGAAATCGTTTTCTTGCACCACATAGGCAAGGGCGGACTGGCGTTCCTGCAAGAAGTCGCTCAGCTGGAGCCGGGTGTTGGATATCTGGCGCTGCACCTGGCTGGTCAGCTCGCCGTGCTGCAGGAGGAACTGCTGCTCGAACTGGTAGAAATTGATGAGGCTGAGCAGGATGAGGGGCAAAAGCGCCGCCGTGGCCGCTCCCCAGAAGGTGGATTTCCACAGCCGCCGGTAGTCGATGGTGTCCGCGCGCCGGTCCACCTGGAAATCCCAGAATGGCGGCTTGATTTTGCTCCACAAGTTCATCGGTCCAGGCTGCCTCTCCATCCCCCGCGCCAGCCTCGCGGCTAGTCCCTGGTCTTGATCTTCTCGTAGGCCTGGCGCATGGTCTGCTGCAACTGGTCCAGGTCCACCGGCTTTTCCAGATAGGCGAAGGCCCCCAGCTGCATGCACACCTGGCGGTCCCGCTCGGAGCCGTGGCCGGTCAGGATGATGACCTCCACCAGGGGGTGGTCGCGCTTGAGCCGGCGCAGCACCTCGATGCCGTCTATGCCGGGCATGCGCAAATCCAGCACGATGACCTCCGGCTCCTCCTCCTTCACCAGGTTAAGGGCCTGCTCGCCGTCGAAGACCACGGCCGAGCCTATCTCGCGCATGGACAGGCGCTCGGAGAGAGTCTGCACGAATTCGCGCTCGTCGTCCACCAGCACCACCTTGGAGGGCATCTCGAAATCGGCCTGGCGATAGACATCGGCCTGGTGGAAGCTGGGCCCCGGCTCCACCACCACCTCGCTCACCCCCTCCACCGGGCCGGCCAGCCGCTTCAGTTCCTCCTCCAGGCGGGAAAGCAGCATGACGTGCTTGTTCACCTTGATGGTGATCAGCCCCCGGTTGGCGCTGACCGCCAGGTCGCGGGTGTTGTGCCCATGGGGGACTATGGCGGCCTCCACCTGGGCGGCCAGGGCGAAGTCATCCAAGGCCTGGCGCGAGGCGGCCGAGGGCATCAAGGCCACCCCGCGGGCGTGCTCGGCGATGAGCCGGGCCGCCTCGGGCGCGCCCTGCTTGTCCATGGGGATGAGTATGTCATAGAGATCGGCCGACCAGGCGTCCTTGCCGTGGATGTAGTCCACCCAGCGGGCCGCCTTCTCGTCCTCGCGGCGCAGGCGGGCGTGGGCCTCGGCGGCGTTGACGCCGTCGGCGGCCATGACCCACTTGACCCGCTGCTTGAAGTCCCCGATCAGGCAGACCGAAAGCACGTGGGAGACGGCGGCCGGGATGAGCTGGGCCCCGTAACCCAGGTAGACCATGTCATCTAGGCCAAGCATCTGGGACACGCCCACCTTGAGCCAGCTGGCATAGCGCTCGCGCTCGTGGGAGAACTGGTTGAACAACGAGGGCTTCTCGAACATGGCCCGCGCCAGCTTGGCCGGGGCGGTATCAAAGCGGCGGCTTGTCTCCGCCAGCAGTTGTTGATCATCGAGCAGGGGGAAACCCAGCAGATCGGCCACGCCGCGGGCCACCTCCTGGCCTTGGCAATAAGCGCCTGCGAAAATGCTGACCACCGACATGCTTAGCCGACCTCGCTTCTCTCCCGGACCTGGTCCAGGGGGCAGACTGTGATCAAGGGGCAGTTTATCTCGTCCGAACCCTGGTGGGCCTCGGCGTGGATGGCGGCCAAGGCGGCGGCGGCCAGGGGATAGATGTTCTCTTGACCGATCTTCTCCAACAGGTGGGTGCGCTCCATGGCGGCCAGGACCGTCTCCTTCAGGTGGGAGAAGCTGATCCGGTAGCCCGCGCTGCGCACCCGGTCGACGATCAAGGATAACGCCTCCTCGCCCGAGGCGTCCAGGTCATTGATGCCGTTGGCCACCACCAGGATGTGCTTCAGTTCGGGCATGGAAAGCATGCGCTCGTTGATCTGGTCCTCCAGGAAGCTGGAGTTGGCGAAGAACAAGGGCCCGTCGAAGCGGATGACCGCGATGTGCTTGCACTGGCTTAGCCCCAGGCTCTCGGCGTCGCGCAGGGAGCAGTCCTGGGCCAGGGCCAGGTTGGCCACCTTGGGGCGCATGCTCTTGTAGAGGAAGACCATGAGCGACAGCCCCACGCCGATTATGATGCCCTTGTCCAGGTGGGGGGCGAAGGCCAGGGTGGCGGCGAAGGTGATGATGGAGATGGCCCCGTCATACCACTGGGCCTTCCAGGCGTGCACGAAACCGCTGACGTTGATGAGCCCCACCACCGCCATCATGATGACCGCCGCCAGCACCGCCTGGGGCAGGTTATAGAGCAGAGGCGTGAAGAACAGCAGCAACACCAGCACCATCACGCTGGTGAAGACGGAGGAGAGCCCGGTCTGGGCGCCCGATTGCAAGTTGACCGCCGAGCGGGAGAAGGAGCCCGAGACCGGATAGCTCTTGCTGAAGCAGCCCAGGATGTTGGCCACGCCCTGGCCGATCAGCTCCTGGTTGGGGTCCAGGCGCTGGCCGGTCTTGGCGGCCATGGCCTTGGCGATGCTGATGGCCTCCATGAAACCCAGCAGCGAGATGATGGCCGCGTAGGGGAAGAGTTGGGCCAGCACGCCCATGTCCAGTTGCGGCATGTCGAAGGAGGGCAGGCCGGGAGGCACCTCGCCCACCACCGCGCCCCCGCCCATCATGCGCAGGCCATCCTCCTTGAGGCTGCGGTTGCCCACCCTAAGCCGCCAGACGCGGCCGTCGGTCTCGGCCCCGGCCGGGACCTGGCCCTTTAGGTGGAACTGGGGGCGCCCCTGGGCGTCGGCCACGGCCTCCAGTTGATAGCTCCTGAGCTTCTCGCGCACCACGTGGGCCTTGGTCTTGCGCTGGTCCAACATGGCCGTGTCCAAGAGGGCCTCCTGGCGCAGCTTCAGGCTCTCCAGGGAATCCTGGCCATGCTCCTGGGCGGCCTCCTGGGCCTTGATGCTGACCTCGGTGCGCAAGCTGGCCAGGCGGGCGATCTCGGCCACCTCGCGGTTGAAGTCGCGCACCTCCTGACGCAGTTGGGGAACCTGGATGGACTCCAGGGGGGCCAGCTGGTTGTGCTCGAAGCCCATGCCCCAGGAGATCAGGGTGGAGAGGGCCACGGCGATGAGCACATAGGGCAGGCGGGGATTTATCTTCTTGAGCACCGACATCAGGATGAAGGCTGTCAGGCCCATGATCAGGCTGGGCCAGTGGGTGAAGTCCAGGGCGGCCCGGCACACCCGCATGATGGTCTCGTAGTGGTGCTCGGCCCCGTCCACGTAGACCCCGAACATCTTGTCCAGCTGGGAGGAGGCGATGATGATGGCCGCCGCGTTGGTGAAGCCGTTGACCACGGGGTGGGAGAGGAAATTGACCACCAGCCCCAGGCGCAGCGCCCCCAGGGCCAACTGGAACAGGCCCACCAGGAGTGCCAGCAGGATGGCGTAGGCCACATAGGCCTGGCTGCCTTGGGTGGCCAGGGGGGCCAGGGAGGCGGAGGTCATCAGGGAGACCACCGCCACCGGGCCGGTGGCCAACTGGTGGCTGGAGCCCATGAGCGCCGCCAGCATGGGGGGCAGAAAGGCGGCGTAGAGGCCATAGTAGGCGGGCAGGCCCGCCAACTGGGCATAGGCCATGGATTGGGGGATCAGGACCAGGGCCACCGTGAGGCCGGCCAGGGCGTCCATGCGCAACTTGACCAGCGAGTAGTCCTTGAACCAACTCAAGAAGGGCAGGAAACGGCTTAGCATCTCGTCTCCCTATGGCTGCGGGCGGGCCCCTGCCGACCCTGCGGGGGAGCCCTCTAGGTATATATTTTGCTCCGGGCCAGCCCGGGGCGGCGGACTTTTTCCTTTCCTTGGAAGAAGCGTGCCAGACGCAGCCGGAGGGGCAACCGGGCAGAAAAGCGCGCAAAAGCGGCCGGTTTGGCAACAGGTCCGCGTAGTTGCCGTTGCATATCTCAACGCCGGCTGGGACGCCGCCAGATAATGTCAGCAAATTTAGCGATATGAGAATTAGGCTGTGTGAGGGGTTTTTGTTACAGACTGCAACAAAGTCGGGCAGCCCCCCATGGGCGGGCTATTGGTCAGGGGCGACGGGGTCCAGGGCGCGGCGCAGGGCCAGGGCCAGGCCGTCCTTGGTGTAGGGCTTCATCACCACTTCGCCCACCCCGTGGCCGGCCAGGACGGCCGGGCCCAGCTGCCGGCTGTTGCCGGTGCAAATTATGATGGGCAGGGGGCGGATCTGGTGGCAGGCCAGGGCCAGGTCCAGGCCGCTCATGCGGGGCATGGTCTGGTCCAGCAGCAGCAGATCGAAGTCCAAAGGCGCGGCGGCGAACATTTGCAGAGCCTGGCGGCTGTCGTTGGTGGTGGTAACCGAATAGCCAAGGCGGGTTAGCATCTTGGCGCAGATGCTCAGCAGGTCCGGCTCATCGTCCACCACCAGCAGACGCTCGCTGCCCCCCGGGCTGGGGGAAGGGCGGGCC
>CAZLSD010000004.1:4010-40382 GCA_964561775.1 uncultured Desulfarculus sp. | reverse complement strand
GACCGCTCCCGCCCGGACGGCATGCCGCGCAAGGCCCTGGACTCCCGCCGCCTGCTGGATATGGGCTGGCGTCCGGGCTGGGGCTTCAAGCAGGCGCTGGAATCCACCTATGCCTGGTTCCTGGAGAGGGAATATGACTTCAGCTAGCCAGGCCCGCGCCATGGCCCGCCAACCGGAAAAGCGCCGGGTGAGCTTTGGCACCATCCAGATACCCGAGACGGCCAAGCGGCTGATCAACCAGGCCCTGGACCAAGCGCGCATCTCCAGCGGGCAACTGGTGCGCCAGTTCGAGGACCGCTTCGCCCAGCTGGTGGACGCGCCGGCGGCGGTGGCGGTAAGCAGCGGCACCGACGCCGACGTGCTGGCCCTGGCTCTCTTGAAGGACAAGGGCGCACGGGCCGGGGACGAGGTGATCGTGCCGGCGCTTTCCTTCGTGGCCACCGGCAACGCGGTGATCCACGCCGGCTTCACTCCGGTCTTCGTGGACGTGGAGCGCCACACCCTGAACATCGACCCCGCCCAAATCGAGGCGGCCATCACCCCGCGCACCCGGGCCATCATGCCCGTGCACCTGATGGGCAAGCCCGCCGACATGGACGCCATCCTGGCCATCGCCGGCCGCCACGGCCTGGCCGTGGTGGAGGACGCGGCCGAGGCCCATGGCGCCACCTACAAGGGACGCAAGGCGGGTTCCCTGGCCGACCTGGGGGCCTTCAGCCTCTACGTGGCCCACATCGTCACCACCGGCGAGGGCGGCGTCATCACCTGCCGTGACGAGGAGCAGGCCCAAATCCTGCGCTCCCTGCGCTCCCATGGCCGGGCCTGCAAGTGCAAGGTCTGCACCTTGAACACCGCCTCCGGCTATTGCCCCAAGCGTTTCGACCCCGCCAGCGGCGAGGACATCCGCTTCGTCTTCGAGCGGCTGGGCTACTCCTGCAAGATGAACGAGCTGGAGGCGGCCATCGGCCTGGGCAACCTGGAAAACTACCAGGCCATCCTGGAAAAGCGCCGCCGCAATCTGCTGCACGTGCTGGAGCGCTTCGGCCGCTTCGCGCCCTATCTGACCACCATCAGCGAGGAGCCCCACGAGAGGATCGGGCCGCATGCCATCCCCATGGTGCTGGGGGCGCAGGCCTCCTTCAGCCGCGCCGAGCTTACCGGCTATCTGGAGAAGAACGGCGTGGAGACCCGCACCCTTTTCGCCTCCATGCCCACCCAGTGCGTGGGCTTCGCCCACCTGGGCCATCGCCTGGGGCAGTTCCCGGCGGCGGAATACCTGGGCCTGCGGGGCATCCACATCGGGGTACACCAGGACCTGGAGCTGGCGGACATGGACTATGTGCTGGACCTGCTAGCCAGGTTCCTGGAAAGCCGCCAGGACTAGAAGATGGGCAGACCCGGCCTGGATGCGCTGCTGGTGCGCCCCGGCGGGGGCCAGGCCCTCTACGGCGGGCTGGACGCCTACGCCCTCACCGCCCTGGAGCCGCCTCTGTGGGCGGCCTTGCACGCCGCCTGCCTGCGCGATAAGGGCCATGCGGTGGCCCTGCTGGACGCAGCGGCCCAGGGCTGGGACGCGCGCGCCACCGCCCTGCGCATCAAGGAACTGGCCCCCCGCCTGGCCCTCATCATGGTTTCCGGCTCCAACCCCAGCGCCTCCACCATGACCATGACCGCGGCCGGGGCCTTGGCCCGGGAGCTGGCCAACACCGCGCCGGAGATCGCCGTGGCCATGTGGGGCCTGCATCCCTCGGCCCTGCCCCGGCGCACCATGGAAGAAGAGGCGCTTGACTTCGTCTGCCAGGGCGAGGGCTTTATCACCTTGCCCGCCCTGGTGCAGGCCCTCAAGGCGGGGCAGGGGATTAACGGAGTGCCCGGCCTGTGGTATCGCGCCCAGGGAGCCATCCTGAACAACCCCAGGCCGGCCCTGGTCCGTGACCTGGATCGGTTGCCCGCCCCGGCTTGGGATCTGCTGCCCATGCAGCGCTACCGGGCCCACAACTGGCACTGCTTCGAACACATTGATCAGCGCCAGCCCTACGCGGTGGTCTACACCAGCCTGGGCTGCCCCTTTCATTGCCAATTCTGCTGCGTCAATTCCATCTTCGGCGGCCCGGGCATCCGCTACCGCAGTCCGGAGCTGGTGATCGACGAGATCGACCAGCTGGTGACACGCTGGGGGGTCAGGAACATCAAGGTCATGGACGAGATGTTCGCCCTGAACCAAAGGCGCGTGAGCAGGCTGTGCGATCTGTTGATAGAGCGGGGCCACCGGCTGAACATCTGGGCCTACGCCCGGGTTGACACGGTCAATGAGCGGATGCTGGCCAAGATGAAGCAGGCCGGCATCAACTGGCTGGCCTATGGCTTCGAGGCGGGCAGCTCAGAGGTGCTGGGCGGCGTGGCCAAGGGGTATCGTCCGGAGGCGGTGCAAGATGTGGTGCGCATGACCCATGAGCAGGGCATCCACATCTGCGCCAACTTCATCTTCGGCCTGCCCGGCGATGACCTGGCCAGCATGCGCCAGACCCTGGACTTGGCCTTGGCGATAAACGGCGAGTGGGCCAATTTCTATTCAGCCATGGCCTATCCCGGCTCCCAGTTGCACCAGGAGGCCCTGGACAAGGGCTGGCCCTTGCCGCCCAGTTGGCAGGCCTTTTCCCAGTACGCCCCTGACTGCCTGCCCCTGCCCACCGGGCATCTAAGCGGGCGCGAGGTCCTGGCCTTCCGCGACCAGGCCTTCCAGGAATACTTCACCCATCCGCGCGTGCTGGCCAGGCTGGGCGAGCGTTTTGGCCAGGCCGCCGCCGACCACGTGCGCGGCATGACCAAGGTGAGCCTGGATCGCGGCGCTCCTGGGGAGCCACGGAGCAGGGCAGGGTGAGGTTGCCAGAGGGCATTCGGCAAAGCTTGGCGGAGTGAGGAGGCCTCATGGACCTGCGCGACATAGACTGGAATCCCCGGGAGCTGGAGGTTATCCAAAACCACATCCTGCGCCGCCGCTTCATCTACCAGCCCTTCATCCTGGGCGAGGACCTGGAGGTGGGCGAGGGGATGAATTTTTTCGACGGCTACCGCCCGGGCCGGACCGCCTGCGTTTACTGGCCGGGCGCTCCCGCCGCGCTCTCCGCCATCCTCACCACGGACAAGGATTATTTCCGGCGCTGCAACACCCAATGGCGCAATCACTACGAGGGTTATATCAACAGCATCGTGGCCATGAACGGCGGCGACGTATCACGGCTTAGCTTCGCGGAGATAGGTTGCAACGCGGGCTACTTTCTGTTCGGCCTCATGCGGCGGGGAGCGGCGCGCTGCGTGGGCTTTGACTACACCCAGTTCGCGGAAATCTTCGCGGTGCTTAATCAGCGCCTGGGAACCAGGGTGGAATTCCAGCGCGCGGATTGGGACAGCCTGGAGCACAGGCTGGCCCACGCCGACATGCCCGAGGTGGATGTGGCCATCACCTCGGCCTTTCTCTGCCACAATCCCGACCCGCTCTATCATTTGGCCTATATTTGCGACCGCGCCAGGCGGGGAGTTTTCATTTGGACGCCGGTGGCCAACTGCGCGGAGGAAGAGCCTCCCTTCGCGCATTGGAAGACCGACAAGATCGTGACCTATGGAACGCCCCATCGGCACACCACCGATCTGTTGTGGCCCATATCCTTTGACTACAACATCCGCTTGTCCGCCCCCCTGATCCACACTTGCCTGCGCGAAGCCGGTTTCGAAGACATCCAGGAGCTGGAATGCCCGGTCCAAGAGCCACGCTGGCTGGAGATCCACCAGGGGTTCCGCGCCTTCTATGCCAGGCGCACGAGGAACACCAAGAGCCTGCTTTCCGACCCCGGCGCGCGGCGATCGATCAAGGCCGGTCCCTTGGGGCAGGGCCAGGGCGGCCCGGCGAGCGAGACCGAGGAAGTACGCTCGGCCCCGGCCAAGCCTATCTTCCGGGAGCAATGGATATCATTTCCCCAGGCTGACGCGGCCTTTTTGACGCTCTTGATCAGCAACCTGCGCGTGGAGCGCAAACGGGTGCTGGAGGTGGGCTCCTGGCTGGGCACGGGCAGCACCGCGGTTTTGATCAAGGCCCTCCAGGACGGGCCTGGCGCTCTGTATTGCGTGGACACCTGGCGCGGCAGTTCCAACGTGGAGCGTCACGCCGAGTTCACCAAACAATACGATGCCTTCGCCACATTCATGTACAACGTGGAGAAAAACGGCGGCCTGGATATCGTCAAACCCCTGCTGATGAGCAGCCGCGAGGCCGCCGAGCTGGTGGCCGAGGCCAGCCTGGACCTGGTTTTCCTGGACGCCAACCACAGCTATCAATCAGTGGCGGAAGACATCAGGCTATGGCTGCCCAAGGTAAGGCCGGGCGGAGTTTTTTGCGGGCATGACTGCGAGGTCCGGGCGGAGCATGTTGGCGTCCAGTTCCTGCGCGCCCACGGCGACAAGGATACCGTTCCCGCCAGCGGCGTCTTCAACTGCATCCACCCCGGGTCCATCCTGGCGGTGCACGAGGCCTTTGGCGGCCGCGCCAACCTGGCCGCGGAGCACCCGCTCAGGCTGTCCGACGGCAGGATGGCCAGGTCCAGCATATGGTGGGTGCAAAGGGCATAGGCGAAAAGAGCGCCCGGCCGGTCTCGCCACAGGACATCCGGCGACGCAAACCACGGGCAGGACAGAGGCCGCCCCTGTCCGCCGGCGCGGACCCCGCTGCGCCTAATTGAAAAACTGCCGCAACGGCAAGGCGATAGGGCTTAGCTGTCTTCGGGGTGCTCTGCGATCCACGCTCAACCCCTACGTGGAATAGGTTTTTGCTTGACTTCCGCCTGGCCGCTTGGTAAGTCCTACGCCAATATGTAGCGACGAATGCTACGCTTGATTGCAGGTTGGACAAGAACATCAGCACAAGAAACTGAGTCATCCGCTAGCCGCCGGTTGAATGCCGGCGCGTGTTTCGCGTCTTAGTAAAACGCCACCAGCTACGGGCCACGAAGGTCAGTCCCTTTAGCAGGGGATGCCTTCGTGGCTTTCTTTTTTTTGAGCGCTGGCAAGAGTGCGAGGGGGGGCGCGGCGCGCGACCGGAGATCGTCCGGCCAGACGGAATCGGGGCCCACAGCTTGGTTTGCACGGATTCCATCCCGGGAAAGGAAGAACGCATGCCGGATCAATTGAATCGCCGCCTGGTCGGCGCGTCTTGTCATGTTGGCGAGCGCTTGGGTAAATGCCTTGCCTGCCTGGTTTTACTGGGCGGTCTATTTCTTTGGCCCCTGGCGGCCCCGGCGGCCCCGGAGGCCGGCCCGGCGGATCAGGCTCAAGCACTGGAGGAAATCGTGGTGCGGACCGGCTCGGTGGGCCAGGACTTGGCCCTGACCCCCGCCGCCACCACCATCACGCTGGACAACTACGACACGGTCAGTCCGGCGCAAAACGTGGGCGACTACCTGAAGAACCTGATCATGTTCGACTATCGCGGGCAGACCAGCCTGGTTCCCTCCGACGACACCTTCCAGTTGCGCTCCTTCGACTCCAGCCGTTTCGTGCTGGCGGTCGATGGCCTGAACCTGCGCAACACCGGCGGCCGCAAGGCCTCCAACATCGTCGACTTCGCCTATCGCCCGGCGTTTCTGGTGGAAAAGATCGAGGTGCTGCCCGGTCCCCACTCGGCGCTTTTCCCGGCCAAGGCCATCGGCGGCGTGGTGAACATCATCACCCGCGCGCCCATCTTGTATGACAGCCTCAAGCCGGAGGTGAGCGTATCCACCAGCTACAAGTCCTACAACACCCAGAATCACACCGTAAGCGCCCAGGGCAGCGCGGATCGCTTCACCTATGACATCGGCTATCAGAAATACATGACCGATGGCTATCTGCGCAACAGCGAGGCCGAGATAAGCACCGTGGTGGGGCGGGTTGGCTATGTGATCCCCTCCGGCGGCCACTTGGCCTACACCGGGATGTACTCCGACAACGACAAGCGCACGCCGGTCAACAACAACCCCAGCAGCAAGGCCACCAACTACGACAGCGGCTATCCGGTGGTGACGGGGTCGGCCTTCAACATGAGCGACGACCCCTCCTGGGACGGCAACGCCTTCTCCCACCGCTTCGACTACCGCCAGCCCACCAAGCTCGGCGATTTGTCGGCCGAGGCCTATTACAGCGAGGAGACCAAGGACCGGGCCTATTACACCAAGGGCGTGCTGAGCTCCATGTTCACCCGCTATTACCAGCAGGCCATCAAGCTCCAGGACCAGTACCGCTTCAGCGACAGCCACATCACCACGGTGGAGTTGGACACCGAGCAGCTCTACGACGGCGACCGCGACAGCAAGGACAAGCGCATGGAGGTCTACGGCCTGGGGCTCCAGCACAAGTGGCGCATCATTCCCCGCCTTAGCCTGACCGCCGGCCTGCGCTACGAGGAGGTGGGCATACACGTCAGCAACACCACCACCACCGGCCATTACATCTCCGGCCAGCCGGATTGGATTGAACGCTCCTGGGGGGAGCTGCTGCCCAAGTCCATGCTGACCTATGAGCTGGACGGCTGGGGCGCCGCCCTGCGCGACACCTCGCTCTCCCTGGGCGTCAGCCGCATCTGGCGCGCCCCGGATTACCACGGCGACTACAACCCCCAGGGCTGCCCCGCCGGGGCCTGGCTGGAGCCGGAGCACGGCGTGGGCTTCGACGCCATCTTGAAGCGCCGGCTTTGGAGCAACCTGGAGGCCAAGCTGACCTACTTCCACTACATCATCGAGGACTACATCGCCAGCAACTCCTCCTATGCCAAATACACCCCCAGCACCAAGAACAAGGTGGCTGCCGGGCAGGAGTACAAGGATTACAAGATCAACCTGGATGAGATGGTCCGCAAGGGGGTGGAGCTGGAACTGAGCGGCAACCTGATGAGCGACCTGTCCTTCTATGTGGGCGTCACCTACCAGAAGCTGGAGAACCAGGGCGACGAGCTGGCCGGCTTCGACGCGGAATCCAACGTGGCCAAATACCGGGTCAACGCTGGCCTGCGCTACAACCTCTTCAAGAACACCAAGCTTATCCTGGACTACAAGTACCAGGACAAGCAGGTAAGCGAGGTGGCCGAGCAGTTGACCGCCGACACCTGGACCGTCCGCGAGGTGGCCATAGACAGCTACCATCTGGTGGACTTCGGGGTGCAGCAGCAGTTGTTCAAGCAGTGGGGCGGAATGCGCGACGGAGTCCTGCGCGTCTTCATCGAGAACGCCTTCGACGCCACCTATTACGACACCAGCGGATATCCCGGCACCGAGCGCATCTACGGCGTGGGATTCAGCTTCAGGATGTAACCAAGCGCTCCGCCCGTCCCAAGGGGCACGCGCCCGTTGGCGCGCTCCCTTGGCGGGCGGAGCTTCCGTCAAGCATGGAGGTTGTTTTTCATGAAAAAGGTATGGGGAAAATCAATGCGGCTGGCCAGGGGCGGGCTCATGCTGGCCCTGTTGGGCCTGGCGGTGTTGGCGGCCCAGGTCGTGGCCGTACAGCCGGCCCTGGCCAAGGGCGGCTATCAGCTGGTGGGCCTGGGCCCCGGCGACCTGGATTTAATGACCCCCCGCCAGGTGCAGGCCATCGCCGAGGCCGACATGGTCTTCTGCGACGCCAAGACCCGCGACCATCTCTCGCCCCTGGTCAATTTCCAGGGCAAGCAGGTGGTGGAGGGCTACAACCTGGCTTTCCCCTTCTATGGCCAGGACTGCGCCAAGGTCTCGCCCCAGACAGGCAAACGCTGGGGCAAGACCTGTGACGAATACAAGAAAACCCAGGCCGAGTTCACGGCCCTGGTCCGCCAGGCCGTGGCCAGGGGCCAGAAGGTGGTCATGCTCAGCGGCGGCGACCCCACCATCTACGGCCCCGGGGTCTGGACCCTGCTGGCCCTCAAGGATCTGGAGCCGGCGGTGGTCCCCGGCTTGAGCTCCTTCAACGCGGCCAACGCGGCCCTCAAGGTGGGCCTGGGTGAGGTCATCATCACCGCGCCCTTCCAGAAGGAGGGACGCCAGGACAGCCTGGAGAAGCTTTCCGAAAGCGGCCAGGCCGTCATGGTCATCTTCATGCCCCGCGAGATGGACGCCCTGCTGGCAAGGCTGGCCAAGGCCAATCCCCCCGACACCCCGGTGGCGGTGGTGGTCGACGCCGGCTGCCAGGGCCAGGAGCGGGTGATGAAGGGGACTCTCTCCGACATGGCGAGCAAGCTGGCCGGCCAGGAGGTGAAAAACTCGCTGGTGTACGTGGGGCGCGACCTGGTCCGTTCCCAGCACCGGCCGCAAGCGGCCAAGGGCCGGGCCGGCCAGGGCAAGTTTTATCTGGTGGGCATGGGTCCGGCCGAAGCGGACTTGGCCACCCTGCGCGCCCTGGAGGTGATCAAGAAGGCCGACCTGATCTTCGCCGGCGGCAATCTCAAGGAGCGTTTCGCCAAGGAGCTGGCTGGCAAACAGGTAGTGGACGGCTACCACCGCCTCTTCCCTTTCTTTGGCAAGGACTGTGCCAAGGTAAGCCCCCAGGAAAAGGCCCGCGAGCACATGAGCTGCGAGGAATACCAGCGCAAGCAGGCCGAGTTCATCGCCATGACCCGCCAGGCCGTGGCCCAGGGCAAGACCGTGGCCATGCTGGACAGCGGCGATCCCCTGGTCTATGGCCCCTGCTCCTGGACCCTGGGCGCGCTGCCGGATGTGGAGACCGAGGTGGTGCCGGGCATGAGCTGCTTCAACGCCGCCAACGCCGCGCTGAAGGCCGGCGTGACCGAGGGCAAGACATCCCACTCGGTGTTGTTGGCCTCGGGCTGGACCGTGGAGGAGATGGCCAGACACCAGGCCACCATGGTCCTGTTCACCATGCGCACCGAGTTCAAGAAATTCATCGACGCCCTGTCCAAGCATTATCCCCCGCAAACCCCGGTGGCCATCGTCTTCGAAGCCGGCTTTCCGCAAGGCGAGAAGGTCATGCGGGGAACCCTGGCCACCATCCTGGAGCAAACCAGCGGGCAGAAGCTGCCCTTCCAGCACCTGCTGTACGTGGGCGACTTCCTGACCAACGACAAGCCGTTTTAACTGATGAGGCACAACCCCTGCATATGGAGACATCGATGAGAAACATAGCTCGCTTGGCCGCCATGGGCTGCGGTTTCCTGCTCATGGCGGCGGTCTCGCCCGCCTGGGCCCACCATTTTTGGCTTACCCCCGACAACCATTTCCCCCAGGCGGGAGACACGGTGAAGGTCATGATCGGCTTCGGCCATGAATATCCGGCCAGCCGGCAGGATCAACCGGTGAAGGAGGGCATGGTGGCGGAGGTGGTGGCCATCCTCCCCGACGGCAGCAACGCGCCCCTGCAAAAAACCGCCGTGGACGCCTACCAGATCAAAATCGAGCGGCCAGGCCCCTACCTGCTGGTGGCCTCCATGCCCCCCGGCCTGTTCAGCCGCACGCCGGAAGGCATGAAGCGCGGAGGGAAAAAGGACTTCGCCGAGGTCAAGGACTGCCGCGACATGCGCATGGTGGCCAACGCCCTGCTGGTGGCCGGCGGTCAGGGGCGCTTCGCGGCCAGCGGCCCCCAGCCCCTGCAAATGAAGCCCCTGGCCGACATGGCCGGCCTGAAAAAGGGCGGTCTCCTGCCCATCCAGGCGCTGTTCGAAGGCAAGCCCCTGCCCGAGGCCAAGATCATGGCCACCTATGCCGGTTATCAGCCCCCCCCTGGTGCCAAGTCCACGCTGGGCCATGGCGCGGCCTTTGCCGTGGAAACCCTGGCCGACGCCAGCGGCAAGGCGGAGCTGAAGCTGGACGCGGCCGGCTATTGGCTGGTCATTCTGGCGCACAGCACGCCCTATGAACCCGCCGATGTCTGCGACAAGCGCGTGCACGCGGCCAGCTTTGTGTTTCAGGTCAAATAGGCAGCAAGGGAACCCGTCGCCATGCCCCGCCAAGACAGCAATGGACTGAACAGGCAACTGCGTCCCTGGGACGCGGTGATGATCGTGGTCGGCAACGTGATCGGAGTGGGCATCTTCACCACCACCGGCTTCATCGCCCGGGACATCGGCGACGCTACCTTTGTTTTGGCGGTCTGGATCCTGGGTGGAGTGCTGACCCTGCTCGGAGCCCTAACCTATGGCGAGCTGGGGTCGGCATTCCCCCGGGCCGGGGGGGATTACGTGTATCTGCGGGAGGCCTATGGCCCGCTGGCTGGCTTCCTGGTGGGCTGGATAGGCTTTTTCATCATCAACCCCGGCTCCATCGCAGCCTTGGCCCTGGGCTTCAGCGCCTATCTGCTGCCTCTGGCGTATGGCGGCCAGGCCGCCGCGCCGCCGCTGGTGGCCAAGCTGATCGCCATGGCCATCATCCTGGCCTTTTCCGCCCTGAACTATTTCAGCCTGCGCTGGACCAGCCGGGCGCAAAACCTGTTCAGCGGTCTCAGCCTGCTGACCATCGCCGCCCTGGTCACGGCCGGCTTCCTCTGGGGGGATGGCCGCGTGGGCAACTTCTCCCTGGGCACGGAGGATTCCGGCCTGGCCGACCTGTTCGGGCCGGCCATGGTCTCGGTCTTCTTTACCTACAGCGGCTGGTTCGTCTCGGCCTATGTGGCCAGCGAAATGATCGCCCCCCAGAAGACCCTGCCGTTTTCCCTGATCGTCAGCAGCCTGATCGTCACGGTGGTCTATGTGTTGATGAACGCCTTGTACATCTATGCCCTGCCCGTGAAGGACATGGCCGGGGTGGTGGACATAGCCCGCTTGGCCAGTTCCGCGCTGTTCGACGAGCGGGTTTCCTATCTTCTGGCCGTGGTGGTCATGCTGGCCATCTTGAGCAGCCTGAACTCCGTGATCCTGACGGCGCCCCGCATCTACTACGCCATGGCCCTCGATGGCCTGTTCCCCAGCTTGCTGGCCCATGCCCACCGCCGCCACCAGACCCCCCACTGGGCCATCGTGTCCCAGGCCCTGGTGGCCTGCGCCCTGGTGCTGGCTGGCAACTTCTACCAACTTCTTTCCTTCACCGCCTTTTTCATGCTGCTCACCTCCTTCGCCACCGCCGCCGGGGTGATCGTGCTGAGGATACGCAGGCCCGAAATCCACCGCTCCTACAAGGTCTGGGGCTACCCTTTCACCACCCTGCTTTTTCTGGGCGCTTACGCCTGGATAGCGGTGAGGATTTTTCTGTACAACCCCCACGACGCCCTGATCGGCCTGGCCATCGCCTTGTCCGGCATACCGGTTTACCTGTTCAGGCGTCACAGGGGAAAGCTGGTCCATCCTTGGCCGTCCATCCCGGAGCCGGCGGCGCGGGAGCGTCCGGAGTTGTAGCCTGAGGGGAGCAGTTGCCGCTGTTGGGAGAGGGAAGGAGCGTTTGACGAGCCAGGAAGGCGCTCTGATCATGCGGTGAGCCACGAAAAACCCCCAGTCTGTATCCCCGGGTGTATCCCTGGGTGCAGCTGGGGGCTGGCCGTCAAAATATCATTTGTCGAATCAGCAGGCTAGGTATCTAAGTGGTGCCGTCGGCCGGATTTGAACCGGCACGGGTCTCCCCACCGCCCCCTCAAGACGGCGTGTCTACCAATTCCACCACGACGGCAAACCGTTGGGATATGACTTGAACGTAGGCGCGCATCAGGGCGCTACTTGCTTGTTTCGCCCTGGGGAGCCGCCGGGGCCGCCGGCGCGCTCTGCGCGGGCAGCGAGCTCTCATCCATGATGGAAGAGGGACCGCCGCGGCCGCTGAAGGCGGCCAGACCCAGGCAGGTCAGCAAGAACACCACCGCCACCACCGTGGTCATCTTGGCCAGGAAGGGCGTGGCTCCGCCGCTGCCGAAGACGGTCTGGGATGCTCCGCCAAAGGCCGCGCCCAGGCTGGCGCCCTTGCCGGCTTGCAGCAGCACCACCAGGATGAGGGCCAGGCAGGCCAGGACGTGAATGATGATAACCACAGTGGTCATGCAAGAACATCCTGCTTAGGCGGCTTGGATGATACCCAGGAAGCTGTCGGCGGCCAGTGATGCTCCGCCCACCAGAACGCCGTCCACCTGGGGCTGACTCAAAAGGCCGGCCGCGTTGGCCGGCTTGACACTCCCTCCATACAGGATTTTCACGCTTTCCGCAACCGCTTTGTCAAAGCGCCAGCCCAGCCAACTCCTTATAAAGGCATGCGCTTCGTTGGCTTGGCCCTCGCTGGCCGTCAATCCGCTGCCTATGGCCCACACCGGCTCGTAGGCCAAGACCACCTGCTCCATCTGGGCCGCCGCCAGGCCGGCCAGGGCTCCGGCCAGCTGGCTTTCCAGCACGCCCTCGGTCTGGCCGCCTTCGCGCTCGGCCAGCACTTCGCCCACGCAGAGGACGGGGATCAGCCCGGCGGCCAGGGCGGCCCGCACCCGCAGGTTGGCCGTGCGCTCGCTCTCGCCGAAGAATTGCCGCCGCTCGGAGTGCCCCACCAGGGCCAGGCTGGCTCCGGCGGCTTTTAACAGCGGCCCGCTCACCTCGCCGGTAAACGCCCCTTCGTTCTCCCAATACAGGTTCTGCCCGGCCACCTGGATGGGCGAGCCGGCCAGCGCCTGGGCCACCGGATAAAGGGCGGGGAAGGTGGGGGCCACCACCACGTCCAGGTCACGGCGTTGGAGCCCCTGGGCCAGCCCCTGGGCCAAGGCCACGGATTCACTCACGGTCTTGTACATCTTCCAGTTGCCGGCGATGAGCTTGCGGCGCGCCATGGCGAGGGCTCCGTTTCGTGAGGGTTGGCGGCTAGACTTCGTGCTTCTTTTCCAGGCCCGTGAAGCCTCCCAGGGCCTCCACCGCGGGCAGCACCTCGCCGGTTAGCAAGGCCAGGAAGGCGCCGCCGCCGGTGGAGATGTAGCTCACGTTGGAGGTCTCGCCCGCGTTGGAGACGGCCACGTCGGTGTCGCCGCCGCCGATGATGGTGAGGGCGTAGCTTTGGGCCACGGTGCTGACCATGTTGTAGGTGCCGCGGCTGAAGGCGTCCATCTCGAAGGCCCCCATGGGTCCGTTCCAGACGATGGTCTTGCAGTCGGCCAGGGCCTCGCGGTAGAGCAGGCTGGTGGCCGGGCCGATGTCCATGATCATCCAGTCCTTGGGCACGTCCTGCACCGTGACCCGCTTGGTCTCGGCCTTGGCGTCGAAGCGGTCGGCCACCACGCAGTCCACGGGGATGTAGACCTTGACGCCCTTGCGCTTGGCGTTGCGCAGCAGCACGTTGGCCGTGGGCACCAGCTCTTCCTCCAGCAGGCTCTTGCCCACCTCGTAGCCCACGCTGGCCAGGAAGGTGTTGGCCATGGCCCCGCCGATGACGATTTTGTCGGCGTGCTCCAGGAGGTTCTCCAGGGCCGGCAGCTTGGTGACGGCCTTGGCCCCGCCCACCACCGCGGCCAGGGGCCGGGCCGGGTCCAGCATGGAGCGGCGGAAGTATTCCAGCTCCTTCTTCATGGTGAAGCCGGCCACGCTCTTGGCCGCGTATTTGGTGATGCCCACCACCGAGGCGTTCTCGCGGTGGGCCACGGCGAAGGCGTCGTCCACGTAGATGTCGCACAGGCTGGCCAGTTCCTGGCTGAACTTGTCGTCGTTCAGGGTCTCGCCAGGGTGGAAACGCAGGTTTTCCAGCATGATGACTTCGCCGGGCCTCATGGCCTTGACCATCTGGCGCACGTCCTCGCCCACGCAGTCCGGGGCCATGGTCACTTCTTTGTTGAGCAGGCGGCTAAGCCGCCGGGCCACGGGAAGCATGCTGAGCTTTTCCACCACCTTGCCCTTGGGACGCCCCATGTGGGAGGCCACCAGCACCTTGGCCCCCTCGTCCAGGGCATGGTTGATGGTGGGCAAAGCGGCCCGGATGCGGTTGTCGTCGGTGATGTTGCCTTGCTCGTCCAGGGGCACGTTGAAGTCCACCCGGATGAAGACCCGTTTGTCGCGCAACGCCAGATCATTGATGTATTGCATGCCTGCCTCTTTTCAAGCCGGGGGCCTTGCCAGGCCCGCGCCGGCGGCCGGTAAATTTTGCTTGGCTCCGCGTTCTCTGCTGTGGGCTACATCCTGCCGGCCACGTGGGCGGCCAGGTCCACCAGGCGGTGGGTGAAGCCCATCTCGTTGTCGTACCAGGAAATGGTCTTGACCAGGCGATCGCCCATGACCTGGGTCAGGGGGGCGTCCACCACCGAGGAGTAGGGACAGGAGGTGTAGTCCACCGAGACCAGGGGCACGTCGGTGACGACCATGAAGCCCTTCATGGAGCCTTCGGCGGCCTGGCGAATGGCGGCGTTGACCTCCTCGGCCCCGCTGACGGCCTTGCCCAGGGTGCAGGTCAAGTCCACCAGGGAGACGTTGGGCGTGGGCACCCGGATGGCGAAGCCGTCCAAGCGGCCGGTGAGGGAGGGGATGACCTGGGTCACGGCCCGGGCCGCCCCGGTGGTGGTGGGTATGATGGACATGGCCGCGGCGCGCGCCCGGCGGATGTCCTTGTGGGAGCCGTCTAAGATGCGCTGGCTCATGGTGTAGGAGTGGATGGTGGTCATGAGGCCGCCGGTGATCTCGAAGGCGTCGTGCAGGGCCTTGGCCAGGGGCGCCAGGCAGTTGGTGGTGCAGGAGGCGTTGCTTATGATGTGGTGCTGGGCCGGGTCGTAGTCGGTGTGGTTCACGCCCATGACGAAGGTGCCGTCCACGCCCTTGCCCGGCGCGCCGATGAGAACCTTCTTGGCCCCGGCGTCGATGTGACCCTGGGCGACGTCGCGCTTGGTGAACTTGCCGGTGGTCTCCAGCACGATCTCCACGCCCAGGTCCTTCCAGGGGATGTCGGCGGGGGCGTTCTTGCGGGTGACCGCCACCTTGCGTCCCTCGATGGTGAGGTTGTCGTCGTCGAACTCCACCGAACCGGCGTAGGTGCGGTGCACGGAATCGTATTTGAGCAGGTGGGCCAATTCGAAGGATGCCGCCCGGCTGTTGATGCAAACCAGCTCCAGGTCCTGGTGCCCGCCAGCCAGGATGCGCGCCACCAACCGTCCGATGCGGCCAAACCCGTTTACGCCGACCTTAATGGCCATGATGGAAACTCCTCCTTTAACAAATAAGACGCGCCCATCACGGCTCTTATCCGTAATACCGGCGGCGTCCTGTTTTGCATCGCGCCGGGCCAGACCCCTCTCGCGCCTGGCCGGCGGCGCGTACAATTTCGTACCTACAGCTACTTATATTTTTAAACCCAGCTTGATGGATTGGTCAAGGGTCTTCCGGGGATAAGACGTAGTTTACGGGCCCAGCTCACAGTTGAGCAACAGGGCGTCCTCGCCTTCGGGCTGGTAGTAACGGGGGCGGCGGCCCACTTCCTGGAAGCCTAGGGAGGCATAAAGCCGCCGGGCGGCCAGATTGCTGGGGCGCACCTCCAGGCTGGCCCAGGCCGCCCCCCGGGCGCGGGCCTGGGCCAGGCCTTCGTCTAGCAGCGCCCGCCCCAGACCCTGGCCGCGGAAGGCCGGGTGGATGGCCAGGTTCTGGATCTGGGCCTCGTCCTCCACCACCCAGATGAACAGGTAACCCATTAGCAATTCCGCCGAGTTGAATATCCCCAGGCACAGGGCCAGGGGAAAGACCAACTCGGCCTGGAAAAGCTTGCTGTGCCAAGGTTGGGCAAAGCTGGCCCGTTCGATGGCCAGCACCTGCACCAGGTGGCGGGGTTCCAGTTTGGCCACCCGGGCCGGCGGCGGGGCAGGGGAGGCCATGGCTAGGAAGAGAGGATGTCTCCGGCCACCGAGATGGCGTTCTTGCCCGCCTCGCAGGTGACGCGGGCCAGATCGGCCAGGGCCTTGTTCTTGCGGGAGGTGGCGGCCTTGATGAGCATGGGCAGGTTGACCCCGGTGGCCACCTCCACCTTGCCCTCCTGCAAAAAGGCCAGGGAGATGTTGTTGGGGGTGCCGCCGAACATGTCGGTGAGGATGAGGACGCCCTCGCCCTTGTCCACCTTGGCTATGGCGCTGGTCATGGCCCGGCGCAGGTTGTCCACGTCCAGATTGGATTCCACGGCCACGGTCTCGATCTGCTCTATGCGCCCCAAGATGAACTCGGCGGCGTTGACCAGCTCGCGTCCCAGCCGGGAATGGGTTATGACCACCAGACCAACCACGGGCCTACCCCAGAGTGATGTCGCGATGGCGGACGGTGATGCGCCAATCCGGGCCGGTCAACTGGCGGGCCAGCCAATCGGTGACCGCTACGGAACGGTGCTTGCCCCCCGTGCAGCCCACGGCCAAGGTGAGCTGGCTCTTGCCTTCCTGATGATAGAGCGGCAGAAGAAAATCCAGGAAGTCCTTTAGCTTGGCCAGGAAGGTCTGCGTGGCCTCCTGCTTGAACACGTACTCTACCACCCGCGCGTCCCGACCGTCAAGGCCGCGAAGCTCATCCACGAAGTAGGGATTGCTCAAGAAGCGCACGTCCAGCACCATGTCGGCCTCGGGGGGCAGGCCATACTTGAAGCCGAAGGTCATCAGGTTGACCTGCATGGCCGCCGGCGGGGCCATGCGCGCGAAGAGTCTGAACACCTCCTGGCGCAGTTCGTGGATGGTGAAGCGGCTGGTGTCCAGGATCTGGCTGGCCCGCTTGCGGAAGGGCAGCAGCAGTTCCCGCTCGCGGCGGATGCCCTCGGCGATGGGCCCCTGCTCGCCGGAGAGGGGGTGCTGGCGGCGGGTCTGGGAGAAGCGGCGCAAGAGCACTTCGTCGCTGGCCTCCAGGAAGAGTATCTCCAGGTTGTAGCCCTTGCCGGCCAGTTCGGAGAACACCTGGGGAAAGCTCTCCAGGAAGCGGGGCGCGCGCACATCCATGACCAGGGCTGCCTTGAAGGGCTCGCCCACGAATTCCAGGGGCAGGTTGACGAAGGCGGGCAAAAGCTGGACGGGCAGGTTGTCCACGGCGTAGAAGCCCATGTCCTCCAGGGCGCGCAGGGCGGTGGACTTGCCCGAGCCCGATAGCCCGGTGATGACCACGAAGCGGGCGTTGGCGCGGTGTTCGCTCAAGGGCGGTCCTCGCAGTTTCAGGTGTGGGCTGGCTGGCGCCCAAACAACAAGGGCGGGGTCAGCCCCGCCCTTGGCTCGACACGATTTCAGGCGGCCGCCGGTCCCCGCGGCCGGGCGTCCGCTGTCATGCTAGAATTCCTCGTCCTGCATCTCGATGAGATGGAATATCTCCTCGGCGTCCTTGGCCTGCATCAGGTCGCGGCGCACCAGGTTGCTTTTCAGCAAACGGGAGATGCGGGCCAGGGCCTTCAAGTGGATGCCAGCCGAGCTTTCCGGGGCCACCACCATGAAGAAGAGGTGGGCCGGCTTGCCGTCCAGGGAGTCGAAATCCACCCCGGCCCGCGAGCGCCCGAAGGACAACAGCAGCGAGTCCAGGTTGTGCAGTTTGCCGTGGGGTATGGCCACGCCGTCGCCGATGCCGGTGGAGCCCAGGCGTTCGCGCTCCAAGAGCACCTCCATGAGTTCCTGGGAGTCAAGGCCGGGGCGAACCTGGCTCAGGTTCCGGCACATCTCCTCCATGACGGCGCGCTTGTTCCTGCCCTGTAGGTCGGGCAGCACTTGGTCCTTGCTTAGGATTGCGGTTAGTTTCATTTGGGGGGCAGCTCGCGCCTGATGCTCTATTCGGGCTCGATGAGGCCGAAGTTGCCGTCGCCGCGCCGGTAGATCACATTGAGCACCTGGGTGCGGGCGTTGATGAAGACCAGGAAGTCGTCGCGGGAGAGATCCATCTGCATGGCCGCCTCGTCCGCGTCCATGGGCTTGGCGGTGAGCCGCTTGGTCTTGATGATCCTGGGCTCGTCCTCGGAGACGCTCTCGGCCTCGAAAACGTCGACCTTGTAGGCCACTTCCAGGCCCTTCATGTGCTCGCGGTCGATGTTCTTGAGCTTGTCGCGATAGCGCTTTACCTGCTTCTCCATCTTGTCCACCACCAAGTCGATGGCGGAGAAGAGGTCGCCGGTGGTCTCCCGGCCATGGATCTTGAAGCCGTTGGCGAAGATGACCACGTCACAGTCGTGGCGGTGCTTTTCCACCGAACAGGTGACCGAAGCCTCCACGGGGCCGTCCAAGTACTTTTGTATCTTGCCGACCTTTTCGCGGGCATACTCCTTCACCGCTTCCGAGGGCTCCACATGACGGAAGGTGACCTGAATCTGCATCGGGGGGTCTCCTTTTGCTGCAAACTAGGGGTGCGAAGCGCAAGCGTGATGCTTATCCCCAGTACCGATTCTTGTCAACGTACTTTTTTCATGCCTGGCGTCCCTTGTTGGAGGAGCGCAAAATTTGCCGCCGCCGGCTGGACGGTAGTATGCCCAGCATCTCTCTATATTTGGCCACGGTGCGCCGGGCTATGTCTATGTTCTCTTTTTGCAGCATATCGCCGATGGTCTGGTCGGACAAGGGATGGGCCGAATCTTCGGCCGCGATTATGGCCCGGATGCGCTCCTTGACCGATTCGGAGGCCACCGAGCCTCCCTCCACCCGATTGATGCTGGAATTGAAAAAGTACTTCAGCTCGAAGACGCCCTGGGGGGTGTGCACGTACTTGTTGGTGGTGACGCGGCTGATGGTGGATTCGTGCATGCCCACGTCCTCGGCCACGTCGCGCAGGACCAGGGGCTTCAGGTGGGCGATGCCCCTGTCGAAGAACTCGCGCTGGAACTTGACGATGCTCTCGGTGACTTTATAGATGGTGCGCTGGCGCTGGTGGATGGAGCGGATGAGCCAGACCGCGCTCCTTAGCTTGCCCTGCACGTATTCCTTGGCCTCGGAGCTGCCGCCCTGGCCCAGGGAGTCCTTGTAGAAATTGTTCACCCGAAGCTTGGGTAGGCCGTCCTCGTTGAGCACGATGACGAACTGGCCGTCCACCTTGTAGACATAGATGTCCGGGGTTATGTACTGGGGCTCTTCCTCGCTGACGCTGCGCCCGGGCTTGGGCTCCAGGCGGCGGATGATGTCCAGGGCCTCGCCCACCTCCTCCAGAGTGACGCCCAGCTTCTTGGCGATGAGGTGGTAGTTGCGCTTCTCCAGGTCGCCCAGGTGCTGGTCGATGATGTCGTAGGCCAGCTCATGTCCGGGATATATCTCCAGGGCCTGGATGAGCAGGCACTCGCGCAGGTCGCGGGCCGCCACCCCTAGCGGGTCAAACTGCTGCACCACCTTGAGCACCCGCTCGGCGTCCTCCAGGGAGACCCCGGACGGAGCGGCCAGGTCCTCCAGCCCCACCATCAGATAACCGTCGGCGTTCAGGTTGCCGATGATGAGCCCGGCGATGCGCAGGTCGTTCTCGGCCAGATCGCTTAGGCGCAGCTGCCAGAGCAGATGGTCGCGCAGGGAAGGTGAGCGGGTGAGCATGGACTCGAAGGAGGGCGTCTCGCGGTCCTCGGCGAAGCCCGATTCCTCGGAGGATGTTGCCGAGGAGTACTCGCCCAGGTAGTTCTCCCAGTCGAAGTCCTCCTTGACCTGGTCCTCCACCCGGATTTCGTCTCGTTCCGAGTTGCCGGCCACCGAATCCAGGTTCTCCACCCCGTCGGCGCCCAGGCGTCCCAGGTCGGCGGCCAGCTCCAGTTCGCCGGCGGCCGGCTCCTCGTCGCCGCTCAAGGGGGTTTCGTATTCCACCGGGCTCTCGCTGGGCATTTCCTCGCGCGAAAGCTCGGCCTGGCTCAAGGCCTCCTCGGTCTCCTCCAGCAGGGGGTTTTCCATCAGCTCCTGGTTGATGGTATCCACCAACTCCAGGCGCGAGAGCTGCAAGAGCTTGATGGCCTGCTGCAACTGGGGGGTCATGACCAGTTGCTGGCTCAAGCGCAGGCTCTGTTTGATCTCCAGACCCATGGCGGCTACAGCTTGAACCTTTCACCCAGGTAGGCCCGGCGGGCCACCTCGGAGTTGGCCAGGTATTCGGGGTCGCCCTCTTCCAGCAGGGTGCCCTCGTTCAAGATGTAGGCGCGATCGCAGACGGTCAGCGTCTCGCGCACGTTGTGGTCGCTGATTATGACGCCGATGCCCCGGTCCTTGAGCTGGCGGATGATGTTTTGCAGGTCGGCCACGGCCAGGGGATCGATGCCGGCGAAAGGCTCGTCCAGCAGGATGAAGACCGGCTCGGTCACCAGCAGGCGGGTGATCTCCACCCGGCGGCGCTCGCCGCCGGAAAGGGAGAAGGCCTGGTTGGCGCGCAGGTGCCCCACCTTGAGCTCGTCTAGGAGCTGCTCCAGGCGGGCCTCCATCTCGGCGTCGCTCAGGTTCAAGGTCTCCAGGATGGCCCGGATGTTGTCTTCCACGCTGAGCTTGCGGAAGATGCTGGGCTCCTGGGGCAGGTAGCTGATGCCGCGGCGGGCGCGCTGATACATGGGCAGGTTGGTGATGTCCTCGCCGTCCAGGAGCACCCGGCCCTCGTTGGGTTTGATGAGTCCCACGGTCATGTAGAAGCTGGTGGTCTTGCCCGCGCCGTTGGGACCCAGGAGTCCCACGATCTCGCGGTCGCGCACCGAAAGGGACACGTTGTCCACCACCCGGCGGCCACCGTATATCTTGACCAGGTTTTGCAGCTCCATCAGCGCCAAGGCAGGCTCCCCAGGCCGGAGGCGGCCAACTCTATTGCTTGTCGGCCGGGCCCTTCTTTTCGGGCAGGTCGGGCTTCTTGTCGGGGGCCTCGCCCGGCCCCTTCTTCTTCTCGGGCACGATGGTCACGGCCACGCGCTTGCCCGGGGTTCCGTGCACCACGGCCCGGTCGTCATCCAGGAACACGGTGATCTGCTCGCCGGAGACCTGGTTGGGACCCCGCCAAACCGTAGCCTGTCCTTCCATGAGGATCTTGCGTCCGCCCGCCCAGTAGGTGGCCTTCTGCCCCACGGCCAAGCGGTCCTTTTGGGTCAGCTTGACGTGGCCAATGGCGATGACCTTGCGCACCTGGCCGCCGCCGTCCATGAGGCCCTCGCTCTCCTGGCTGGGCGGTGGGGCCTGGGTCTTGCCCTTGACCGTGGTGGTGGGCTTGCCCGGCTCGTCGCTCTCGCGCTCGTAGTAGACCTCCAGCAGATCGCTGGTGATGGTCACGTCGCCTTGGACGGCCTTGACCGCGCCGATGAAGTTGGCCACCTGGGCCTTGTTGTCCACCTCCAGGCGGTCGGCCACCACGTGGATCGGCTCGTCGCTTTTGTCCGGGGCGTTGGCGGCGGCGGCCGGCAGGGCCAGCAGCATGGAGAACAGCGCCAGGAACAGGCCAGACTTCGCTTTCATTGCTTGCCTCCCGCTGGAGTGGGCAGTTCTGTATCTTCCACGGTTGCGCCCGGAGGCGGACCCTTGCCGGAGGGGGTGAAGAGGCAGTCCACCTGGGATTTGAAGACCAGGGTGCTGGCCGGCAACACCGCCACCATGCCCTTGCCCGTCACCCTGAACCTGGCCCCCGCCACCGTAACCCAGGTGTCCGTCTCCACGGTCTGTTCTATTTCCGAATAGCCCAGGTGGTCGGCCTTGAGGGTCATGCCGTCGTGGGTGCGGCCCCGCACGTTGCCCTTGAGGGCGACCAACTGGTTTCTTTGGTCGTATTCCCCCTCGTCGCCCACGATGGTCATGATGCCGCCGCGGGAGGGGAAGTAGTCCACCTTGACCTTGTCCAGGGTTATGTGTCCGCGCCCCTCGTCATAACGGGCGCCCTGGGCGGCCAGGGTCCATTTGCGCTCGCCTTCCTTGACCTGGGTGTAGGTCAGCCCGCGCACATAGGGGCGTCCGTCCTGGTCCAGCAGGATGGCGCTCACGTCTTCCTGGGGCACGGGCTGGCTGGCGGGAGGATTCAGCTTGTAGGCCAAGAGGGTCCCCGCCAGCACCGCGGCCAAGGCCGCCAACAACCAGAGCCTGTAGCGATTCAACGCCAGTGCAACCTCTTTCACTGCGCCGGTTTGGCCCGAGGAGGACTTCTTTCCTCATCGGGCCAGGCGGCATTGCCCGTGCCGGTCCAACCGACCGGCGTTTTCCGGCCAGCGTGCGCTGGGGCAGGGGAAGGTGCCACGCGGGCCGCGTATCCGGCAACCCTGTGCGCCCCCCCTGGCCTTGAAGGCCCCCTGACCCCGCGAAGAGTATATCCGGCGCGCCCTGGCGGGTAAAGGCAAAATTCTTGCATGCGGCGTGCGCCGAGCCGCCGGCCAAGGGTCTTTTCGCGGTATGGGGGCTAGTAATAGCGGGCGGTGACCTCTTGCCAGGCCCCGCGGGCGCGCAGGATCAACTCGCAGGCCTGGCGCACCGCCCCGCGTCCGCCGGGGCGGCCAGCCACCCAGTGGGCGGCCTGGCCCACCTCGGGCACGCAGTCGGCCGGGGCCAGGGCCAGCCCCGCCGCCCGCATGGGGGGCAGGTCGATGAGGTCGTCGCCCATGAAGGCGGCCTGCTCGGCGCGCAGGCCCAGGGCGGAGACCAGCTCCTGGAACACCGGCAGCTTGACCTTCACGCCCTCGTGGAAGCGGGTGATGCCCAACTCGGCGGCGCGCACCTGGTTGGCCTTGGAGGCGCGGCCGCTAAGCAGGGCCACCTCCACCCCGGCCCGCATCAGGAGCTTGATCCCGTGGCCGTCCTTGATGTCGAAGACCTTGAGCTCGCGCCCCTCGGCGTCATAGATGACCCGGCCGTCGGTAAGCACCCCGTCGATGTCCAGGATGAGCAGCTCCACCCTGGCTGCCCGTTGCATGACGCTGAGCTGGGACATGGATCAGGCCTCCTGGCGCACGGCCGCGTAGATGGCCAGCAATTGCCTGAGCAGGCCCTCGAAGCTGGCCAGGGGCAGGCTGTTGGGTCCGTCGCAGAGGGCTTCCTCGGGGCGGGGATGCACCTCGAAGAACAGGCCGTCGGCCCCGGCCCCCAGGGCGGCCCTGGCCAAGGGCGCGATGAAGCGGCGGTCGCCGCCGCTCATCTGCCCCAGCCCGCCGGGCAGTTGCACGCTGTGGGTGGCGTCGAAGACCACCGGGCAGCCGAAACCCTTCATCACCGCGAAGCCCCGCATGTCCACCACCAGGTTGTTGTAGCCAAAAGAGCTGCCGCGCTCGGTTAGCCAGACCTGGTCGTTGCCGGTGGAGCGGATCTTGCTGACCAGAGGCCCCACGTCGTGGGGGGCCAGGAACTGGCCCTTCTTGACGTTGATGACCCGGCCCGTGCGCCCGGCCTCCAGGAGCAGGTCGGTCTGGCGGCAGAGGAAGGCCGGGATTTGCAGCACGTCGGCCACCTCGGCCACCAGGGCGGCCTGGGCCGGGGTGTGGATGTCGGTGATGACCGGCAGCCCGTATTGCCGCTTGACTTCGGCCAGGATGCGCAGGCCCTCCTCCACGCCCGGGCCGCGGAAGCTCTCGCCGCTGGTGCGGTTGGCCTTGTCATAGCTGGCCTTGAAGACCAGGGGCAGGTCCAGGCGCTCACTCATGGCCTTCAGCTCGCCGGCGATGGCGAGAGTCATCTCGGCGCTCTCTATTACGCAGGGGCCGGCGATGACGAAGAGCCGGCCCGGGCCGAACTGGCGGCCGGCCAGGCTGAGCGGAGGGGGCGCGGCGGCGCTCATGAGCGCTTCTCGTGGTGATGGCGGATGGCGGCCCGGATGAAGTCGCGGAACAGGGGATGGGGGTTCATGGGGCGCGATTTGAACTCGGGGTGGAACTGGCAGCCCAGGAACCAGGGGTGGTCCCTTAGCTCCACCATCTCCACCAACTCGCCGTCGGGGCTCAATCCGCTGACCACCAGGCCCTTTTCTTCCATGGCCTGGCGGAACTCGTTGTTGAACTCGTAGCGGTGGCGGTGGCGCTCGCTGATCTCCTCGGTCTTGTAGGCCTTGGCCGCCAGGGTCTCGGGCACCAGGCGGCAGGGATAGGCCCCCAGGCGCATGGTGCCGCCCAGGTCGGAGAGCTCGTCGCGCTTTTCGATGCGCTGGCTGCGGTAGTCGAACCACTCGCGCATCAGGTAGATGACCGGATAGGGCGTGTTGGGGTCGATCTCCGAGGTGTGGGCCTCCTGCCAGCCCAGCACGTTGCGGGCGAACTCCACCACCGCCATGTGCAGGCCATAGCAGATGCCGAAGTAGGGGATCTTCTTTTCGCGGGCCAGGTTGACGGCCTTGATCTTGCCTTCGACTCCGCGCGCGCCAAAGCCTCCGGGCACCAGGATGCCGTCCACCTCGGCCAACTCGCCCAAGCCCTCGCGCTCCACCCGCTCGGAGTCCACGTAGCGGATGTTGACCTTGGCGTTGTTGGCGATGCCGCCGTGGCACAGGGCCTCGTTGAGGCTCTTGTAGGATTCCTTCAGGTCCACGTACTTGCCCACCATGGCGATGGTGACTTCGTGGAGCGGGTTGTTGAGGCGGTAGTTCAGGTCCTCCCAGTTTTGCAGATGGGGGGCGCGGGTCCAGATGCCCAGCTTCTTGCAGATGGTCTCGTCCAGGTCCTGTTCGTGGAACTTTAGCGGCACCTCATAGATGTGGTCCACGTCGATGGCGGTGATGACCGCCTCGGGCTCCACGTTGCAGAACAGGGCGATTTTTTCCTTGAGCCCCCGGCTAAGGGGCTGCTCGGTGCGGCAGAGCAGCACGTCGGGCTGGATGCCCACCCGGCGCAGCTCGCTGACCGAGTGCTGGGTGGGCTTGGTCTTTAGCTCGCCCGCGCTTTTCAGGTAGGGCACCAGGGTAACGTGCACGTAGAGCACGTTCTCCTTGCCCACGTCGGAACGGAACTGGCGGATGGCCTCCAAGAAGGGCAGGCCCTCGATGTCGCCCACGGTGCCGCCTATCTCCACGATGGAGATGTCCACCCCGTTGACCGCCCCCAGGATGCCGCGCTTGATCTCGTCGGTGACGTGGGGGATGATCTGCACGGTGCCGCCCAGATAATCGCCCCGGCGCTCCTTGTTGATGACGCTGTTGTAGATGGAGCCGGTGGTGTGGTTGCACTTCTGGGTCAGCCTGGCGTTGGTGAAGCGCTCATAGTGCCCCAGGTCCAGGTCGGTCTCGGCCCCGTCGTCGGTGACGTAGACCTCGCCGTGCTGGAAGGGGTTCATGGTGCCGGGGTCCACGTTGACGTAGGGGTCCAGTTTCTGCAGGATGACCGACAGCCCGCGGGCCTCCAGGAGCGCGCCGATGGAGGCGGCGGCCAGACCTTTGCCCAGCGAGGAAAGCACGCCGCCGGTGACGAAGATGAACTTGGGGGTCATGGCCCGCTCCCGAGAAAAGGAAGGTGCACGCAAATATCCGGGAGTGCTGACCAATAACTGGAAAGACACGCCCGTCTATCAAGATAATAATAAGATATCATTGCCCATACTGTCAATAGCCCCTTGCCGTCACGGACAGATTTAGCCACCTTCGGCGGATTGCGGTGCACTGAAGCACAAACATGGACAAAAAGCGCCATGGATGTCATTTAGCTGACCGGCGGGTCATTAGGCCGGGCGCTTTGATCCGAAAAAATCTCCCCACCCGGGCCTCAAAACCTGCTATCTGAAATTAGAGGAACTTTTTTCAGCAGAACAAGGGAGCGCAAGTTGAAAGTCGCCAACCACATGACCCCCAACCCTCTCACGGTGGGGCCGCAAGCCACCGTGGACCAGGCCCTGGCCCTCATGCGTGAACACGGCGTGCGCCATCTGCCCGTGCTGGACAAGGGCAAGGTGGTGGGGCTGGTCACGGACAACGAGCTGCGCTCGGCCTGGTTCCCCTCCCTGCTCTCCGACCTCACCGTGGCGGATTTGATGAACAACTCCCCCGTGCTGGTGCAGGCCGACCAGACCGTCTATCAGGCCGCCCGGCTGTTGCACAACCACAAGCTCACCGGCCTTCTTGTCATGGACAAGCAGGAGCTGGCGGGCATCATCACCCTGGCCGACATGCTCAAGGTCTTCGTGGACCTGCTGGGCTTGTTGCAGGACAGCCTGCGCCTGGATTTGGTGCTCAAGCCCGGTCCCGGATCCCTGGAAGAGGTCCACGGCCTGATCCAGGCCCACGGCGGCAAGGTCATCAGCGTGGCGCTCATCTCCTCGGAGGCGGCCCGGCGCATCTATTCCTTCCGGCTGGACCGCATGGACCCCGGCCCCATCCTGAAGGCTCTGGAGGCCGCCGGTTACGAGGTGCTGGACTAGGCCTTCGCCATGGATTCAGTCAAGGGCATTCCAGAGCGCCTGGCCCCGGCTTGGGCGCGTCTGAACAGCCATCTGCGCGGCCTGGGCTCGTTGATGGTGGCCTTCTCGGGGGGGGTGGATTCCAGCCTCCTGCTCAAGGCCGCCGTGGAGGCCCTGGGGCCGGAGCGGGTGCGGGCGGCCCTCTGCGTGGGCGCGCTGACCCCGCCCTGGGAGATCGCGCAGGCCCGGCGTCTGGCCAAGGAGCTGGGCCTGGAATTAATGGAGTTGGACGCCGGCGAGCTGGACGAGCCCGCCCTGGCGGCCAACGACGAGCAGCGTTGCTATTTCTGCAAGAGGCTGCGCCTGGGCCGGCTGCGGGAGCTGGCCCGGGAGCTGGGCCTGGCCGCGGTGGCCGAGGGCAGCCAGCTCGATGACTTGAAGGACCATCGCCCGGGCAGCCGGGCGGTGGCCGAATTGGGCATCCTGTCGCCGTTGCGCCAGGCCGGCCTGGACAAGACCCAGGTGCGCGAGCTTTCCGCCGCCCTGGGGCTGGCCACCGCCCGCCATCCCTCCGGGGCCTGCCTGGCCACCCGCATACCCCGCGGCGTGCCCCTTACCCCGGCGGCCCTGGCCCGGGTGGCCCAGGGCGAGGCCTTCCTGCGCGGGCTGCTGCCAGGCCAGGTGCGCCTGCGCGATCACTTTCCCCTGGCCCGCCTGGAGCTGCCCCCCGAGCGCATCGGCCTGGCCGCCTCGGCTCCCCTGCGTGGACAGATACTGGCCGGCTTGACCCAAGCCGGGTATCGTTTCGTCTGTCTGGACCTGCGGGGCTACCGCCCCAGCGGTCTGGATTTGCTTGATGACCCAACCACCGCAACCAAGGAGTCCTGACCTTATGAAACGCCTGTTTTGCAGTCTCTCCCTCCTGGCCTGCCTGGGCCTGGCCTCTGCCCCGGCCCTGGCCGGCGACAACCCCTTCGACCCCAAGCTGCCCTTCAAGACGGCGGTGATCAAATACAAGATGGCCGGCATGAGCAAGGGAACATCGACGCTCTACATAGACGGGCAGCGCCAGGCCAAGGAAGAGGATTCGACCTTAGCCATGATGGGCATGAACCAGAAGAAAAAGTCCGTGCACATCACCCTGCCCGACAAGGTCATCGAGGTGGACCTGCTTGAGCGCACGGCCAAGGCCACCAGCAACCCCAAGACCTTGATGGCCCAGGAATACGAGAAGCTCTCCGCCGCCGAGAAGGCCAACGTCAAGAAGAACGCCCCCAAGATGGGCGACATGATGGCCCAGCAGTTCATGGGCAAGAAGCCCCAGATGAGTGAAGGCTCCTTCCTGGGCAAACCGGTGCAGATAGCCACCATGGGAACCCTGGTCAGCCAGACCTGGAAGGACGTCGGCATCGTGCTCAAGACCAAGGGCGCCATGATGGGCATGAACATCGACGAGGAGGCCACCTCCATCGAAACCGATGTGGCGATCAAGTCCAGCGTTTTCGAGGTGCCTGCCGGCATAACCGTTCAGTTCGATCAGGAGGGAGACAAGATGGTGCGCGCGGTGGCCCAGATGACCATCGGCATGCTAAAGGATCCCGACTTCGAGAAGAACGTGCAGAAGGAGGGCAGGGGCGGCATGCCCATGATGCCCATGCAGGGCATGGACGACGACGAGGATGACGCGCCTCCGCCCCAGCCCCAACCCAGGCGGGGCAAGAAATAGGCTATAGCTTTCATCATGGCCGAACCGGCCGCCCGCCAGGGTGGCCGGTTTCTTTTTGGGGGGCGAGCCTAGGTCTTGACCAGGGTCTGCCAGAGGCCGATCACCGCCAGACGGCGGGTGTTGAGCGCCTTGGCGCATTCCTTGCGCAGGTCCTCGTCCAGCCCGATCTTGGCCAGCACATGGGGCAGGCACTTGGGAGGGTCGGGGTTGCCTGAGTGCCCCAGCCCCATCTCGCGGGCCAGGAAATCCGCCGCGTGCACGGTGGCCACCAGATTGAAGTGGGTCAGTCCGCCGATGGGCTCGTGATGATAGCCCATGGCCTCGCCCAGCAGAGGCGGCAGGTCCCAGTGATCGGCCAGGGCCTTGCCGATGTGGGAGTGCTCCAGGTCCAAGGCCCGCTCCGCCTCCTGGAAGGACAGGGCCTCGCGGTTCATGAAGGCGCGCAGTTCATCCAGGTCGTCGGGAAAAAAGGCGGCCAGCACCACCTTGCCCAGGTCGTGCAGCAGGCCGGCGGTGAAGGCCGGCTCCAGGCCCACCGCCCCGGTTTTCTCGGCCAGGATGCGGGCGGCCTCGCCCACGGTGAGCGAGTGCAGCCACAGCAGTTCGGCCGCGGTCTGGTCGCGGAAGGTGGAGGGGTGCAAAAAGCCCATCAGGCTGGCGCCCAGGCAGATGTTGCGGATCTCCTCGTAGCCCAGGGCCAGCACCGCCCGGGTCACGGTGAGGATGCGGTGGCGGAAGCCATAGTAGGCGCTGT
The DNA here is from genome assembly GCA_964561775.1 of uncultured Desulfarculus sp. Classification (GTDB taxonomy): domain Bacteria; phylum Desulfobacterota; class Desulfarculia; order Desulfarculales; family Desulfarculaceae; genus JACRDC01. Next base: position 11,808 of record CAZLSD010000004.1, on the reverse strand, counting down.
TGGCCACGGCCAGAACCTTGGAGCTAAGGGCCTGGTCATGGGTGATGATGCGCTCCAGATCGGTGGCGCTGCTGCGCTCGTCGTTCAGTTGGGCCAATATCTGGCTCAACACCGTGGGCAGCGTGGGAATGTATCGTATGCCTCGTATGAAACGCTGCTGCATGCGGCTACCTGATGGTTGTGAGGCTCTTAAAGCGAGCACCCGCTATTTAGACAATATACTTCAACCAATATAAGAGTCAACGTGGGCTTGAGCTTGCGGGGGGAGTCAAGGCCCCGCCGCCGGCCTGGGCCTGGCTCAACGCCGCCAGGGTCTGACGCCTAGCCTGGGCGAAGGCCTCTGGGCCCAAGGCTAGGCGCTTGGGACCCAGGCGCGGCAGACCCCTGGCCAGCACCTCCAGCACTCGCACCCCATGGGAGCGCACCGCCTCCAGTTGGTCCTGGTAGTGCTGCTGGCGGGCGGCGTCCACGCCCCGGGCCTGTACGCGCAGGGGCGAAAAGGCCCGGCCCAGGGTGGCGCTCAGGGGCTTTTCCAGGCTGGCCGAGGGAATGACGTGGGCCAGCAGGGAGGCCGCGCCCAGGTGGACCCTGGCCGCCTCCAGGGGGGCCTTGTCCACCAGGCCGCCGTCCACCAACAGCCTACCCTCGATCTCCACCGCCGCGAAAAGCCCCGGCACCGCCCCGCTGGCGGCCACGGCCGGGGCCAGCGGCCCCTGACGCAGCACCACCCGCCGCCCCTTTTCCAGGTCCAGGGCCACCATCAGGCAGGGCTTGGGACATTGCTCGAAGCTGGCCACGGGCAGGGCCTGGGCCAGGGCCTCCAGCATGGCCTTGCCCTCCAGATAGCCGCTGCGCCCCTTGAAGCCCTGGGCCAGGGCCGCGGCCAGGCCCGCCCCCCGGGGCGGGTCCCAGAAGCGCTCGGGGCTCAAGGCGGCGAAGCCTTCCAGCATGCTGGCCGGGCTGCGTCCGCCCGCGGCCAGGGCCGCCACCAAGGCCCCGGAGGAGCAGCCGGCATAGGCGTCGGGCGAGAGCCCCAAGTCCTCCAGGGCTTGCAGGAAGCCGGCATGGGCGAAGAAGCCGAAGTAGCCCGAGGACATCACCGCCACCAGGGGCCGGGGCAGGTCGCGCAGGGCAGGGGGGGCGCTCATGCCCGGGAGGCCTTGTCCAGCAGGTTGCCTTCCATGTCCAGAGGCAGGGGCTGGCCCTTGCGATAGGCCAGGGCCTGGCCGCGGGCGATCCGCTTGCCGTCCTCCTGCCAGACCAGGGCGTCATAGAGGGCGGTCTTGCGGGTGGCGCTGCTCTCCCTGGCCTCGGCCAGGAGCTTGACCCCGGGCTGGGGCGGGGCCAGGTAATAGATGCTGATCTGCAGGGCCACCGCCACCTCGCCGTGGGCGTTGCAGGCCAGCTGGAAGGCCTCGTCCAGGAGCGAGAAGATGGCCCCGCCGTGCAGCATGCCGTAGATGTTGGTCAGCTCCGGGGAAAAGTCCATGGCTGTCTTGGCGTAGCCGGGAGCGATCTCCATCACCTCGATGCCCATTTTTTGGCGGAAATCCTCGCGGGCCGAGCGCGCCCAGAGCTTGGCCACGGCGTCCTGGGCGGCTGTGGGTTGGGTCATGGGGGGCCTCCTGGTTGGGGGTGAGCTGGCGGCGATGGTAAGATAGCATGCGAGCCAGGCGTGTAATAGCCCCTTCCAGGAGCAGAGTGCCCCCATGAGCGCCCAAGAAACGATGATGGAACTTGAGTTGACCGGCCTGGCCACGGGCGGGCGCGGTCTGGGACGGGACGCCTCGGGCCGGGTGGTCTTCGTGGCTGGCGGCCTGGCCGGCGAGAGGGTGCGGGCGCGGGTGGAGCGGGAGCGCCCCCAATACCTGGAGGCCGTGGCCGAGGAGATAATCCAGGCCTCGTCCCAACGGGTGCAGCCGCGCTGCCCTCTCTATGGCCGCTGCGGCGGCTGCGATCTGATGCACCTGGAATACGCGGCCCAGGTGGAGGCCAAGACGGCCTGGGTGCTCTCCGCCCTGCGCCGCCTGCCCGGCCTGCCCGCGCCCCAGGTGTTCCCCTCGCCCCGGCCCTGGGGCTATCGCAACCGGGTGCGCTGGCAGGTGGAGCAGGGCCGTTTGGGCTTCTACGCCGCGGCCAGCCATGAGCTGGTGGAGACCCCGGCCTGTCCGGTCTGCGACCCCGCCTTGGAGGCCCTGCTGCCCGAGCTGGCCCGCGTTTTGGAGCAGGCGGCCTGCCCGGACCTGGAATGGCTGGAGGGGCTGGGGGCCGATGGCCGCGTTTTCTTGAGCCTGGGGCTTAAAACTCCCGCGCCGGAGGCCCTGCTGGCGGCGCTGGCCGCCTTGCCTGGGGTGGCCGGGGTGCGCCCCATGCTGGCGGGCCGGCCCCAGCCCTGGCCCTTCAAGCCGGAAAACGGCCTGGCCTATCACCAGAGCCCCCGTCTGGCCATGCTGGTCTTCCCCGGCCTGTTCAGCCAGGTCAATCTGGCCGCCAACCGCCTGCTGACCCAGGCCGTGGTCCAGGCGGCCGGGGCGGGGCGGGGCGGATCCGCCCTGGACCTCTTCGCGGGCAGCGGCAACTTCAGCCTGCCCCTGGCTCTGGAAGAGTGGCAGACCCTGGCCGTGGAGGGCGATTCCTCCGCCGCGGCGGCCTGCCGCGCCCAGGCCAAGGCCGCCGGTCTGGAAAACCGCCTGGAGGCGGTGGCGGCCCCGGTGCAGGAGGCGCTCAAGGAGCTGGTCAAGCAAAAGCAGAGTTTCGGCCTGGTGGTGCTGGACCCGCCCCGGGCCGGGGCCAAGGGCCTGATGCCCGGCATACTCAAGCTGGAGCCCCGGCGCATAATCTATGTCTCCTGCCACCCGGCGGCCCTGGCCCGCGACGCCCAGGAACTGGCCCGGGCGGGGTATGCGCCGCGCGAGCTGGCCGTGGTGGATATGTTTCCCCAAACCGGCCACGTGGAGGCTATGCTTGTCCTGGACAAAAGCTAGGCGCTTGGAGGGCGGGGGGCTGGGCGTCCCGGCTTGCTTGCTGGTCTGCCTGCTGGCTTATTCGCTGGCCGCGCTGGCCTGTCCCCGGGAGGCCTGGAGCTTGGGTCCCTTTTCCCATCTGGCGCTGGCGCGTCAACTGGAGCCGGGCTTGGGCCTGGACCTGGACGGCGATCCCTTGGCGCGCCAGGCCCTCTACGTGGGGGCCCTGGCCCCGGACGCGGGCTATTATCCCGGCGCGGAGAGCGCCCTGGCCGAGTTGGCCCATCACCTGCGCCCCTGGGATTTGTGCCGGGCCTTGCTGGAGATGGCCCGCACTCCCCGCGAAAGGGCCTTCGCCCTGGGCTGGCTCTCCCACGCCCTGGTGGACTGGCAGGCCCACCAGACCCTGGTCAACCCCCTGGCCGGCTCCACCTTTTCGGTGGACCCCTTGAACCACAAACGGGTGGAGTGGGGCCTGGACTGCTGGCTCTTGAGCCAGCCCCATCAGGCCTGGCTGTGGGAAATCGAGTTGGCCAGCCCCGAGGGCCTGGACCTGTGGGCGCGGGCTCTTGGCCAGGTTCATCATGTCAAGGTGGATGTCAGCCTGCTGGAGCAGGCCTTGGCCGCCGAAATGGCCGAGGTGCGCCGCCTGCCCCGCATCTTCTGGGGCTTTGGCCTGCTTCAGCGGCCGGGGTATTTTTGGACCAACCGGGCGGGGGCGTTTGCCGGTATAAGCCTGCGGCCGGCCCTGGTCTGGCTGCTGGGATTGGGCGGCGGGTTGGTCAACGAGCGGGCCGTGCTGGACGCCCGGCGGCCAACTCCCGGCGACATCCAGGCGCTGCTGGCCTGCCTGGAGCGGGTGGGGCGGGATATGCCGGCGCTGTTGGCCGGCGGCACCTGGCCCCAGGGCAATCTGGACGCCGACCCCTTGTGCCAGGAGCCGGCCTGCGCCTCGCTGCGCATAGCCCGCCACTGGATGGAGGGGCGGCGCTGAGCCGGATTAGCCTGGCCGGCTTGGCTAAAGCGGGCCGCGAGGCCTTCTGTCGCGGAGCGGGATCATGAAGATTTTCAGCGCCACGGGGGCGGCCCTGGTCCTGGCCCTGGTTCTGGCCCAGGGGGCCTGGGGTTTGAGCGCCGATCAGGTGCAGGCCCTTACCCAGGCCGGCGTCAGCGAGCAGACCATCACAAGCATGCAGGATATCGAGGAGGTGGTGCGCAAACGTGGTTTGCAGGGGCGCTACGTCGCGCGCTCCAGCAGCGACGGCCGCCCCACCATCCTCTACCAGGCCGACGGCCCCCTGGGCGAGGAAGAGTACCCCATCCGCCTGGACCCCTCCCGCTTCAGCCTGCTGGCGGCCATCCTTTCGGCCGATTCCGGCGGCGGGCTGCCGGTGCCGGATTACGTGCCCCAGGCCAAGAGCTATAGTCTGCTGCTGGCCAGCTACCGCAACGAGGCCAGCGCCAAGAACCGGGCCAAGAAGCTGGCCGAGGCCGGCCTGGCGGTGCGGGTGCTGGCGGTGGAGCTGCCGGAAGGCGGGCAGAGCTTCCGCATACTGTTTGGCGAGTACGCCAGCCACAACCTGGCCGAGGAAAAGGGGCGCGGCCTCAAATCCGCCGGCAGCATTGTCTCCTACAGCGTGGTGGGCAACTAGGCCGGAGGGGCGCTTGCCGCCCTGCCGGGGCTGTGTTAGCCTTGGCGGATTATCTGGCTTTTATCAGCTAACCTTTTAACGTGTTTGCGCTTTTGGGGTTGGTCCGTGGAACCGCTTGACCTTTTCGCCCGAAGATCGGTGCTCTCGGTGGGAGAGCTGGTGAACCAGCTCAAACGCCTGGCCGAGGACCAGTTCGATTTCGTGTGGGTGGAAGGCGAGATCAGCGGGCTGCGTAGGCCCGGCAGCGGGCATGTCTATTTCGCCCTCAAAGACGACCAGGCCCTGCTCAGGGCGGTGATGTTCCGGCCCCAGGCCGCCCTGCTGCGTTTCAACCTGGAGGAAGGCCAGCGGGTGCTGTGCCAGGGCCGGGTTTCGCTATACGCCCCGCGCGGGGACGTGCAGCTCATCGTGGAGACGGTGGAGCCCCGCGGCGCGGGGGCGCTGGCCCTGGCCTTTGCCCAGTTGCGCCGCCGCCTGGAGGCCGAGGGGCTCTTCGGCCCCGAACGCAAGCGCCCCCTGCCGGATTTGCCCCAGCGCATCGCCGTGATCACATCTCCCACGGGAGCGGCCATCCGGGATTTCCTCCAGGTGCTGCACCGCCGCTTCGACCGGGTGCAGGTGGCCGTCTATCCCGTGCCGGTGCAAGGCGAAGAAGCCGCCCCGCGCATGATTGAGGCCCTGGCCGACCTGGCCGCCTGGGGCTGGCCCGAGGTCATCGTGCTGACCCGGGGCGGCGGCTCGCCCGAGGACCTGTGGGCCTTCAACGACGAGGCCCTGGCCCGGGCCATCGCGGCCTCGCCCATCCCGGTGGTCTCGGCGGTGGGGCATGAGATCGACGTCACCATCAGCGATCTGGTAGCTGATTTGCGCGCGCCCACCCCCTCGGCGGCGGCCGAGCTCTTGGTGCGGCCCCGGGCCGATCTGCTGGCGAGGTTGCAGGGGCTCTCCCGCCGCTTGGGCGCGGCGGGAACGCGGCTGCTGGCCGGCCGCCGGGAGAGGCTCTCCGCCGCCCGGCGCGCCCTGGGCGATCCCCGCCGCCAGATCATCGACCGCCGCCTGCGCCTGGAAGACCTGCTGGGCCGGGCGGCCAACGCCCTGCGAACGGGATTGCACGGCCGCCAGCGCCAGGTCTGGCGCGCGCGAGAGAGCCTGCTGGCCCGCCGCCCCGAGCGCCTGCTGGCCCAGACCCGCGCCCGCGCCCAGGAGCTGGGCAGCCGCCTGCTCTCGGCCCAGGCCGGGGGCATCCTGGCTAGGCGCGCCCGCCTGGAGCGCACCCGGACCGGCCTGCGCGCGCTTAGCCCCCTGGCGGTGCTGGGCCGGGGTTATGCCCTGGTGGCCGACGAACAGGGGGCCTTGCTGCGCGACAGCGCGCGCGTCTTGGTGGGCCAGGGCATCCGGGTACGCCTGCACGCGGGCTCGCTGCGGGCCAGGGTGGAGGAGGTTCTGCCGTGAAAACCTGGCTGGTCTGGCTGACGCTGGCGGCGCTGCTGCTGGGGGCGAATAACGCCCGGGCGGCGGGGACGGCCCTGACCCTGAGCGCGCAGGAGTTGGACCAGGGCCAGGCCGGCTGGGCCAGCCTCTGCCTGGGGCCGCAAACCGCCGCGCCCACCCTGGTCTTCCTGGAGCAGGAAGCGCCCATGCTCAGAGGCAGGGACGGCTGCTGGCTGGGGCTGTTGGGCGCGGACCTGGAGACCAAGCCCGGCCCGCATGCCGTGCAGGTCAAGGCCCAGGGCCGGGTGCTGGCCCAGGCCCAAGTCAGGGTGCGCCTCCGCGACTACGGCACGCGCAGCATCACCGTGGAAGAAAAATACGTGGAGCCCTCGCCCGAGCAACTGGAGCGCAACCAGCGCGAGGCTTTAGCCCAGCGCCAGGTCTACGCCAGCCGCCTGCCCCAGGCGCTCTGGCAGGGGGCCTGGGGCACGCCCCTGGATAGCGCCGTGGTGGGGGTCTTTGGCCGGCGAAGCCTGGTCAACGGCCAGCCACGCAGCCCCCATGGCGGGGTGGACCTGCGCGGGGCCATGGGCACGCCCATCCAGGCCCCGGCCGCTGGGCGGGTGGCCCTGGTCATGGACACCTTCTTCAGCGGGCTCGTGGTGCTCATCGATCACGGCCTGGGCGTGGTGAGCGGATACCGCCATCTCTCCCAGGCCAAGGTGAGCCAAGGCGACATGGCGCGCCCCGGCCAGGTCATCGGCCTGGTGGGCAAGAGCGGACGAGTCACCGGACCCCACCTGCACTTTGACGTGCGGGTCATGGGTGCGCGGGTGGACCCCATGGCTTGGATAGAAAAGAGCGGCCAGCTGGCGCGCCGCCTGGGAGGAAGCTGATGGCCAAAACCAAGAAGGACGACAGCTTCGAAGAGAGCCTGAAGCGCCTGGAAGCCATCGTGCTCAAACTGGAGAGCGACGAGCTGCCCCTGGAGGACTCGCTGGCCCTCTTCGAGGAGGGGGTCAAGCTGGCCGAGGCCTGCGGCGCGCGCCTGGACGCGGCCGAGAAAAAGGTGAGCCTGCTCATCAAGGAACGGGGCAAGGGGCTCACGGAGACGCCATTTTCTCCCGGCCCCGGCGTGGAGGATTAGCGTGGATTTGAAGGCCTGGCTGGCGGCCCAGCGCGCCTTGGTGGACGCGGCCCTGGATCGCTTTCTGCCCGACGACCCGGGCGGGGGCGACATCCTGCGCGCCATGCGCTACAGCCTTTTTGCCGGGGGCAAGCGCCTGAGGCCCTTGCTGGTCATCGCCGGAGCCCAGGCCGTGGGCGGCGATCCCAAGGCCGTCATGTACGCGGCCTGTGCCCTGGAGATGATCCACACCTACTCCCTGGTGCACGACGACCTGCCGGCCATGGACGACGACGACCTGCGCCGGGGTCTGCCCACCAACCACAAGGTCTTTGGCGAGGGCCTGGCCCTGCTGGCTGGCGACGGCCTGCTCACCCAGGCCATGGCGCTGCTTAGCGACCCGGCCCAGATGAAGGGCATCGAGCCGGCCCGCGCCCTGGCCGCCGCCCACGTCATCATGCGCGCGGCCGGCTATGAGGGCATGGCTGGCGGTCAGGCCGCCGACCTGGCCGCCGAGCGTAAGGAGCCGGACCTGGCCACGGTGCAGTTCATCCACGCCAAAAAGACCGGCGCGCTGATTGCCGCCTCCTGCCAGGCCGGGGGCCTCTTGGCCGGCGGGGACGAGG
>CAZLSD010000004.1:0-3910 GCA_964561775.1 uncultured Desulfarculus sp. | reverse complement strand
GCGCTGATTGCCGCCTCCTGCCAGGCCGGGGGCCTCTTGGCCGGCGGGGACGAGGAGCAGGTGCGCGCGCTAAAGCGCTATGGCCGGCGGGTGGGCCTGGCCTTCCAGATCGCCGACGACCTGCTCAACTTGAGCGGCGACGCGGCGCTCTTGGGCAAGGCCGTGGGCAGCGACCAGGCCCGGGGCAAGATGACCTATCCCGCCGTGGTGGGGCCGGCCGCCTCTCGCCAGACCGGACAGCGTCTGGTGGAAGAGGCGGTGGAGCTGCTGGCGCCCCTGGGCCAGCCGGCCTGGCCTTTACGCGAGCTGGCCCTCTATATCATGCAAAGAACCCACTGACAGGACGAGCCTTGGCCAACCTACCCGAGAAAAGACCCGCGCGGCTGCTGGACAAGGTGGACAGCCCGGCCGACCTGAAGCGTCTGACCCTGGAAGAGCTGGAGCGCTTGGCCGCCGAGATCCGCGCCGCCATCATAGAAACCGTCACCGGCACCGGCGGGCACCTGGCCCCCAGCCTGGGGGTGGTGGAGCTGACCCTGGCCCTGCACCGGGTCTTCGACGCGCCCCGCGACAAGATCATCTGGGACGTGGGGCATCAGACCTACGCCCACAAGCTCATCACCGGCCGCCGCGACCAGTTCGCGACCCTGCGCCGCTGGGGCGGCCTCTCCGGCTTTCCCAAGCGCGCCGAGAGCGCCTTTGACGCCTTTGACACCGGCCACTCCTCCACCAGCATCAGCGCCGCCTTGGGCATGGCCACGGGAAAACGCCTAAAAGGCGACAAGGGCAAGGTCATCGCGGTCATCGGCGACGGCTCGCTCACCGCCGGCCTGGCCTTCGAGGGACTTAACCAGGCAGGCTACCTGGACGAGAACCTGATCGTGGTGCTTAACGACAACGGCATGTCCATCGCCCCCAACGTGGGCGCGCTGAGCAAGTTCCTCTCCCGCGCGCTCACCGGCAAGGCCTATCTCTCCTTCCGCAAGGACGTGGAGCGCTTCCTTAAGGGCATCCCCGGCATCGGCCGCGACCTGCTGGATTTGGCCCGGCGCTCGGAGGAGTCCTTCAAGGCCTTCTCCACCCCGGGCATGCTCTTCGAGGCCTTCCGCTTCAACTACCTGGGTCCGGTGGAGGGCCACCGCCTGGAGCGCCTCATCGAGACCTTCCAGAACGTGGCCAACCAGCAAGGCCCGGTGTTGGTGCACGTGTTGACCACCAAGGGCAAGGGCTATGCCCCGGCCGAGGAGGACCCCAGCCACTTCCACGGCGTCGGCCGCAAGAGCAAAGCGTCCCAGCCCGCCGCGCAGGCCCCGCCCACCTACACCGAGGTCTTCGGACAGACCATGCTGGAGCTGGCCCTGGTGGAGCCCAAGCTGGTGGCCATCACCGCGGCCATGCCCGAGGGCACCGGCCTGCAACCCTTCGCCCAGGCCCATCCCGAGCGCTTCGTGGACGTGGGCATCGCCGAGCAGCACGCCGTGACCTATGCCGCCGGCCTGGCCTGCGAGGGCTTTCGGCCCGTGGTGGCGGTCTACAGCACCTTCATGCAGCGGGCCTTTGACCAGATCGTGCACGACGTCTGCCTGACCGGCCTGCCCGTGATCCTGGCCATGGACCGGGGCGGCATCGTGGGCGAGGACGGGGCCACCCACCAGGGCCTCCTGGACTTGAGCTTTTTGCGCTGCGTGCCCAACTTGAGCCTGCTCTCCCCAGCCGACGAGGACGAGCTGCGTCACATGCTTTTCAGCTCGCTCCAGCACGACGGCCCCGTGGCCTTGCGCTATCCGCGCGGGCGCGGGCCGGGCGCGGACTGCTCCGGACCGCTCAAGCTGCTGCCCTGGGGAAAGGCCGAGCTCAAGCGCGAAGGCAAGGACATCCTGTTGGCCGCCATCGGAGTCGGCGTGGAGACAGCCCTGGAGGCCGCCGAGACCTTGGCGGCCGAGGGCATCCAGGCCGCCGTGCTCAACGCCCGTTTCGCCAAACCCCTGGACGAGGAGCAACTCTGCCGTCTGGCCCAGGAGTGCGGCCGGGTGGTCACCGTGGAAGAGAACGTGGCCATGGGCGGCTTCGGTTCGGCCGTGCTGGAGTGCCTGGCCAGGCGCGGGCTCTTCCATATACCCGTGCGGGTGGTGGCCGTGGACGACGCCTTTGTGGAGCATGGCAGCCCGGCCCGCCTGCGCGAGCTATACAAGCTGGACGCCGCCGCCGTGACGGAAGCCGCCCGCCAGTTGCTGGCCATTCCGTGACCGCCCGCCCGCGCCTGGACCAGCGCCTGGTGGACCTGGGCCTGGCCGAGAGCCGCACCCGCGCCCAGGCGCTCATCCTGGCCGGACTGGTGCGCGTCAACGGCCAGCCCGCGGCCAAGGCCGGCCAGGCCGTGAGCGAGGAGGCCCAGGTCCAGGTCATCCGCCCTGAGCATCCCTATGTGTCGCGCGGCGGGGTCAAGCTGGCTGGCGCGCTGGATCACTTCAGCCTGGAGGTGACCGGCCTGACCTGCCTGGACGCCGGGGCCAGCACCGGCGGCTTCACCGACTGCCTGCTCCAGCGCGGCGCTCTCCACGTCACCGCCGTGGACGTGGGTTATGGCCAGCTGGCCCACAAGCTGCGCGTGGACCCCCGCGTCACGGTCATGGAGCGGGCCAACATGCGCGGCCTGGCCCCGGATATCGCCCCCGGCCCCTTTGATCTCGTCACCGCGGATCTCTCCTTCATCAGCCTGACCCTGGTGCTGCCCGCCCTGGCCGCCCGCTTGGCCCCGAGCGGCTTTCTGCTGCCCCTGGTCAAGCCCCAGTTCGAGGCCGGCCGGGAGCACGTCGGCCCGGGCGGGGTGGTGCGCGATGAGACCGCCCGCCAGGCCGCCGTGGACAAAGTCGCCGCCTGCCTGGCCAGCCTGGGGCTCACCGTGCTGGCATGGGTGCAGAGCAGCCTGCCCGGCCCGGCCGGCAACCTGGAGTACTTCATCCTGGCCCGGGCCGGAGAAAGCCCGCCACCCGCATGAACGCGCCCACTCCATTTAGCGGCGGCCTGGGCCTGGTCTTCACCGGGGCGGTGATGATCAGCTTCTCCGCCGTCTTCGTCAAGCTGGCCCACGTGGGCCCCACCATGGCCGGTTTCTGGCGCACCCTCTTCGGCGGGCTGCTGCTCCTTATCTGGGTGCTGGCCCAGCGCCAAGGCCTGTGGTACGGCTGGCGCGACTTTGGTCTTTCCCTGGCCTGCGGCGTGCTATTCACCCTGGACCTGTCCTTCTGGCACCGCTCCATCCATCTGCTGGGGCCGGGCCTGGGCACCATCCTTAGCAACTTCCAGGTCTTCTTCCTGGCCGCCTTCGGCGCGCTCTTTTTCCACGAGCGCCTGGGCTGGCGCTATCTGTTGGCTCTGCCCCTGGCCTTGACCGGCCTGTGGCTGCTGGTGGGGCTGGACCTGTCCTCCCTGGGCGACTCCTACCGCCTGGGTCTCATCTATGGCTTGCTCACCGCCGGGGCCTACGCTGGCTATCTCCTAGTCCTGCGCCGCTTGCAACTGGACCTCTCGCCCCCCCGCGCCCGCTACAACATCATGCTCATCTCCTTCTTCACCGCCCTCTTCATGGGCCTGGAGGGCTGGTGGCAGGGCGAGAGCTTCCTCATCCCCGATGCCCAGAGCTGGGCCGCCCTCCTGGGCTATGGCTTCTTCGGCCAGGTCCTGGGCTGGGCCATCATCAGCCGGGGCCTGCCCGGAGCCCCCGCCTCCCTGGCCGGCCTCATCCTGCTCACCCAGCCCGCCCTGGCCTTTGTCTGGGACGTGCTCTTCTTCGCCCGCCCCACCACCACCCTGCAAGCCTTGGGCGCCGCCGGCGCCTTGCTGGCCATATACTTGGGCACGGTGAGGAGGTAGGGGAACTGGGGGAAAACCCTTTTTGCAGCGCAAAAAG
>CAZLSD010000003.1:19258-40794 GCA_964561775.1 uncultured Desulfarculus sp. | reverse complement strand
GGATAAGGGCGCAACGGGGCAGGGGCAGGGAGGAGCGCTGGTCCGTGGGGTCGAAACGGCGCAGGCTCTCCACCTGATCGCCGAAGAACTCCACGCGCACCGGCTCGTCAAGAAGCGGGCCGAAGAAATCCAGCACCGAGCCGCGCACGGCGAAGTCGCCCACCTGCTCCACCAGGGAGACCCCGCTGTAGCCTCCGCGCATGAGCAGCCGCACCAGCTGGTCGCGGTCCAGGGTCAGGCCGGGCCTGATCTCCAGGGCCTGGTCCAGCAGGTGCTCGGGCGGACAGAGCCGGGCCGAGAGCCCCCGCGCCGAGGTGACCACCATCAGCGGATGCTCGGCGGCCATCAGCTCCCAGAGCACGGCCAGCCGCCGGGCGCGCACCTCGGCCGGCGGCTCCATCTCCTGGTAGGGCGAGGGCTCGTAGGCCGGGAACAGGCGCACCGGGCTGGCTCCATCCTGGCAGCCGGCCAGGAAGAAGTCCAGATCGCGGGCCAGGGCCTCGGCCATGGGCAGGGTGGGGCAGGCCAGCAGCCAGGTCCGCGGCCGGACCAACCAAGTCCGGGCCAGGGCGAAGGCCCGCGCACCGCCCTCCAGCCCGGAAAAGGCGGCCTTGCCCTCCCGGTCCAACTGGGCCAGGATGGCCTCCAGGCCAGGCCCCAGGGGCCAGGGCGAGGTTGGGGGTGTTGTGGCGGCCAGGGTTTCCATGTATCGCGATAATCGCCGGAGTAGGGGTTGGAGAAAGGCCAAGCATAGCCCAGGCCAGGGAGTCCGGCAATACGGCCCCAGCGGCGCACCCTGTGAGGGGGGCTGGTCCTCGGGTATACTGGTGTCACCGGCCGGGCGCGCGCCCGGTGAGGGTCTTTTTTTCCTTTTTTCCTTTGGAGCCTGGGTGTGGAGACTGTTTTCGTGGCCAACGCGGGCCAATCCCGCAATCAAGCCCTGCGCACCGCCCTGGCCCTTTGCGCGCTGAGCGGCACGCCGGCGCGTTTCGCCGGTATCGTGGACGAGTCGCCCCGCCCCGCCCCGGGGCTGGGACCGGCCCACCTGGCCGTGGCGGCGGCGGCGGCCAAGGTCAGCGGCGGCTCCTTCCAGGGCAGCCTGGGCAGCGCCGATCTGCGTTTCAACCCCCGCTCGCCCCTGGCTGGCGACTATTCCTTTGATTTGGCGCAGCACGGCCGCGTGCTGGCCCCCTTGGGCTGGCTCATGGAGGCCGTGGCCCTGCCCCTGGCCGGGGCGGCCGGCCCCAGCTCGGCGCTCCTGGCCGGCGGCACCCACGTGCTCCCCGGTCCCATCAGCGATTACCTTTCCCTGGTGCTGACCCCCAACCTGCGCTCACTGGGCCTGGAGGCGCGCTTCAGCGAGATAGCGCCCGGCTTCGCGCCCAGCGGCGCGGGCGAGGCCGAGCTGAGCGTGAGCCCCTTCAAGCAACTGACGCCCCTACAGGCCGAAGGCCCCTTCCGCCCCGAGCAGGTGGGCGTGCAGGCGGTGACCTGCGGCCTGCCCATCCACCTGGCCGAGCAGGCCCTGGAAGGCGCCCTGGGCCGGCTGGAGCTGCACGGCATCAAGGCCCAGACCACGCTGCGCCGCGCCAACGGCCCCAGCAAGGGGCTGGCGCTCTTGATCTGGGCCCAGGCCGGGAGCTTGCGCGTGGGTTTCAGCGCGGTGGGCAAGCGGGGAGGGCGGCCCGAGGCCCTGGCCACCGAGGCGGCCGAGGCCCTGGTCAGCTTAATGGCCAGCGGGGCCGGCCTGCCCTGCGAACTGGCCACCCTGCTGCTGCCCTATTTGGCCTGCGCCTCCGGGCACAGCCGGCTCAAGGTGGACGTGGCGGCCAGCAGCCTGCGCGCGGCGGTCAAGGCCGTGGAGAGCGTGTGGCCGGGCACGGCGCGCCTTTTGGAGAACCCCCAGGGCGGACCCGCCGAACTGCGCGTGCTGGGCCGGGGCCTGGGGCAGGCGTCCTAAAGAGGCGGGAAGCAAGTGCGGAGCGGGGGCCTGGCCTGGACCAGACCCCCGCGCAGGGAGAAGACAGGGGTCCGCCGGGACCCCTGCTTGCTTGCCTTGGAACCTACTTCTTGCCCGCGGCGCGCTTGCTGGCCTTCAAGGGGTTGACCTTGGCAGCTTCCTTGGCGTCGATCTTGATGTGGGTGGCGAAGTTGCAGTTTCCTTGACGCCATTTGGCCGCCGGGTCGGGATAGCTCTTGCAGTACTCCATCTCACCCACGGCGACGGTTCTGTCGCAGCCCAGGCAGGACTCCACGGCGGGATGGCAGGTGCCGCCCAGGAAAGAGCAGCCCTTATTGGTCATGAAGGCGCATTCCTGGCCTTCGCGGGTGGTGGTGCAAAGCATTGGTTTTCAACTCCTTAGGCGAAATGAACATAGGGAAGCCGGGTAAAGGCTTCCTGCTGCCGAGACGCCCATGGGACGCCCCAGCCTGGTTGGGCTAAATATGGGCGCTAGGAGTGGTTCTGTCAATGGGTAGCCCCACAACTCACATACCCAACATGTTGGGGTTTCCCTTGACAAAACGCAAGGGCTGCCGTAGATAACCAAACCGAGCCCCACGCCAAAACCCCAAGGGACCCGAGGGGATGGCTGGGCGAACCGGAGGTAGCGTGAGCGAGAACCCACCAGCCGAACCCAAGCAGCCCGGCAAGGCCACGGCCAAGCCGGTTGACGAGAATATATTGATGCGTCAGCGGCGCCAGAAAGGCGCCGAACTGCGGGCCGCCGGCATAAGCCTTTTTCCCAACAACTTCAGGCCTCGCGACACCATAGCCGAATTGCGCGCCAGCCACGACCGCGTGGAGGGCGGCCGCCTGGAGGAGATGGAAGACTCCAAATTCGCCTTGGCCGGTCGCATCATGGCCATCCGCTCCTTTGGCAAGGCCGCCTTCATCAAGCTTCAGGACCGCACTGGCCAGTTGCAGTGCCATCTGGAAAAAGCCGTGCTGGGCGAGGAAGGCTTCGCGCTGTTCAAGAAGATGGACGTGGGCGACATCGTGGGAGTGCGCGGGCCGCTTTTCCGCACCCGCACCCAGGAGCTGACCCTGCGCGTGGAAAAGCTCCAACTGGTGACCAAGAGCTACCGGCCTTTGCCCGAGAAGTTCCACGGCCTGACCGACGTGGAGCAGCGCTACCGCCAGCGCTACCTCGACCTCATCATGAACCAGGGCGTGCGGGACATCTTCCAGGCGCGCTCCACCGTGGTGGCCACCATCCGGGGATTCCTGCGCGAGCGGGGTTTCCTGGAAGTGGAAACCCCCATGATGCAGTTCATCCCCGGCGGAGCCATGGCCAGGCCCTTTGAGACCTTCCACAACGCCCTGGGGGCCAAGCTCTACCTGCGCGTGGCCCCGGAGCTCTATCTCAAGCGCCTGGTGGTGGGCGGCCTGGAGCGGGTTTTCGAGCTCAACCGCAACTTCCGCAACGAGGGCATCAGCATCCGGCACAACCCCGAGTTCACCATGCTGGAGTTCTACCAGACCTACGCCAACTATGAAGACCTGATGCACATGACCGAGGAAATGGTGGGGGCTTGCGCCAAGGCCGTGCTGGGCACTCTCAAAATCCCCTATCAGGGCCGCGAGATCGACCTGACCCCGCCCTGGCAAAACTTCGACTTCCGCACCAGTCTGCTGGAAATCGGCGGGGTGCCTCCGGACGTGCTCTTCAATGTGGACAAGGCCCTGGACCTCTCGCGCCAGTTGGGCGGAGTGCACAAGCCCGGCGACGGCCTGGGCAAGGCCCTGGGCAAGATCTTCGACGTGCTGGTGGAGCCCGAGCTGTTTCAGCCAACCTTCATCACCGGCTACCCCCGCGACATCTCGCCCTTGAGCCGCACCAACGACCTGGACGCCGAGATCGTGGACCGCTTCGAGTTTTTCATCGCCGGGCGCGAGACGGGCAACGGCTTCAGCGAGCTGAACGATCCCGACGACCAGCGTGACCGCTTCATGGAGCAGGTGGCCGAGCGCGAGGCCGGCGACGAGGAGGCCCTGTACATGGACTCCGACTACGTGCGGGCCCTGGAATACGGCATGCCGCCCACGGCCGGCGAGGGCCTGGGCATAGACCGGCTGGTCATGCTGTTGACCGACCAGCCCAGCATCCGGGAGGTCATCCTGTTCCCCCTGCTCAGGCCCGAGCGCGCTTGATGAATTTCGAAACCTTCGTCGCCCTGCGCTATTTGAGCGCCCGGCGCAAGCAGACCTTCATCTCGCTCATCACCATACTCTCCATGGCCGGAGTGGCCCTGGGCGTCTGCGCCCTGGTGGTGGTGCTCTCGGTGATGGGGGGCTTCGAGAGCGAACTCAAGAGCAAGATTCTGGGCCTGAACGCCCACGTCATGGTGTTCAAGGCCGCCGACCAGTTGGAGAACTACGAATACGTGGTGCGCACCGCCCTGGCCGACCCCGAGGTCAGCCACGCCACGCCCTATGTATATGGCCAGGTGATGATCGTGGGCAGTTCCGGGGCCACCGGGGTGGTGGTGCGCGGCATCGACCTGCCCGGCGCCCTGGAGGTAATCGACCTCAAGAAATCCATGCGCCAGGGGCAGGTGGAGGACCTGGTAAAGCCAGGCAAAGGCGACCTGCCCGGCCTGGTGGTGGGCAGCGCGGTGGCCCGCCGTCTGGGTCTGGCGCCCGGCAGCGTGGTCAGCCTGATCAACCCCCTGGGCGAGGAGACCCCCGTGGGGCGCGCGCCCAAGAGCGATCCCTTCCGGGTGGTGGGCGTATTCGAAAGCGGCATGTACCAGTACGACTCCAGCCTGTGCTATGTTTCCCTGCAGGCGGGCCAGGAGCTCTTCGGACTGGGCAAGGCCGTCAACGGGGTGGAGCTCAAAGTCAAGGACATCTATCAGGCCGGCGAGGTGGGGCGGCGTCTGGGCCGCGAGCTGGGTCCGGCCTATTTCGCCCGCGACTGGATGGTGCTCAATCACAACCTCTTCGCCGCGCTCAAGCTGGAGAGGGTCACCATGTTCGTGATCCTGACCCTCATCGTGCTGGTGGCGGCCTTTGGCATCGTCAGCTCCCTCATCATGCTGGTCATGGAAAAGACCCGCGACATCGGGGTGCTCAAGGCCATGGGGGCCACCCGGGCCAGCGTGCGGCGCATCTTCGTGCTGGAAGGCCTCATCATCGGGGTGGCGGGCACCACCAGCGGCACGGCCCTGGGGCTGTTCTTATGCTGGCTGCTGGCCCGCTACAAGTTCATCGAGCTGCCCCGGGACGTATATCCCCTGGGCACCCTGCCCGTGCAGGTGGAGCCGGTGACGGTGGGGCTGGTCTGCCTGGCGGCCTTGAGCATAACCCTCCTGGCCACCATATATCCATCGCGCACCGCCGGCCTGCTTGACCCGGTGCAGGCCCTGCGCTACGAATGAGCGATACCGCCCGGCAAGGTTGGCTTGATGAGGGCCAAGCACGGGGCTTGACAGAGGCCCCGGGGTTTATTCATATAGAAAGACTGTACAAGACCTACCAGGGCCCCCACGACAAGGTGGAGGTGCTAAAAGGTCTGGACCTGGAAGTGGACAGCGGCGACACCGTGGCCATCCTGGGGGCCTCGGGGGTGGGCAAGTCCACCCTGCTGCACATCCTGGGCGCCTTGGACAAACCCAGCCAGGGCCGGGTTATGGTGGACGGGCAGGACATATTCCAGATGGACGAGCGGGGCCTGGCGGCCTTCCGCAACCGTCACATCGGTTTCGTGTTTCAGTTTCACCATTTGTTGCCGGAGTTCACCGCCCTGGAGAACGTGATGATGCCGGCGCTGATAGCCAGACAGGACCAGGGCGCGGCGCGCAAGGCCGCCCGCGGGCTGCTGGCCGAGGTGGGGCTGGACCACCGGGAGGATCACCGCGTCAGCCAGCTCTCCGGCGGAGAGCAGCAGCGGGTGGCGGTGGCCCGGGCCCTGGTGCTGGGGCCGCGCATCCTTTTGGCCGATGAGCCCACGGGCAACCTGGACGAGCGTACGGGCGACAAGGTGCACGAACTGCTGGTGCGTCTTAATTGCGAGCGAGGCCTCACCACCTTGGTGGCTACCCATAACGAACGGTTGGCCGCGGCGCTGTCGCGCCGGGTACGGCTGGCCGACGGCACGGCCCACCCTATGCCATAGGGCGGGCCAGTTCTCAAGCGAGGGCGTGATGGTAAAGAAAGCACTGCTTTTGTTGCTGGCCATGCTGCTGGTGTTTCCGGCCTTGCTGTCCGCCCAGGAGACGCCCAAGGTGGCTGTCTTCCCCTTTGAGGTGTTCAGCCAGGAGTCGCTGGACCACCTGCGCCTGGGCCTGCAGGACCAAATCGCCACCAAGCTGGGCGCGGAAGGCGTACAGGTCTTCACTCCGGCCGAGGTGAACAAGGTCATGGAGGGGGCCAAGGCCCTGGACCTGACCCTGGCCCGCAGCCTGGGCGGCAAGCTGGGAGCGGATTTCGCCGTCTTCGGCTCGCTGACCAAGGTTGGCAACCGGCTCTCCGTGGACTTGAAGGTGGTGGACGTGCTGGGCGTGCGCCGGCCCCAGTCGGTCTTCGTCGAGGGCACGGGCATGAACTCCCTGGGGCAGATGGTGGACCGTCTGTCCCGCGAGGTGGCGGCCCAGGCCGCCGGCCGCGAGCAGGTGGCCGACGTCGCCATCCAGGGCAACCGCCGCATCGAGGCCGAGGCCATCAAGAACGTGCTCAAGACCAAGGCCGGCGGGGCCTACTCGGCTCTGCGCCTGGACGAGGATCTGCGCGCGGTCTGGAAGATGGGCTACTTCGAGGACGTGCGCATCGAGCCCTCCGACACCCCCCAGGGCAAGCTCATCAAGATCACGGTCAAGGAAAAGCCCACCGTGCGCGAGCTACACCTGGTGGGCAACAAGGCCGTCGACGACAAGGACCTGCGCGAGCAGATGGGCATCAAGTCCTTCAGCGTCTTCCGCCCCGAGGCCCTGCCCGAGGCCGAGGAAAAAATCCTGAAGGTCTACAAGGACAAGGGCTACTACGACGCCAAAGTGACCAGCGAGTTTTCCACCCTGCCCAGCGGCGACATCAGCTTAAGCTTCAAGATCGAGGAAGGCGCCAAGATATTCATCAAGAGCATCCAGTTCACCGGCAACAAGAACATCGAGTCCAGCGACCTGCTGGATCAGATGGCCACCAAGGAAAAGGGCTGGTTCTCCTGGTTGACCGAAACCAACATCCTGGAGCGCAACAAGCTGGACCAGGACCTGGAAAAGCTGACCGATCACTACTACAACCAGGGCTACATGGCGGCCCGCGTGGGCGAGCCCGAGGTCAAGCGCGAGGGCGACGGCCTGGTGGTGGTCATGAACGTCATCGAAGGGCCGCGCTTCAAGGTCAGCGACCTGAGCGTCTCCGGCGAGATGATCGTGCCCCAGGAAGAGCTGATGGGCGCGCTCAAGACCAAGCCCGGCGAGTGGTTCAACCGCGACGTGCTGCGCAACGACCTGACCTACATCAGCACCCTGTATGCCGACAAGGGCTTCGCCTACGTGGAGGTGCGCCCCAACATCCAGCAGAACATGGAGAAGACCACCGTCTCCATCGCCTTCAGCATCAAGAAGGGCGACAAGGTCTACTTCGAGCGCATCCTGATCGGCGGCAACACCAACACCCGCGACAAGGTCATCCGCCGCGAGATCGCCGCCTCCGAGGGCGACCTCTTCTCCGGCACGGCCCTGCGCGAGGCCAACATGCGCCTGCACAGGCTCAACTACTTCGAGGACGTGCTAATCAGCCCGGTCAAGGGCAGCGCCCCCGACCGCATGGACCTCAAGGTGGACGTCAAGGAAAAGCGCACCGGCCAGTTCAGCGTGGGCGCGGGCTACTCCACGGTGGACAGCTTCATGGTCATGGGCCGCATCGGCGAGAGCAACCTCTTCGGACGCGGCCAGCAGCTGGAGTTGAAGGGCCAGGTGGGCGGCTCCAGCAACCGCTACACCTTGAGCTTCACCGAGCCCTGGCTGATGGACAAGCCGGTCAGCTTCGGCGTGGACATCTACGACTGGGAGCGGGAGTACTACACCTACACCAAGGAAGCCATCGGCGGGCGCATCCGCCTGGGTTGGCCCACGCCTTTCCGCGCGGTGCGCTTCTACACCTACTACACCTACGAAGTAGCCAACATCTACGATATCCAGGACAACGCCGCCCTGGTGGTGCGCGACCAAGAAGGCGAGCACACCACCAGCGCCGTGCGCGGCATCCTGCGCCGCGACACTCGCGACCACGCCTTCAACACCACCCGGGGCAGCGACAACAGCATCAGCGCCGAGTGGGCGGGCGACCCCATCGGCGGCACCAACGCCTTCCTGAAGCTCATCGCCGACACCGGCTGGTACTTCCCCATCTGGTGGGAGCACGTCATCGCCATCCACGGCCGGGTGGGCTGGCTGGGCAAGCACGCGGGCGGCGATCTGCCCATCTACGAGAAGTTCTTCCTGGGCGGCATCAACACCCTGCGCGGCTTCGACTACCAGTCGGTCAGCCCGCTGGACCCGGCCACCAACGACCGCATCGGCGGCGAGCGCATGGCCCTGCTCAACCTGGAGTACCGCTTCCCCCTGCTGCCCAAGGCCGGCCTGGTGGGCGTGGTCTTCTATGACACCGGCAACAGCTGGAGCGAAGAAGACAACTACAAGTGGTCCGACCTGCGCAGCAGCGTGGGCGCGGGCATCCGCTGGTACTCGCCGGTGGGCCCCCTGCGCCTGGAATACGGCCACGTGCTGGACCCCAGACCCGACGAGAGCGGATCCAACTGGGAATTCACCATCGGCAGCGTTTTTTAACCACGACCCTCAGCCAGGGTCTGCCAAGGAGCTAGATAGATGTCCTTTTCCAAATGCAAAGCCTCTGTGATTGCGGCGGTTGTCTTGTTCATCGCGGTGGTTTGGACCGCGCCGGCCTTTGCCCAGGGCCAGGTGGCCATCGTGGACATGGAGCGGGCGGTCAATGAGTGCTCCCAGGGCAAGAAGGCCCAGGTGGAACTGCGCCGCAAGGCCGAGCGCCTGGAGGCCGAGTTGAAGGCTTTGAGCGACGAGGCCCAGACCCTGCGCAAGGATCTGGAGAACACCGCCATGGTGCTCAAGCCCGAGGCCAAACTGGCCAAGGAGCGCGACTTCGAGCGCAAGACCCGCCAACTCAACGAGCGCAACCGCGACGCGCAGCAGGAGATCCAGGAGGCCCGCCGCGACGCCTTCGCGCCCATCCTGCGCAGCATGCAGAAGATCATCACCGACCTGGGCACCAAGGGCAATTACCTGGTGGTCCTGGAGGCCCGCACGGCCCTGTATTTCCCCAAGAGCGCCGACATCACCGCCCAGGTGATCTCGGCCTATGACAAGACCAATCCCTAGACTGGGGGAATTGTGGAGATAAGCCTCGCCCAACTGGCCGGGGTGTTGGGGGGGACCCTGGAGGCCCCCCCCGATCGTCTGGTCAACGGACTCAAGGGCATCGAGGAGGCCGGCCCCGGCGACGTGGCCTTCTTGGCCAACCCCAAATACGCGCCAGCCCTGCCCGCTTGCCGGGCCGGGGTGGTGCTGGTGCGCCCGGATCAGAAGGTGCCCCAGGGGCTGCCGGTCATCCGCGTGGCCGATCCCTACCTGGCCTATGCCAAGCTTCTGACCATGGCCACGGCCAGGCCCCACCAGGCCCTGGGCGTGCATCCCCGTGCGGTGGTGGAGGAGACGGCCCAACTGGGGAGCGAGGTCAGCATACACGCCCTGGCCTACGTGGGCGCGGGCGCCATCATCGGCGACCGGGTGACCCTGCACCCGGGGGTATACGTGGGGCCTGGCGCCAGCGTGGGCGACGACAGCGTGCTCCAGCCCAACGTGACCCTGTATCATGGCTGCCGGGTGGGCAAGCGCTGTATCATCCATTCCGGCACGGTCATCGGGGCCGACGGCTACGGCTTCGTTCCCGAGGGCGACCGCCATTTCAAGATTCCCCAGGTGGGCGTGGCGCAGATCGACGACGACGTGGAGCTGGGCGCCAACAACACCATCGACCGGGCGGCCACCGGAGTGACCTGGGTCAAAAGCGGGGTCAAGACCGACAACATGGTGCACATCGCCCACAACTGCGTCATCGGCGAGAACTCCCTGCTGGTGGCCCAGGTGGGCATCAGCGGCTCCAGCAAGCTGGGGCGCAACGTGGTCCTGGGCGGCCAGGCCGGCGTGGCTGGGCACATCACCGTGGGCGACCGGGTCATGGTGGGCGCCCAAAGCGGCCTGGCCCAGGACGTGCCCGCCGGCGAGATAATCAGCGGAACCCCGGCCATGCCCCACCGCCTCTGGCTGCGCACCCGTAGCCTCATCCGCAAGCTGCCCGATTTGTTCGAGCGGGTGAAGGTTCTGGAGAAGGCCCTGGGCGGACAAACTCCGAGCGGCAAATAGCAAGACAAGGAGCGGACCATGAGCCAGCCCCTGTTCAATCTTGAGCAGATCATGGAATTCCTTCCCCACCGCTTTCCCTTCCTGCTCATAGATCGGGTGCTGGAAATGGAAGTGGGGCAGCACGTGCGGGCTCTCAAGAACGTCACCTATAACGAGCACTTTTTTCAGGGGCATTTTCCCGGCAAACCGGTGATGCCCGGCGTGCTCGTCATAGAAGCCATGGCCCAGGCCGGCGGCATCCTGGCCTATGGCGCGGCCCCCGAATCCAAGGGGCGCATCATCTTTTTCATGGGCATGGACAAGGTCAAGTTCCGCCGCCCGGTGGTGCCCGGCGACCAACTCATCCTGGAGGTCACCACCCTGCACCAGTCCAGCCGCGCCTGGAAGATGGCCGGCAAGGCCCTGGTGGAGGGCAAGGTGGCGGCCGAGGCCGAGATGACCGCGGCTATCCAGCAGGGCGCCTAGCTTCATAACAAGAGACCGCGAAGGAATATTTCCATGAGCATTCATCCCACCGCCTTGGTGGACCCCAGCGCCAGCATCGCCGACGATGCCGAGATCGGGGCTTACGCCTTCATCGGCCCCAAGGTGGAGATTGGCCCGGCCTGCCGCATCGACCACCACGCCAGCATCGCCGCCTTCACCCGCCTGGGCGCTGGTTGCCATGTCTGGCCCTTCGCCTCTTTGGGAGGCGAGCCCCAGGACCTGAAGTTCGGGGGCGAGGAGAGCTGGCTGGAGATCGGCGAGCACACCCAAATCCGCGAATTCGTCACCATGAACCGGGGCACCCATCACGGCGGCGGCGTCACCCGGGTGGGGGCGCACGGCTTTTTCATGTCCTACTGCCACGTGGCCCACGACTGCCAGATCGGCGATCACGTGGTCATGGCCAACAGCGCCACCCTGGCCGGACACGTGACCCTGGGCGACTATGTCTCCCTGGGCGGCCTGGTGGCGGTGCACCAGTTCACCCGCATCGGCCTGCGCTGCTTCGTGGGGGGCTTGAGCGGCGTGGCCCAGGACCTGCCGCCCTATTGCCTATGCGAGGGCAACCGGGCGCGCTCCTATGGCCTCAACATCGTGGGGCTGAAAAGGGCCGGTTTCCAGCCCGAGACCCTGGAGGCCTTGAAGCAGGCCTACCGCATCATTTTCCGCAGCCGCACGCCCTTGCAGCGCGCCCTGGAGCAGGTGCGCGGCGAGGTGCCCGACATCCCCGAGGTGCGCGTCCTGCTGGACTTCATCGCCACCTCGGAGCGGGGCGTCGCCCGCTAAGCACGTGGCCTCTCCCCCGCCCAGCCAGCCTGGACCCGGCGTCATCGGCCTGATCGCCGGGCACAGCCAGTTTCCTCTGCTTTTCGCCCGCGCCGCCCGCGCCCAGGGCTACCGGGTGGTGGCCGTGGCCCACAAGGGCGAGACCCTGCCCGAACTGGAGCGCGAGGTGGACCAGATCACCTGGGTGCAGTTGGGGCAATTGGGCAAGCTCATCAAGGCCCTCAAGCAGGGTGGAGCCAGCCAGGCCGTGATGTGCGGGGGCGTCACCAAGACCCGCATGTTCAAGGACGTGAAGCCGGACCTGAAGGCGCTGACCCTGGTGGGCAAGCTGCGTCACATGTCCGACGACGGCATCCTGCGCACCCTGGCCCAGGTGCTGGCCGACGAGGGCATAACCATCCTGCCCAGCCACGAGTTGGTGCCCCAACTCCTGGCCGCTCCCGGCTGCTACACCAAGCGCCGCCCCGATGAACAGGAGCGAGAGGACGCCCGGGTGGGCTGGCGGGTGGCTGGCCAGTTGGGGCAGCTGGACATAGGCCAGGCCGTGGTGGTGGCCGGCCGGGCGGTGGTGGCGGTGGAGGCCATCGAGGGCACCGACGCCTGCATCCGGCGCGGCGGCAGCCTGGCCGCCGGACGGGCGGTGGTGGTCAAACGTTGCAAGCCCACCCAGGACCAGCGCTTTGATCTGCCCTCGGTGGGGGCGGGCACGGTGCTGGCCATGGCCGAGTCGGGCTGTTCCTGCCTCATCATAGAGGCCGGCAAGACCCTGGTTTTTGATCACGAGGAAATGGTTGACCGGGCCGAGGCGGCGGGCATCTGCGTCCAGGCCTGGTCCGAGGAGGAATAGGGTGTTCAGGTCCGAGGGCGTCAAGGTCGGCGTGGTGGGGGTGGGCTATCTGGGGCGTTTCCACGCCGAGAAGCTCTCGCGCATGAAGGGGGCCGAACTGGTGGCCGTGGTGGACGTGGACCCGGAGCGGGCGCGCCAGGTGGCCCGCGACCTGGGGGTCAAGGCCCTAAGCGACCACCGGGAGCTTATCGGCCTGGCCCAGGCCGCCTGCGTGGTCACCCCCACCGTGGATCATCACCGGGTGGCCATGGACCTCTTGGCGGGCGGCCTGGACCTGCTTTGCGAAAAGCCCATCACCGCCACCTTGGAGCAGGCCGATCAGATCATCAGCCTGGCCCAGGAAAAGGGGCTCATCCTCCAGGTGGGGCATCTGGAGCGCTTCAATCCCGCGGTGATGGCCATGGAGGAGCGGGTCAAACGGCCGCTCTTCATCGAGTGCAACCGCATCGCTCCCTTCAAGGCCCGGGCCACCGACGTGGACGTGGCCCTGGATTTGATGATCCACGACCTGGACATCATCCTCTCCCTGGTGGGGGAGGAGCCCAGCCAGATAAGCGCGGTGGGGGTGCCGGTGCTGGGGCCTCACGCCGACATAGTGAACGCCCGCCTGGAGTTCCCCGGCGGCTGCGTGGCCAATGTCACCGCCAGCCGCCTGGCCTTGAAGGACGAGCGCAAGATGCGCATTTTCCAGCCCGACGCCTACCTGTCCCTGGACTTCAAGAAGCGCAAGCTCCTGGTGGTCAGCCAGGTGGAGTACCGGCCGGGCAAGCTGCCCAAGGTGGATGCCGAGCGGCCCCGCTTTGGCAAGAGCGACCCCCTGGAAGAGGAGATCAAGGCCTTCGTGCAGTCGGTGCGCGATCGCCAGCCTCCCCGCGTCTCCGGGCCGGACGGCCGGCGCGCCCTGGCCTGCGCCATGGCCGTGCGCGCGGCGGTGCTGGCGCGCCTGGAGGGGTGCGAGCAGGACTTGCAGGCCTCCCGCCGCCTGGTGGACGCCGTCCTGCCCGGGGGGGCTTGATGCCCACGCCGCCCCATGTGGTGGTGGTGGCCGGCGAGGCCAGCGGCGACCTGCACGGCGCCAAGCTGGTGGAGCAGCTGCGCGGCCTGGCGCCTGGCCTGCGGGTCAGCGGCATAGGCGGGCCGGCCCTGGCCAAGGCCGGGGCCGAGCTGCTTTACCGCTCCGAGGACCTGGCCCTGGTGGGCATCAGCGAGGTTTTGGGCAAGCTGCGCCAGATATGGGCCGCGCTCTCCGGCCTGCGCGCCCACCTGCGCCGGGAGCGGCCGGACCTGGTCATCCTCATCGACTTTCCCGACTTCAACTTTCGCGTGGCCGGCTATGCCCGCAAGCTGGGAATCAAGGTTCTCTACTACGTCAGCCCCCAGGTCTGGGCCTGGCGGCAGAAGCGGGCGCAGAAGCTGACCAGCCTGGTGGACCACTTGGCCGTGGTCTTTCCTTTCGAGGAGGAGTTCTATCGGCGGGTGGAGCCCAAGCTGCCGGTGAGCTTCGTGGGGCATCCGCTGCTGGATGAGGTGGCCGAGTGGCAGGGCGCGGGCGAGGGCCTGATGGGCGTGCCGGCCGAGGCCGATCTGGTGGGGATATTGCCCGGTAGCCGCCATTCCGAGATATCGCGCCTGATGCCATTGATGATGGAGGCGGCCAAGCTGATGCGCGGCAAACGCCCTGGCCTGCACTTCGTGCTGCCCCTGGCCCCCGGCCTGACCCAGGCCGACCTGGAGCCTTATCTAACCGACAGCGTGCCGGGTTTGACCGTGCTGCCGGGCCGGGCCTGGCAGGTAATGCGCCAGGCCAAGGTCATCCTGGTGGCCTCCGGCACCGCCACCTTGCAGGGGGCCCTGGCCGGAGCGCCCATGGTGGTGGTATACAAGACAGGCGGCTTCAACTACTACATGGCCAAACGGCTCATAAAGGTGGAGCACATCGCCATGCCCAACCTCATCGCCGGGCGGAGCCTGTTGCCCGAGCTGATCCAGGCGGCGGCCACGCCCCAGGCCTTGGCCGCCGAGGGCCTCCGCCTATTGGCCGATGACAAGGCGCGCCAGGACATGCTGGAGGGTCTGGCCCAGGTGCGCCAGCGCCTGGGCGGGCCTGGGGCCAGCCGGCGCGTGGCGGAACTGGCCTTGACCCTGATGGGCGGAGCGTCCTGCTGATGAGCAAACCCCAGAACCAAGGCGACGTGGCCCTCTACAAACGCCTGCTGGCCATGGTCAAGCCCTACTGGCAGCGCCTGTTCTGGGCCATGTGCCTGATGCTATTCGTGGCGGGCTCCTCGGCGGCCATGGCCTACATGGTCAAGCCGGTGATGGACGACATCTTCGTGGCCAAGGACCGGGACATGCTGACCCTGGTGCCCCTGGTGGTCATCGTCCTTTACGCGGTCAAGGGCCTGTGCTCCTATGGCCAGAACTACCTGATGCAGTTCGTGGGGCAGCGCATCATCACCCAATACCGCATCGACCTGTACGCCCATCTGCAACGCCTGCCGCTAAGCTATTACGACCGCATGCCCACCGGCGAGCTGATGAGCCGCATCACCAACGACGTGAACCAGATCCAGGGCGCGGTGAGCAGCGTGGTCACCGGCGTGCTCATGGATCTCTTCACCATCCTGGGCCTGGTGGTGGTCATCTTCTACCGCGACTGGTTCTTGGCCATCTTCGCGGTGGGGGTGTTCCCGCTCTGCATGATCCCCCTGGTGCGCTTTGGCCGCCGCCTGCGCAGCATAAGCACCCGCAGCCAAGAGACCATGGCTGACGTGAGCGTGCTCTTGCACGAGACCATCAGCGGAGCGCGCATCGTCAAGGGCTTCTGCCGCGAGGATCACGAGGTGAAGCGCTTCTCCGACGAGGCCTTCCGCCTCTTCCGCCTGCGCATGAAGGACGTATCCACCCGGGCCATCAGCAGCCCGCTCATGGAGTTCCTGGGCGGCCTGGGCGTGGCGGGCATCATCTTCTACGGCGGTTGGCAGGTTATCGAGGGACGCTCCACCCCGGGCACCTTCTTCAGTTTTCTCACCGCGCTCATCATGCTCTACGAGCCGGTCAAACGCTTGAGCGGGCTGAACAACGACATCCAAAACGGTCTGGCCGCGGCCAGCCGCGTATATGAGGTGCTGGACACCCGGCCCCAGATTCTGGAGGCGCCGCAAGCCGTGGAGCTGGCGCCCCTGCGCCAGGGCATAGAACTGCGGGAAGTTGGTTTCCAATACCGCGAGGGCGAAGCGGTGCTCAAGAACATCAACCTCAAGGTGCCGGTGGGTCAGGTGCTGGCCCTGGTGGGGACCAGCGGCGGGGGCAAGACCACCCTGGCCAATTTGCTGCCCCGCTTCTATGAGGTCAACGAGGGCGCCATCCTGATAGACGGCCAGGATATCCGCCAAGTCACCCTCAAAAGCCTGCGCTCGCAGATAGCCATCGTCACCCAGCAGACCATTCTCTTCAACGACACCGTGCGCGCCAACATAGCCTATGGCCGTCCCGAGGCCGGCCTGGAGCAGGTCAAGGACGCCGCCCGCGCGGCCTATGCCCTGGATTTTATCGAGCGCCTGCCCAAGGGCTTCGACACCAACATCGGCGAGGCCGGCGTGCTTTTAAGCGGCGGCGAGCGCCAGCGCATCTCCATTGCCCGCGCGCTCTTGGCCGACCGGCCCATCCTCATCCTGGACGAGGCCACCAGCAGCCTGGACACCGAGAGCGAGATGTTCGTGCAAAAGGCCCTGGAAAACCTGATGCGCGGGCGCACCACGTTTGTCATTGCCCATAGGCTTTCCACCATCCAGCGGGCCGACCGCATCGTGGTAATCAGCGCCGGAAGCATAGTGGAAGAGGGACGTCACGAGGAGCTGCTGGCCATGGGCGGCCAGTACCTGCGCCTGTACCGCATGCAGTTCGCGGTGGACCAGGGCCTGGCGGGTTAGACTCCATGTCCGCCCCCCTCTACCGCCGAGCCGCCTGCCTGCTGGGCCTGGCGCTGCTCATGGCCGTGGTGCTCAATCAGAACTGGGACCAGGATATCGCCAACAGGCTCGACCCCTGGCAGAACCAGGCTTGGGTAGAGTACTGGGGCCTGCTGGCCTATTGGGCCGGCCTGGGCGGAGTCCAGATCGCGGCCCCGGCGCTGCTGGCTTTGTGGGGCCTCTACCGGAAACAACGTGACTTGCTGGTGAGCGGGCTTTTGGGATGCGGCGCGGTGCTGGGGTCCGGGGCGGCGGTGCAGGTGGTCAAGCATCTGGTGGGGAGGCCACGGCCGCGCTTGGATCTGCCGGTGTGGGAATACTTCGGACCCACCCTGCAAAGCGACCTGCACTCCTTTCCCTCCGGCCACGCCGCCACCAGCTTCGCCCTGGCCTCGCTGATCTCCGCGCGCCACCCCCGCGCGGCCTGGCCGGCCTATGTGCTGGCCAGCGCCATTTGCGCCGGCCGCGTGCTAAGCGACTCCCACCATTTCAGCGACGTGCTGGGCGGGGCCGTGCTGGGGCTGGCCGTGGGCTGGCCCCTGTCCAGGCTGCTGGCCGGCTCCGCGCCGGAGTCGTCGTGAAGGCGCGCAAAGAACGGCTTTGGCCCAGCCTGGCCTTGGTGGCCATCGCCGTGGCCGTGGGGCTCTTGTGGGGCGGCCTGGGCTCCTTGCCTCTCACCGACCGCGACGAGGGCGAGTACGGCGCGGCGGTGGCCCAGATGCGGCGCAGCGGCGACTACGTCATCCCGCGCCTGAATGGGCAGCTCTACCTGGAGAAACCCATCCTGGTTTTCTGGGCGGTCCTGGCGGGGCAGGCCGTGACCAGCTCCGGCGAGGCGGGGGCGCGCCTTCCCTCGGCCTTGAGCGCCTTTGGCCTGATGCTCATCACGGCCGCCCTGGCCCAGCGGGTCTCCGGCAGCCGATCATTGTCCGTGCTCACCGCCATGTCGGTGGCCTTCATGCCCCTGATGGTGCTGTTGGGGCGCGCCTGCCTGACCGACATGCTGCTCAGCTTTTTCACCACCGCCTCCCTGGCGGCCTTTTTCCTGGCCTGCGAGTCAGCGCCCGGCCGGGACAAGCCCTGGTGGCTGCTGGCCTGGGCCGGGCTGGCCCTGGGCTTTCTTACCAAGGGACCGGTGGCCCTGGCCGTGGTGCTGCCATCCGCCGGGCTCTATGCCCTGCTGGAGGGCAGGCTCTGGGAGCTGATCAAGCGTTGCCGCCCGCTGTGGGGGCTGCTCATTTTCCTGGGCGTGAACCTGCCCTGGTACGGCCTGGCCTTCTACCAGTTGGGCGATGTGTTCTGGCGGGGATTCTTCGTATCCCAGAACGCGCGGCGCTTCAGCGAGGTGCTGCTGGGCCATGGCGGGGGGTTTTTCTACTACCTGCCCGTGCTGCTGCTGGGGTGCTTTCCCTTCTCGGCGGCCGCGCTGCCCGCCTTGTCCGCGGCGGTCTTCGTGAACTCCCGCGCCGCCCGGCGCGCCGACCCCCTGGCCCGCCTGCGCCTGCTGGCCGGTCTGAGCGTGCTGGTGGTCTTGACCGTCTTCACCCTGGCCGCCACCAAGCAGATCAATTACATCCTGCCCGCCATGCCCTTTTGGGGGCTGTTGGCCGCCTACTTCTATTGGCGGAGCCTCTCCGGCGAGGCCCCGGGGCGTCTGGCCAGCCATGTCTGGCAAGGCGGGTTGTGGCTGATGGGCGGCTTGCTGGCCCTGGCCCTGCTGATCATTCCTTGGGGATTGCCCCTGGCCTGGGAGCGCATACTGGGCTCCATCCGGCCCGACAGCAGCGAATACGCCTTGCCCGCCCAGGCCCCCTCGCTGTGGCTGTGGCCCCTGCTGGCGGCGGCGGCTGTGCTGCTGATCCTTTTCTCGCGCCGCTTGAGCGCCCGCCTGGGCCGCCAGCGCCTGACTCCGCTGGCGCACGTGCTGCTTGGCGCCTTGTTCAGCGCCGCCCTGGTGCTGGGGCTGTTGGGTCAGGCCGGCCAGCTGGCGCAGGCTCCGGCCAAGGAAATGGCCTTGCAGGCGCGCGCGCTGGCCGGACCGGACTCGGCTCTGCTCAGCTATGGCCTGTGGAAGCCCTCCCTGCTCTATTACCTGGACAGGGACGTGCCCCGCCTGCGCACGGGCGAGGAGCAGCGCCTGGGCGAGGAGCTGGGCAAGGCGCAGCCGGTGCTGGTCATGAGCAGGCTGTCTTTGATCCCGCGCCTGGAGCAGGTGCCGGGCTTTGTCAGCCTGCGCGCCTATGAAGGCTATCTGCTGGGTGGAAACCAGCAGGCTAGAGATCTGCTGGCCTCCTCTGCAAAGGGCGCTGCCACGCCATGAACGCGCAAACGCCCCCCACCCCCCATTCCGCTTGGGGCTGGCCCTGGCAGGCCCTCATCCTGCTGGGCATCTGCGGGCTCTTGTTTTTCGCGGCTCCCGGCCAACGCAGTCTGTGGGAGACCGACGAGGCCCGCTACGCCGAGATAGCCCGCGAGATGGTGGTTTCGGGCGACTGGGTGACTCCGCGCCTGAATTACGTGAAGTATTTCGAGAAGCCGGTGCTGCCCTATTGGCTTATCGCCATCTCCTTCAAGCTGTTCGGCGTCTCGGCGGCCAGCGCCCGGCTGATGCCGGCCTTCTTCGCCACCCTGAGCGTGCTTTTGGTTTTCTGGCTGGGGCGCTGGATGTGGGACAGCCGCAGCGGCTTCTTCGCGGGCCTGTGCCTGGCCACCTCCCTGATGTTTCTGGTGCTGGCCAGGGTGCTCTTGGTGGACATGGTCCTGGGCGCGGGGCTTCTGGTGGCCTTGCTGGGGGCCTGGGCGGTGCGCCAGGGCTCGGGCTGGGGGCGCTACGCCTTCTGGCTGGGCTGCGCCATGGGCTTTCTTAGCAAGGGGCTTTTGGGGCCGGGCCTGCCCCTGATGGTGGTGGGGCTGTTCGTGGCGCTCTCGGGCGAATGGGGCCTCTTGCGCGAACTGCTCCGCCTGCGCGGCCTGGTCATGTTCACGCTTCTCTGCGCGCCCTGGCTGATCATGGTCAGCCTGGCCAACCCCGAGTTCCCCGAGTTCTTCTTCATAGATCAAAACTTCGGCCGCCTGCTAACCACCAAGCATCAGCGCTATCAGCCCTTCTACTATTATTTCCTGCTGCTGCCCGGCGCCTTCTTCCCCTGGGTGGCCCTGCTGCCCTGGGCGCTTTGGCGCTTATGGCCGGGGCAGGCCTGGCGGGCGGCGGCGGCGCGCCCCTGGCTGTTCCTCGTGGTCTGGTTCCTGGCGCAATTGGTTTTGCTCTCGCTAAGCCAGTCCAAGATGATGCACTACGCCCTGCCCATGCTGCCGCCCCTGGCCCTCTTCATGGGCCGGCCCCTGGCCTCGCTGTGGAGTTGGGGGCTCAACGCCGAGCCGCCGGCGGCCTTGCGGCGCAGCGTGGGCCTGCTGGCCGGGCTGGTGCTGGCGGGAGGCGTGGCCTTGCTGCTCATCCCCGCCCTGGACCAGGACGTGAGCTATGACCAGGCTGGCGCGCTGCTGCTGGCGGGGCCTTTGGTGATGTGCGCCCTGGGGCTTTTCTGCTATCAGATCCGCCAGAGGGCCTGGGCGGTGCTGGCCGCGCCCCTGGGCATCTTCCTGGTCCTGTTCCTGTTCGCCATGCTGGGCGGGGGCAGGCTGGACGAATACCGCTCCCTGGAGGGCCTGGTCGAGCCGATAAGGCAGGAGCTGGGCCCCGACGACGTGCTGGTCAGCTATGGCGACTACTACCACGGCGCGGTTTTCTACAGCGGCCGGCGGGTGGCGGTGGTGGGCAATTGGGGCGAGCTGGAGTTCGGCCGGGCCTTGGACCCCGAGGCCAAACGCTGGTTCGTGCCCGACGACGCGGCTTTCCTGCGCATGCTGCAAAACCGCCAAACCCGGGTGCTGGCCCTGGGCGAAACCTCCTCCTTCGAGCGTCTCAAGGCCAAGGCGCAGGCCCAAGCCGGGCTCACCCTGCATGAATGGAAGCGCGTGGGAGACAAAAGCCTGTTTTCCAACCAGCGCCCCTGATCCCCTCGGCTTGAATTCTGCCTGCTCTCCTGCGATAGTATAGCCGCCCGGACTTGCGGGTTCATTGGGAGGCAGTCATGGAGACTCCGGAGGGCCCCAAACCCTATTTGTCGGTGGTCATTCCCGTGTTCAACGAGGAGGAGAACCTGGCGGAGCTGCACGCCCGTCTGGCGCTCACTCTCAATCAAACGGCCTATTCCTGGGAAGTCATCTACGTGGATGACGGCTCCCACGACGACTCCTGGGGTTTGCTGGGGCGCATCAGCCAGCAGGATCCCGGCCACGTGCGCCTGGTGCGCTTCAACCGCAACTATGGCCAGCACATGGCCGTTTTCGCCGGTTTCGAGCGGGTGCGCGGAGAGGTGGTGGCCACCCTGGACGCGGACCTGCAAAACCCGCCCGAGGACGTGCCCAAGCTGGTGGCCAAACTGGAAGAAGGGTATGACGTGGTGGGGGGCTGGCGTCAATTCCGTCAGGACTCCATCTTCCGCAAGCTGCCCTCCTTCGTGGTCAACCAGGTCACCAGCCGCATCGTGGGCGTCAAGCTCAAGGACTATGGCTGCATGCTGCGCGCCTACCGCCGCGAGGTGGTGGACGCCATGGCCGCCTGCCAGGAGACCTCCAGCTTCATCCCCGCCCTGGCCAACATGTACGCGGCCAGGGTGGTGGAGATTCCCGTGGGCCACGCCGAGCGTTCGGGCGGGCAATCCAAGTACAGCCTGCTCAAGCTCATCCGCCTGCACTTCGATCTTATGACCGGCTTTTCCGTGCTACCCATCCAGTTGGTCAGCCTGATGGGCCTGCTGGTGGCCCTGGTGGGACTGGCCTTCGGCCTTTTCCTCTTCGCCCGCCGCCTTATCGTGGGGCCGGAGGTGGAGGGGGTCTTCACCCTCTTCGCCATCCTCTTCGTCTTCGTGGGGCTGCAAATCCTGGGCGTGGGCCTGATGGGCGAGTACGTGGGGCGCATATACCGCGAGGTGCGCCGGCGTCCGCGTTTCGTGGTCAGGGAGAGCAAGGATTGAGCCAGGCCC
>CAZLSD010000003.1:0-19158 GCA_964561775.1 uncultured Desulfarculus sp. | reverse complement strand
TTCGTGGTCAGGGAGAGCAAGGATTGAGCCAGGCCCTCCGCCAGACGCCGGGAGGCCATGACGCGCCAGGCCATGATGTGCGACCCAATGGCGCGGCCACCCGGGTGGTGCTCAAGGTAGACGTGGACACCAAGGTGGGACTCCTGGACGGGGTGCGGCGTCTGGCCGATCTGCTGGGCGAGCTGGGGCTCACGGCCTCCTTCTTCATCGCCATGGGGCCGGACCACTCGGGGCGGGCCTTGAAACGCCTCTTTCGCCCCGGCTTCCTGCAAAAGCAACTGCACTCGGGCGCGGCAGGGGCCTATGGCCCCATCACCATGCTCTATGGCCTGCTCCTGCCCGGCCCCATCATCGCCCAGGCCGCGCCGGGTCTCTTGAACCGGCTTTTCAGCGAAGGCCACGAGGTGGGGCTGCACGGCTGGGATCACGTGTTCTGGCACGACCGCATGCGCCATCTGCCCAAGGCGCGGGTCAAGCGCGAGCTGGAACAGGCCGCCGAGCTCTTCCGCTCCATCACCGGCATGGCCCCGGCCAGCTTCGCCTCGCCGGGCTGGCAGATCAGCGCCGACGGCCTGGAAGCGCTCTGCGAACTGGGCATCAGCCACGTCTCCTGCGCCCGGGGCAGCCACCCCTTCCGGCCCCTGGTCAAGGGCCGGGCCTTGCCCCTGGTGGAACTACCCACCACCATGCCCACCATGGACGAGGCGCTTTCCTTGCCCGGCGTGACCCCCGCCAACGTGGGGAGCTGGCTGGCCGGCCAGGCCCGCCCCGGCCGCCTGAATGTATTCACCCTGCACGCCGAAGTGGAAGGCCGGGGGCTATTGCCCCAGTTCCGGGAGTTCTTGGAGCTGCTGCTCAAGGAGGGCGCGCGGTTCCCCCGCCTCATCGACGCGGCCCTGGAGGCGGCCCGCTCCGGCCTGCCCGCCGAGGAGATCGCCTGGGGCGACTGGCCCCAGCGGGCCTACCAAGTGGCGGTGCAGGCGGCCGCCCCGGTCCCGGCCTGACCCCCTGTTCAAACCATGTGGCAAGTCGCCTACCATACGGCTCTGCTCCTGGGCCTGGCCCTGGCCTCGCCCTGGCTGGCCTATCGCCTGGCCAACGGACGCTACCGCCGCATAGCCCAGGCCCGGCTGGGAGTGGGGAGTTCCTGGCTGCCCCGGCCTATTCCGGGTTGCCTCTGGGTGCACGCGCTCAGCGTGGGCGAGGTGCGCTCCGCCTTGCCCCTGCTGCGCGCCCTGCTACAGCGTCATCCTGAGCGCGGCGTGGCGTTTTCCGTCTCCACCGCCCAGGGCTGGGCCGTGGCCCAAGAGGCCCTGGCCAGTCTGCCCGGCGTGGAGCTTTTCGTGCGCCCCTTGGACCTGCCCTGGGCCGTGCCGCGCCTGCTCAATCATCTGCGGCCAGCGCTGTTCTGTCTGGTGGAGGGCGACATCTGGCCGGCCTGGCAATGGGGCCTGGCCCAACGACGCGTGCCGTGCCTGCTTGTCAACAGCCGGGTGAGCCCGCGCACCTTCCGCGGCTATCAGCGCCTGGCCCCCCTGGCCCGCCAGCTGCTGGGCGGCTTTGACCGCATCCTGGCCCAGACCAAGGTGGACCAGGAGCGCCTGCTGGCGGTGGGAGCGCCGGCGCAAAAAGTCCAAGTGGCGGGCAACCTCAAGTTCGACAGCGCGCCGGCGGCGCTCTCGCCGGAGGAGCGCGCCCGGCTGGCCGCGGAGTGGGGCTTGGCCGGGCGGGAAGCGCTGGTGGCTGGCTCCACCCACGCCGGCGAGGAAGAGGCCTGCCTGGCGGCCTATGCCCAACTGCGTCAGGCCCGCCCCGGGCTGAGCCTGATCCTGGCCCCCCGCGAGGTGGCGCGCGGCCAGGCCCTGGCTTCGCTGGCGCGCGGGCAGGGCATGGAGGCCTGGCGTCTGTCCCAGGGCCAGCCACCCGCCGGAACCCAGGTGCTGGTGCTGGACGTGCTGGGCAGGCTGGCCGAGGCCTATGCCCTGGGCGTGGCAGCCTTCGTGGGGGGCTCCCTGGTTGGGGTGGGCGGACACAACCTGCTGGAGCCCGCCGCCCAGGGCGTGCCGGTGCTCTATGGCCCGCGCACCCACAATTTTTTGGAGATGGCCCGCGACCTGGAGGCCTGCGGAGGCGGCCTGCGCGTGCAGGCGGGATCAGAGTTGGCGGCGGCCTGGGGCGATTTGCTGCAAGACCCGGACCTGGCCAGCCGCATGGGCCGTGCGGCACGGGAATTCTGCCAGCAGCACCGGGGCGCGCTGGAGCGCGTGCTGCGCCACATCGAGGATCTCTTGCCGGGAGGCGGCTCGTGAACAGGCAACTGGCCGAGCTGTTCCATCTGGTGGCCTCCCCCCAGCCCGGCCCCTGGTGGCTGGGGCCGCCGCGCGCGCTGGCCGGTTTGGCTTCTTGGGGCTTTGGTCTGGGGGCTTGGGGGCATCACACGTCCTATGACCTGGGCCTGGCCCGCGTCCGGCGGCTGCCCGCTCCGGTGGTGGGGGTGGGCAACCTCACCGTGGGAGGCACGGGCAAGACCCCCCTGGTGGCCCTGGTGGCGCGGATACTGCTGGGCTGGGGCCTGCCCTGCGCGGTGATCAGCCGGGGTTATGGCCGCCGTGGCAACTCGGGCAAGGACTCCCCGGTGACTTGGGTCTCGCGGGGGGCTGGCCCCCTGGTGGGGCCGGATATGGGCGGCGACGAGCCGGTGCTCTTGGCCCGGCAGCTGCCGGTGCCCGTGGCCGTGGGCGCGGACCGCTTCGCGGTGGGGCGGGAGGTGCTGCGCCAGATGGGGCCTTGCGTGCTGATAGGCGACGATCTGTTCCAGCATCGCGGTCTGCACCGCGACCTGGACCTGGTGGCTCTGGACGCGGCCCAGCCCCTGGGCAACGGCCGCCTGCTGCCGCGCGGATTTTTACGCGAACCTCCCCGCGGTCTGCGCCGGGCCCAGGTGGTGGTGCTGACCCATGCCCAGGACCCCGAACAGGCGCGGGCGGCGCGGAACTGGCTGCGCGGTTTTTGGGGCATTGGCCCGGTGCTGTCCTGCCGCCACCGCCTGAGCGGCCTGGCCGACGCCCAAGGCCAGCCGTTGCCCCGGGAGAAGTTCACCGCCGCGCCGATCTGGGCCTTCTGCGGCCTGGGCGCGCCGGAACGCTTCCGCGCCAGCCTGGAGAGCCTGGGCCTGCGTCTGGCCGGGCTCAAGGCCTTTGCCGACCACCACCGCTACGCCAGCGCCGACATCCAGGCCTTGTGGCGGCTGGCCCGCGCCTCCGGCTGCCAGGCCCTGGTCACCAGCGAAAAGGACGCGGTGCGTCTGCCCGGCGGCCTGGACCCTGACATCCCCATCTGGGTGAGCCGGCTGGAGCTGGAATTCGAGGGCGGGGCGCAGACCCTGGCCCAGGCCCTGGCCTGGGGGCTGTCCACCTGGAGAACGTCATGAACTGGGCTTACGGCATGCTCCACGCCGGCATGTGGCTGGCCTCCCTGCCTCCCCTGGGTCTGGCCCGGGCGCTGGGCGCGGGCCTGGGACGGACCGCCTTGCGTCTGGACGCCCGCCATCGCGGCATAATCCTGGACAACCTGCGGCTGTCCTTTCCCGAGCGTGAGGAGGCCTGGCTCCAGGCCACGGCTCGGGATTGCTACGCCCACCTGGGCCAGGTGGCCTGCGAGATTCCTCGTCTGGTGCGCCTTAGCCCGCAGCAGGTGCTGGCCAAGACCCGCCAGCACGGACTGGAAAACCTGGAGCAGGCCCGCGCTCTAGGCAAGGGCGTGTTGCTCTTGACCGGGCACATCGGCAACTGGGAGTGGTCGGCGGTGGCCTCGGGGCTGGCGATCAAGGGCGCTTGTCTGGTGGCGCGCCCCCTGGACTGGCCCCCCGCGGATCGCCTGGTGCACTACTGGCGAACCAAGGGCGGCAACAGCGTGGTTCCCAAGAGCCGTTCGGCCCGTGCGGTTCTAAAAGAATTGAAGCGTGGAGGCCTGGTGGCCGTCATGCTGGACCAGAACGTGGACTGGTACGACGGCGAGTGGGTGGACTTTTTCGGACGGCCGGCCTGCACCAACAAGGGCCTGGCTCTTTTGGCCATGACCACCGGCGCGCCGGTGGTGCCCTTTTATGGTTTTCGCGCACCTGACGGCCTCTTTGACATGTATTTCGAAGCGCCGGTGCCCATGCGAAAAACCGGCGACAAGCTCCAGGACGTGTGGGACAACACCCAACTCTACACCAAGGCCCTGGAGGAAATAATTCGCCAGCATCCCGAACAGTGGTTCTGGCTGCACCAGCGCTGGAAGACCAAGCCCTTCCACGCCTGGCCCCGGCGGCAATGACCGTGCGCGCCCTGGACCCCGGCCAGCCCCGGCGCATATTGGTGCGGGGCACCAATTGGGTGGGCGACGCGGTGATGACCCTGCCCGCCCTGGAGACCCTGGCCGGGCTCTGCCCGCAGGCCCAGATCACCGTGCTGGCCAAGCCAATGCTGGCGGCCCTGTATCAGGCCCAGCCCGTGGTGGACAGGGTAATCGAGCTGGAGGACCCCGGCCCCCATGCCGGCCTGGCGGGCATGCGGCGGCTGGCCCGGGGCCTGGAGCGGGAGGGCTTCGACTGGGCGGTGCTGTTGCAAAACGCCTTCCACGCCGCGGCCCTGGCCTGGCTTGCCCATATCCCCGTGCGCCTGGGCTATGCCCGCGATGGCCGAGGCCTGCTGCTCAGCCACGGCATCGTTTGCGGCAAGGCCGCCCGCACCCGCCACGAGACTTCCTACTACCTGGGCCTTCTGCACGGAGCTGGCCTGCTCCGGCAGGCGCCTTCGCCCGAGGGGGTCTGGCCCCGTCTGGCCCTGGACCCCTATGACGAGGCCTGGGCCGAGGAATTCCTGCGCCAGCAAGGCCTGGACCAGGCTGGCCCCATCCTGGGCCTGGCCCCCGGCGCGGCCTTTGGCCCGGCCAAATGCTGGCCGCCCGAGCGCTTTGCCGAGGCCGGGCGCGGCCTGCTCAAACAAGGCTTCAGCGCGGCCCTGCTCTTTGGCGGCGCGGCCGAGGCCTCGGTGACAGCCCAGGTGGCGGCTCAGATGGGCAGCCTGCCGGTGCTGGACATGGCTGGGCGCACCGGCCTGGGACAGGCTCTGGCCCTGCTGGCCCGCCTGGGTTTGTTTGTCACCAACGACAGCGGCCTGATGCACGCTTGCGCCGCCCTGGGCCGCCCCACCTTGGCCATCTTCGGCTCCACCAATCCCGTGACCACCGCGCCTTTGGGCCCTCGCGTGGCCTGGCTGCGCAAGCCGGTGGAGTGCAGCCCATGCCTCAAGCCGGTCTGCCCCACGGGCATGCGCTGCTTCACCAGCATCAGCGCGCCCGAGGTGGTGGAAGCGGCCTTGGCCCTGCTGGCCGAACCAGACCGGCCGCGCGGGGAATGGTCATGAGCAGGCGGGCGGTGTTCCTGGATCGCGACGGCACCATCAACGAGGAAGTGCACTATCTGCGCCGGGCCGAGGACGTGCGCCTGCTGCCTGGCGCGGGCCAGGCCATCGCCCGTTTGAACGCCGCCGGACTGGCCGTGGTGGTGGTGAGCAACCAGTCCGGCCTGGCCCGCGGCTACTTCGACGAGGCAGACCTGGCTTCGGTGCAGATCCGCCTGAATCGCCTGCTGGCCGAGCAAGGCGCGCGGGTGGACGCCTACTATTTCTGCCCTCACCATCCCGAGGGTGCGGTGGAGCACTACGCCCTGGCCTGCGACTGCCGCAAACCCGCGCCGGGCCTGGTGCTGCAAGCGGCCCGCGAGATGGGCCTGGAGCTGGCCGGCTCCTACATGGTGGGGGACCGCCTGCGCGACGTGGCCTGCGGCAAGAACGCGGGGCTCACTTCCATCATGGTGCGCTGCGGCCAGGACGACGGCGAGCCGCGACCAGAAGATGAGAAGCCCGATTTGGTGGCCGATGACCTGGCCCAGGCGGTGGACTGGATACTGGCGCGCCTGGCGGAGCAGGCGGGATGAAGGTACTCATCGTCAAGCTCTCGGCCTTGGGCGACGTGGCGCAGTCCTTGCCCGTGGCCATGGCCATCCGCCAGCAGGTTCCCCAGGCGATCATAGACTGGCTGGTGGAGGAGCCCAGCGCCGGTCTTTTGCGCGGCCACCCGGCCTTGCGGCGGGTGCTGGTGAGCCCCCGCCACGCCCTCAGCCGCGATTGGCGCGCGGGCGCGCGGCAGGCCCGCGCCTTTTGGCGCGAGCTGCGCGCCGAGCGCTATGACGCGGTGCTGGATTTGCAGGGGCTCATGAAAAGTGCTATTTTTACCAGGCTTAGCCGGGGTGAGCGCAGGATCGGTTTCAGGGGGGGCAAGGAGCCGGCGGCGGCCTGGGCGCTCAA
The DNA here is from genome assembly GCA_964561775.1 of uncultured Desulfarculus sp. GTDB lineage: Bacteria > Desulfobacterota > Desulfarculia > Desulfarculales > Desulfarculaceae > JACRDC01. The sequence goes on along the minus strand of CAZLSD010000003.1, from coordinate 12,805 downwards.
TCAGGCCCTGCCGCCCTATGATCCCGACCGGCACGCCCTGGAGCGCTATCTGGACCTGCTTAAGCCCCTGGGGCTGGCCAGGCCCGCCCGGCCGGAGTTCGGCCTGGTCCCCAGCCCGGCCGAACTGGCGCGCGCCGCCCAGTTGTTGGCCCCCCTGGGCGGTGCGGGTCCCCTGGCTTTGCTGCATCCGGTGGCCCAGTGGGAATCCAAGCTGTGGCCCCTTGACTCATGGGTGGAGCTGGCCCAGGCCCTGACGGCGGCCGGTGTCAGATGCGCCATCACGGGTTCCCAGGCCGACGCTTCCGTGACTGGGGCCATCATGGCCCAGGCTGGCGCGGGCGTGTTGGATTTGGCCGGCCAAAGCGACCTGCGCACCCTGGCCGCCCTGCAGAGCCTGGCCGACTTGGTGGTGGCCACCGACACCGGGGCCATGCACCTGGCCGCGGCCATGGGCAGGCCCACCCTGGCCCTTTTCGGCCCCACCTCGCCCCGGCGCACGGGACCTTATGGCCAGGGGCACCGGGTGCTGAGACTGGGACTGGATTGCCAGCCTTGTTTCAAGCGGCGCTGCGAGCAACCGCGCTGCTTGGGCGAGCTGGCTCCCGGCCAGGTGGCCGAAAACGCCCTGGCCATGCTGGCGCAAGCCGGCGCGGTGGTATCAAACTGACGGCAGCCCGTATTTTTAGGAGCTTGCATGCGCTTCTTGGTGACTGGAGCGGCAGGATTCATCGGCTCCCAGATGGCCGAAAGGCTTTTGGCCCTGGGACATACGGTGAGAGGCATAGACTGTTTCACCGACTACTATGCCCGCCGGCTCAAGGAAGACAACTTAAGCCAGGCGCGCCAGCATCAGGCCTTTGAGTTCTGGGAGCAGGATATCATGGCCGTTGATCCCGTCCGCCTCTTGGACGGGGTGGAGGTCATAATCCACCTGGCGGCCCAGGCCGGGGTGCGCCGCTCCTGGGGCGCCAATTTCCAGATATACACGCACAACAACGTGCTCACCACCCAGCGCCTGCTGGAGACTATGAAAGAGGTGGGCGGTCAGCGCATGGTCTACGCCAGTTCCAGCTCGGTCTATGGCGATGGGGCGGAGCTGCCCGCGCGCGAGACGGCTGCCTGCTGGCCGGTATCGCCCTATGGCGTGACCAAGCTGGCCGGCGAGCATATGTGCACCCTCTATCACCGCAACTTCGGCCTGGACACGGTTAGCCTGCGCTACTTCACGGTCTACGGCCCGCGCCAGCGGCCGGACATGGCCTTCCACCGTTTCATCCGGGCCATGCTAGAGGGCGGCCAGTTCAAGCTCTTTGGCGATGGCGAGCAGTCGCGCGACTTCAGCTATGTGGGCGACGTGGTGGAGGCCACCCTGGCCGCCGCCCTCACCCCCCAGGCCAAGGGCCAGGTCTTCAACATCGGCGGCGGCCACCGGGCCACGGTCAACCAGGTCATCGCCCAACTGGAGCGGATCACCGGGGGCCGGGCCAAGGTGCAGCGCCTGGAGGTGGCCAAGGGCGACGTGCGCGACACCGAGGCGGACACCTCGCGGGCGCGCGCCATCCTGGGCTATGCCCCCGGCTTCGATCTTCAACAGGGCCTGGCCGCCGAGGTGGAATGGGTGCGCGCCATGTTACCCGTCTTGCAGGAGGCCTGAGATGGCTCTGAACCCCGAGCTCTTGAAAATACTGGCCTGCCCCCAGTGCAAGCAGCCGGTGGAGCTGGCCGCCGACGGCGGCTCCCTGCTCTGCCGGCAATGCCGCCTGCGCTACGAGATCAGGGACGACATTCCCATCATGCTTGTCGACGAGGCCAAGCCCCTGGAGGGCTAGGCTTGAGCGCGCTGACCGATCCTCCGCGCCGGGCCCTGGTCATCAAGCTGGGGCACATCGGCGACGTGCTGGTGAGCACTCCTGTCTTCAGCGCGCTGGCCCAGGCCTATCCCGGCATCCGCCTCACGGCCCTGGTCAACCAGGGCACCCAGGACATGGTCTTGAACAACCCCGAGATAGCCCAGGTGCTGGTGCTGGAGCGCGGACACGCCTCACGGCTCAAGGCCTGGCGGCATCAACTGGGCCTCTTGCGCGGCCTGCGCGCCGGGCGCTTCGACCTGGCCATCGACCTATCCGGCGGCGACCGGGGGGCCTTTTTGGCCTGGGCCAGCGGGGCGCGCCTACGCGTGGGTTTCGCGCCCAAGCGCCCCGCGTTCCGGGCGCGGGCCTTCCACCTGCTGGCCGACCGGCGCGGCACCCAGAACCATGAAGTCATGACCATGCTGCGCACGGTGGAGCAATTGGGCATCGCGCCCCAGCCCTGGCCGCTAAGGCTCCTTCCCGACCCGCAGGCCCAGGCCAGGGCCGCCCGCATCATGGCCGAACATGACCTGACGCCAAAAACCTTCGCCTTGGTCCACCCCACCTCGCGCTGGATGTTCAAGTCCTGGACGCCGCAAGGCAACGCCCAGGTCATGGCCCACCTGGCTCGGCGCGGGCTCAAGCTGGTCATGACCTGCGCGCCCGCGCCTCAGGAGGCGGCCTTGGCGGAGGGCATCATGGCCGAGCTGGCCCGCCTGGAGCCGGGACATAAGGTGGTGAACTTGGCCGGGCAACTGGACCTGCCCAGCCTGGGCGCGCTCATCGCCCAGGCGCGCGTCTTCTTCGGAGTGGACAGCGCGCCCATGCACATGGCCGCCGCCTTGGGCGTCCCCACGGTGGTTCTTTTCGGGCCCTCGGGCGAGAAGATGTGGGGCCCCTGGCAGGTGGCGCACGAGGTGGTGACTCGCCCCGAGCCCTGCCGCCCCTGCGGCCGCGACGGCTGCGACGGATCCAAAATCAGCCGCTGCCTGGTGGAGATGGACCCGGCCCAGGTCTGCGCGGCGCTGGACCGCCTGCTGGATAGGACGGAGTAGGTCATGCGCCTGGGCCTGGTCAGATTGCATTGCGGGCTGGGCGGCGGGGCCGAGCATACCCTGCGCATGCTGGCCCGGGGCCTGGCCGAGCGGGGGCATGAGGCCCACGTGCTGACCTCGCGCTGGGAAGGCCCGGCCCTGCCCGAGACGCGGCTGCACCTGCTGGAGGCTCCGGGCAAGGGCGCGGCCCGTCTGCACGCCTTCAGCCGGGCCGCCCAGCAAGCGGTGAAGGAACTGGGCCTGGACACCTGCCTTTCATTGGAACGCCTGCCCGGCTGCCCGGTCTATCGGGCTGGCGACGGCTGCCACGCGGCCTGGCTGGCCCGGCGCTCACCCTATGAGAGCGCGCTCAAACGCCTGTCCTTCCGCTTCAACCCCTTGCACCGCGCCCTGCTGGAGCTGGAGCGCCAGACCATCTTGGACCCCGGCCTGCGCTTGGTCATCGCCAACAGCCAGCTGGTGGCCCGCGAGTTGGCGCAATGCTATGGCCTGGGGCCTGGCAAGGTGGTGGTCATCCACAACGCCGTGGACGAGGCGGCCCTGGCCGCCGCCCGCCAGCCCGGGGTGCGCCAGAGCCTGCGCGCCAGCCTGGAGGCGGGGGACAGCCAACCGGTGCTGCTCTTTCTGGGCTCTGGTTTCGAGCGCAAGGGCCTGGCCTTCGCGCTTCAAGCCCTGGCCTTGCTGCCCGGCGTGGGCTTGTGGGTGGCGGGTAAGGACCGGGTGGGCGCCTATGAGCGCCTGGCCGCCCGCCTGGGCGTGGCGGGGCGGGTCAGCTTCCTGGGTAACCGCGACGACGCGCCCCTGCTGCTGGCCGCCAGCGACGCGCTGGTCTTGCCCACCATCTACGACCCTTGCGCCAACGCCTGCCTGGAGGCCTGGTCCCTGGGCCTGCCCGTGGTGACCACCCTGGCCAACGGCGCGGTGGATTTTCTGCGCGAGGGGGAAAACGGCCTGGCCGTGGCCGAGCCCGCCGACGCGGCGGCCCTGGCCCGGGCTTGCCGGCAGGCCTTGGACCTGCCCAGGCCCGTGCCTTGCGACCTGCCCAGCCAGGCCCAATGGCTGGAGCGCATGGAGCAGGCCCTACTGCAAAGCGCGGAAGGGCAGGGCGGGGTGTGAAGCTGGCCTATGCCTATCCCGAGCACCTGGGCCGGCCGGCCGCCCGCCTGCTGCAAAGCGCGGCCACGGTCAAGGCCCTGGCCTCCCAAGCCGAGGCCGTGCACCTCTTGGCCGGGCGCTTCCGGGGCTTGCCGGCGCGCCTGGCGGAACTGGGCCTGGATACGCAGCCCGGCTTGCGCCTGGAGCCCCTGCCCATGTGGCAGGCCGGCCCGGGCAAGAGCCTGCCCTTTTCCTGGCACTGGCCCTTTCACGCCGCCTGCCTGCGCCGCCTGCGCGCCCTGGCCGGCCATGGGGTGAGCTGGGTCATGGTGCGCCACCTCAAGCTGGCCGACTACCTGCTGGAGCGCGGCCTGCCCCCAGGGATGCGCCTGGCCTTCGAGGCCCACGAGCTGTTCAGCTTGACCGCCCAGGAAGAGGGCGCGGCTGCCGACAAGGTGGCGCAGCTTGCCCAGATGGAGCGGCGGGTCTTTTCGGGTGCTGATCTGGTGCTGGCGGTGAGCGCTCCCCTGGCCCAGGCCCTGGACAAGCTGGGCTGCCTGCGCGCTCCAGCGCTGGCGGTCCCCAATGGAGTAGCGGAGGAATTCTTCGCGCTGCCCCAGGACCAGCGCCAGAGCGGCCTGCTGGTCTATGCCGGGGGGCTGGCTGATTGGAAGGGCGTGGACACCATGCTCAAGGCCCTGGCCCTGGTCCCCCAGGCCCGCCTGGAAATACTGGGTGGACGCGAGAACAGCCCGGACTGGCAACGTATCAGCGAACTGGCCGCCCGCCTGGGCCTGGGCCAGCGCCTGAGCATGCGGCCCCAGGCCTCCCAGGCGCGGGTGCGCCAGCTGCTGGCCCGCGGCGCGTTGGCCATCTGGCCGGGCAGCGGGCGCCAGCGCCAGGCCGCCGAGTTCACCAGCCCCTTGAAGCTCTTCGAGTACCTGGCCTCCGGCTGTCCGGTGGTCGCGCCGGATTTGCCCTCGGCCCGGGCCATCGTCAACCCCGGAGAACACGCGCTGCTCTTTCAACCCGACAACGCCCCGGACCTGGCCCGGGCCATGGGCGCGCTGCTGGCCGACCCCGAACTGGCGCGCCGCCTGGGGCGGGCCGGACGGGAGTTGGCTCGCGGGTTCACCTGGCAGGCCCGCGCCCAGCGCATCTTGCAGGCCATGGACGAGGCCGGCGCATGAATCTGATCGAGGCCATATACCGCCCGCTGGTACTCAACCGCTGGCGAGACGACCCCGGGGCCTTCGATCCCTCGGCGGTGGAAAAAATATTGGTGGTACGCAACGACAACATTGGCGACGTGATCTGCACCACCCCGGCCCTGGACGCCCTGCGCCGGGCCTTTCCCCGGGCGCGCATCGACGCCCTGGTCTGCACCCTCACCGAGCAGGCCATAAGCGGCCATCGCGCCCTGGACAGGCTTTACGTCTATCCCAAGGCCAAGCACCGCCAGGCCGGGCCGCTGGAATCCTGGCTCCGGCTGGCCCGCGCGCTCAAAGATATTCGCTCCCAGAACTATGACCTGGTGGTCAGCTTCCGGGTGGATTTTTCCACCTCCCAGGGCTGGCTGGCCTATGCCAGCCGTGGGCGCTGGCGGCTGGGCGCGGCGGCGCGAGGCAAGCGCCGGCGTTGGGGGTTTTTCTATAATCTGCCGGTGGATAAGCCGCCCAAGGGCCTGCACGAGGTGGAGCGCTGCTTTCATCTTTTAAGGCATATCCAGGTTGACAGCCCGGACAAAAGGCTATATCTGGAAGTGCCCCCGGCGGCCCGCCTCCGCGCCGAGGACTTTTTGCGCGCCCAGGGCCTGGACCCGGCCCGGCCGCCCTTGGTGGTCAACATCACCCGCTGGGCCTACCGCCCTGACCGGCGCTGGCCCGAGGAGCGCTACCGCGGTTTGGTGGCGGCCTTGCTGGAGCGCGGCCAGCCCCTGGTTGTCACCTGCGCTCCGGCGGACAAGGCCTGGGTGAGCCAGGTGCTGGAAGGCCTGAGCCCCGCGCCGGCGCTGTTCTGCTCGCCCAGCCTGAAGGAGTTCGCCGCCATGCTGGGCCTGGCCAGGCTGGTGGTCACCGCCGAGGGAGGGCCCATGCACCTGGCGGCGGCGGTGGGCGCGCCCCTGGTGGCGCTTTGGGGCGGCAATGCGCCGGAAGTGTGGCGTCCGTGGGGCGTTGCACATACAATAGTGGGCGGCTTGGGCCCGGTGGCCAAGGTCAGCCTGGAGCAGATGCTTCAGGCCGTGCTGGATATGTCGAGGTAGACTGCCCCGCGGGTTTCACCCCTTGAGGGACGAAGAGCGATGCCTTCAGGCGTGGATGTGAAAAAGCTGCAAAAGGCCATCAAGAGTTTCGGCCAGGCGCGGGTGCTGGTGCTGGGCGACGTGATGCTGGACCAGTTCATCTGGGGCAAGGTGCGGCGCATCTCGCCCGAGGCCCCGGTGCCGGTGGTGGAAGTGGAGAGCGAGACCTACATGCTGGGCGGGGCGGCCAACGTGTTGCACAACCTGGTGGCCCTGGGAGGCCAGGCCCAGCTGGCCGGGCTGGTGGGCGACGACCAGGCCGGTCAGCAGGTGGCCGAATTGCTGGACCAGCTGGAGGTCTCCGCCGAGGGTCTGGTGGTCTGCGCCGATCGCCCCACCACGGTCAAGACCCGGGTGGTGGCCCACAGCCAGCAGGTGGTGCGGGTGGACCGCGAGAGCCGCAGGCCCGTGGCCCGGCGGGACACCAAGCGGCTGAGCGCCTTTGTGCTGGATGCCTTGACCAGGGTGGACGCGGTCATCATCAGCGACTACGCCAAGGGCGTCATCAGCGGACCCCTGCTGCAACCGATCATGGCCCAGGCCAAGCGTGGGGACAAGGTGGTGGCCGTGGACCCCAAGGTTTCCAACATGAGTCTCTACCTGGGCGCGACGGTGGTCACGCCCAATCACCTGGAAGCCGCCAGCGCGGCCCGCCTGCCCGCCGAGGGCGAGGACTACGTCCAGCGGGCCGGGCGTATCATCATGGACAAATTCAAGGTGCAAAGCGTGCTAGTGACCCAGGGCGAGAAGGGCATGACCCTCTTCGCCCCCGAAGGAGACACCCACATACCCACCATGGCCAAGCGGGTCTTCGACGTGACCGGCGCGGGCGACAGCGTCATCAGCGCCTTCACCTTGGGCCTGGTCTCGGGGCTTAGCCTGGTGGAGGCGGCGGTGCTGGCCAACTTCGCCGGCGGCGTGGTGGTGGGAGAGGTGGGCACCTCGGCGGTGACGGGCGGACGCCTGTCCCAGGCCGTGGCCGAAGGCGCGCGCACCATGGCGGAAAGGTTGGCGTAGATTGGCTCGCTATCTCATCACCGGCGGGGCCGGCTTCATCGGCTCCCACCTGGCCCAGGCCCTGGTGGCCCAGGGCCAGGACGTGGCGGTCCTGGACAACCTGGCCACGGGCAAGCGCGAAAACCTGCTCCCGGCCTCCCACGGTCCCGGCTCCCTTATCTTCATCGAGGGCGACATCCGCGACGCCGAGGCCTGCCGCCAGGCCTGCCAGGGCGTGGATTATGTCCTGCACCAGGCGGCCCGGCCATCCGTGCAGCGCTCCATCGAGGACCCCCTGCTCTCCCACCAGGTCAACGTCACCGGCGGGCTGACCATCTTGAACGCCGCGCGCGAGGCCAAGGCCAAGCGCTTCGTCAGCGCCAGCAGCTCCTCGGTCTATGGCAACCGCCAGCCCCTGGACGCGCCCAAGCACGAAGGCCTGGAACCATTACCCATGAGCCCCTACGCCGCCAACAAGGTGGCCATGGAGATGTACTGCCGGGTGTTTTATCAGGTCTACGGCCTGGAGACGGTCTGCCTGCGCTACTTCAACGTTTTCGGCCCGCGCCAGGACCCCCACTCGGCCTACGCGGCGGTGATCCCGGCCTTTCTCTTCGCCCTGCTGGAGGGCAAGAGCCCCAAAGTCTTCGGCGATGGCGGGCAGAGCCGGGACTTCACCTATGTGGACAACGTGGTGGCCGCCAACCTGGCCGCCTGCACCGCCTCCGGGGCCGCCGGCCAGGCCTTCAACGTGGCCAGCGGGGTCAGCCACGATCTGCTGGAGCTGTACGCCATCCTGTCCCGCCTCATCGGCTGCGACGCCCCGCTGGATTTCGGACCGCCCCGCTCCGGCGACGTGCGCTATAGTCTGGCCGACTTGAGCCGGAGCCAGCAGACCCTGTCCTACAAGGTGGGAGTGAATTTCGAGGACGGTTTGGCCCGCCTGGTGGATTTGGCCCGCCGGGGAGAATACCTGGCGCAGTGATTTCACCGAGGCCCGCATAGGGTCTCCAGGCTGTTTGCCGCCCCATAATGCACAGGGGAGTTTCGCGATGCATATTTGTGTAGTGGGCGTGGGATACGTGGGGCTGGTCACCGGCGCCTGCTTCGCCGAGTTGGGCCTCAACGTCACCTGCGTGGACAACGACCAGAAAAAAATCGACATGCTCAACGCCGGCCGGGTTCCCATCTATGAACCGGGCCTGGAGGAGATGGTCAGCCGCAACGCCCGCGAGGGCAGGCTCTCCTTCACCACGGACCTGAACCAGGGCGTGGGCAAGGCGCTGGTGGTCTTCATAGCCGTGGGCACCCCCCAGGGCAGCGACGGCGCGGCCAACCTGCAATACGTGTGGGAGGTGGCCCGGGCCATCGGCCAGACCATGGAGGACTACAAGGTGGTGGTCACCAAGTCCACCGTGCCCGTGGGCACCGGACAAAAGGTGGCCCAGATCATCCGCGAGAGCCAGGGCGCGCCCATCAACTTCGACGTGGTGAGCAACCCCGAGTTCCTGCGCGAGGGATCGGCCATCGAGGACTTCATGCGCCCCAACCGGGTGGTCATCGGCGCGGCCAGCGACCAGGCCAAGGCCATCATGAAGGACCTCTACGCGCCCCTCTATCTGCTGGAGACGCCCATCGTCATCACCAACGTGGAAACCGCGGAGATGATTAAATACGCCTCCAACGCCTTCCTTGCCACCAAGATCAGCTTCATCAACGAGATGTCCAACATCTGCGAACTGGTGGGGGCCGACGTGAACCAGGTGGCCAAGGGCATGGGCCTGGACCACCGCATCGGCTCCAAGTTCCTGCACGCCGGCCCCGGCTTCGGCGGCTCCTGCTTCCCCAAGGACACGGCGGCCATCGCCACCCTGGCCCGCGAACTGGGCTACCGCTTCCGCATCGTGGAGGCGGTGATGGATGTGAACAAGGACCAGCGCGGCCGCATGGTGGAGAAGGTGAAGAAGGCCCTGGACGGCCAGCTGGCCGGCAAGACCCTGGGCGTGCTGGGGCTGACCTTCAAGCCCAACACCGACGACATGCGCGACGCCCCCAGCCTGGACATCCTGCCCGCCCTGATGGCCGAAGGCGCCAGCGTGCGGGCCTTCGACCCGGCGGGCATGCAGGAGGCCTCCAAATTCATGAGCGGGCTCACCTATTGCCAGGACGCCTATGACGCGGCCCAGGGCGCGGACCTGCTCATCATCCTCACCGAGTGGAACCGCTTCCGCAACCTGGACTGGTCGCGGGTCAAGCAGGCCATGCGCGGGCGGATCGTGGTGGACATGCGCAACGTATACAATCCCCAGCGCGTGCGCGAGGAAGGCCTGACCTACCACAGCGTGGGACGCGCCTAGGCCGGTCCGGCGGGCCGGCCAGGACGCGGGGCATGGGCGCGACACCCCCGGCGATGCTGGTGATGAGCGCGCTGGCCCGGGAGGAGTCGCCGCGCCTGGAGGCCTTGCGCTGCCTGACAGCCCTGGCCGGCCCCCTGTGCTATGTTTCCGAGCCCCTTGTCTTCGACTACTCGGACTACTACGCCGGCGAGATGGGCTCTCCCTTGACCAGGCGGGTGGCGGCCTTCGCCAACCTGCTGCCGGTCCATCTGCTGGCCGATTTCAAGCTTCAGTGCCTTGAACTGGAAAAGACCCTTTCCCGCCAGGGGCGGCGTGAGGTAAACCTGGACCCAGGGATGTTGAACGCCGGCTCGCTGGTCCTGGCCAGCACCAAGCACCGGCCACACCGGATGCCCCTGGCCGCCGGACTCTGGTCCGAGCTTACCCTGCTCTATCAACACGGCGGGTTCCAGGCCTTGCCCTGGACCTATCCTGATTACGCCACCGCCGAGATGCGCCAGCTTTTTCAAAACCTGCGCGGGCGCTACCTCTGGCGGCTCAAGGGCAGACAAGCCCCGGGAGAATAGACTTGCTCAAATCCATGACCGCCTACGGCCGCGGCCGCGCGCCCCTGGGACAAGGCAGCTGGACCGTGGAGCTGCGCTCGGTGAACTCGCGATTTTTGGACCTGCACCTGCGCCTGCCCTCGGAGCTGGGCGGGCTGGAGGATCCGGTCAAGAAATTCGTGAGCGCGCGCATGACCCGGGGCCGGGTGAACTTAAGCGTCTCCTTTTCCGGCAGCCTGGAGAGCGCGCCCCAGTTGCGCCTCAACCTGCCCCTGCTGCATGAATACCGCCGCGTGCTGGAGGAGCTGCGCCAGGAGCTGGACAGCCAGTCCGATCCCGGCCTGGGGCCTTTCTTGTCCAACCGGGATCTGATCCTGAGCGAGGACTCCACCCCGGACCTGGACGCGCTGTGGCGCTCCCTGGAGCCTGCCATGGAACAGGCCCTGGCCGAGGCCGAGCAGATGCGGGTGGCCGAGGGCGCGGCCCTGGCCCAGGACCTGGCCGAGCGCCTGGACAAACTGCAAGAGTTCTTCCGCCAGGCGGCGGAGCGCTCCCCCGAGATCGTGGAGAACTACCGCCAGAAACTGCACGAGCGCATCGCCAAGCTGCTGGACGATCCCCATCCCGATCCCCAGCGCCTGGCCCTGGAAACGGCCATCATCGCCGACAAGTGCGACATCACCGAGGAGGCGGTGCGCGCCCAAAGCCACCTGGAGCAGTTCCGCGTGTTCTTGGGATCTGCCGAGCCGGTGGGGCGCAAGCTGGATTTCCTGCTGCAAGAGCTGAACCGCGAGGCCAACACCATGGGCTCCAAGAGCCCCGACGCCCAGGCCTCGCGGGTCATCGTGGAGATAAAGACCGAGCTGGAACGGCTGCGCGAGCAGGTGCAGAACCTGGAATAGACAAGGAGCTGGCGCATGGCGGGCAAGCTCTTGAACCTGGGCTTTGGAAACTCGGTGGTGGCCCGGCGGGTGGTGGCCATCGTCAACCCCACCAGCTCGCCCATGAAGCGCCTGCGCGAGGAGGCCCGCGAGGCCAAGCGCCTGGTGGACGCCACCCAGGGCCGGCGCACCCGCTCCATCATCGTCACCGACTCCGGCCACGTCATCCTTAGCGCCATCCAGGCCGAGACCATGGCCCAGCGTTTCGAGCAGACCATCTTCGACGGAGCATCCCTGCCCCTGCTGGAGCCGGAGGAAGACAAATGAGCGCCGGACGCATCGTGGTGGTCAGCGCGCCCTCGGGCGCGGGCAAGTCCACCGTGGTCAAGGCCCTGCGCGGCCTGCTGCCCGATCTGGCCTACTCGGTCAGCCTGACCACCCGCGCCCCCCGCTCCGGCGAGCAGGATGGCGTGCACTACCACTTCGTGACCCGCGATGATTTCCTGGCCCGGGTGCGGGCCGGAGAAATGCTGGAGCACGCCGAGGTCTTCGGCAACCTCTACGGCACCTCGGCCCGCGTGCTGGAGCAAAGCCTGGCCTTAGGGCGCTGCATCCTCTTGGAGATAGACGTGCAGGGCGCGGCCCAGGTCAAGGCGCGCTTCCCTCAAGCCACCTTGGTTTTCCTGCTGCCCCCCGACGCCGCCGAACTGGAGCGCCGCCTGCGCTCCCGGGGCAGCGAGGACGAGGCCACCATCCAGCGCCGCCTGGCCGCGGCCCAAGGCGAAATCAGCGCCGCCGTTCACTTTGACTACCTGGTGCTAAACGACGTGGTGGCAGAGGCCGCCCAGGAGATGGCGGCCATCATCACCGCCGAGGGCCTCAAGACCGCGCGCGGCTGGCCCCGGGTGCGTGAGCTTTGGGGCCTGCCGGCATGAGCGAAGACCAACTCATAGTGGGGCGCCACGCCGTGGCCCAGGCCCTGGAGCTTTCCCCGGAAAAGGCCCGCGAGCTGCTGCTGGCCGCCGACGACAAATCCCCCGCCTTGCGCCGCCTGCGCGAGGCCGCCCGCCAGGCCGGGGTCAAGGTGCGCACGGTGGAGCGCTCCCGCCTGGATCAGGCCGCCCAGGGCGCGGCCCATCAGGGCGTGGGCCTCTTGCTGGCCGCCGCCGATTACGCCAGCCTGGAAGAAGTTCTGCTCCTGGCCCGGGCCGCCGGACCGCGCGCCTTGGTGGTCATGGCCGACCACCTGCAAGACCCCCACAACCTGGGCGCGATCATCCGCAGCGCGGCGGCCGCCGGAGCCCAGGCCCTCATCGTCGCCAAGGACCGCGCCTGCCAGTTGACCCCCGCCGTGGCCAAGGCCGCCGCCGGAACCCTGGAGGTCCTGCCCATCTGCCGCGTCACCAATCTGACCAACGCCCTGGAGAGCCTAAAGCAAGCCGGGCTCTGGGCCCTGGCCGCCTCCACCGCCGACGCGCCCCCGCCCTGGGACCTGGACCTGGATCGCCCCCTGGTCCTGGTGGTGGGCTCCGAACACCAAGGCCTGGGGCAACGCCTCCTCTCCGCCTGCGACCTCTTCGCCAGCCTGCCCCTGGCCCCTGGCGTGGAGAGCCTCAACGCCTCCGTCGCCGCCGGCATCATGTTGTTCGAAGTAATTCGGCAGAGGAAGTGAGAAGAGCTGGGGGAGAACCTTTTTTGCAGCGCAAAAAAGGTTCTCCCCCAGA
>CAZLSD010000002.1:37636-43105 GCA_964561775.1 uncultured Desulfarculus sp. | reverse complement strand
GCCCTGGCTCTCTTGGCCGGCATCGCCGCCTCCCACCTGCTTGCCCCGCCGGCCGCGCCCCTGGTCTGGCTGGGCTGCGCCCTTTTGCTCCTGTGGCTGGGGCTGGGCTGGCGGCGGGGCAGCTTGGGTCCGGCTGGCCTGGCCCTGGCCCTGTTCGTCCTGGGCGCGGGGCTTTTGGCCCAGGAGAGAGGCCAGGTTCTGCCCCAGGATCACATCAGCTTCTTCGCCGACAACCAACTCCGCCAGCTGGAGGCCGACCTGGCCGCCGCGCCCGAGCCCCTGCCCCAGGGCTGGCGGCTCTGGGTGGCGGCCCGGAGCGTGGACGGCCAGCCGGCGTCCGGCTTGCTCCAGCTGGGCCTGCCCGCCAAGTCGGTCCCCCCGCAAGTGGGAACCCGCCTCGCCGCGCGGGTCAAGATCAAGCCCATAACCAGCTTCGCCAACCCCGGCGGCTTTGACTATGCCCGGCATATGGCCATGAAGGGCATCCAAGCGCAGGCTTACGCCGGGGCCCAGTCCAGCCTGAGCCATGCGGGTCCGGGCGAGCTGGACGGCTTCAGCCTGACCGTGGAGCGCTTGCGGCAAAGGATCGGCGCGCTCTTCGATCGCCTGGAGCCGGGGCCGGCGCGGGGGCTCTTGCGCGCCTTGGTGCTGGGGCAGTTGGGCGAGTTGAGCCCCCAGGCGCGCGAGGCCTTCGCCGCCACGGGCACCGCCCACCTGCTGGCCATCAGCGGCATGAACCTGGCCATGGTCTGGGCCTGGGCCTTCATGGTTCTGCGCTACGCCCTGGCGGCCTGGCCGGGCCTGGGTCTGCGCCTGCCCCTGCCCAAGCTGGCCGCCTGCCTGGCGCTTATGCCCACCGCCGTCTATGCCCTGGTGGGCGGGGCCAGCATCCCCACCCTGCGCGCCCTGGTCATGGCCTGCTGCCTGGTGGCGGCGCTTCTGGTCAACCGGCCCTATCAGGGCGCCTCGGGCCTGGCCCTGGCCGTGCTGGTCATCGGCCTCATCTGGCCCGAGGCCCCGCTGACCCTCTCCTTCCATCTCTCCTTCCTGGCCGTGGCGGCCATAATCTGGGCCGCCGGACCGCTGGGCGCGCGCCTGCGCGGCCGCAGCTGGCGGGGCAAGCTGGCCGGGGCGCTGCTGGGCGTCCTGCTCATGACCGCCGTCATCGAGGCCCTGCTGCTGCCGCTTACCGCCCACCACTTCCACCAGATACCCTGGCTCTCCCTGCCGGCCAACCTGATCCTGGTCCCGCTCATCGGCAGCCTGGCCCAGCTCTTCGCCCTGCTGGGCGTGGGTTTGGGGCTGCTCTGGCCGGACGGGGGGACAGCGGTCCTGCAACTGGCCTGGTGGCCGGCCTGGTGGGGGGTGCAGCTCAATCTTTATCTGGCCGCTCTGCCCTGGGCGGTCAGCTTCGTGGCCGGGCCGGGGCTGTTGACCCTGGGGCTGTTCTACGCGGCGCTGGCCGCGGCCCTGCTCTTGCGGCCGGGCTGGCGCTGGGGCCTGGCCGCCGGGCTGCTGGCGGCGGCCCTGGCCTCGGGCGTCAACGACGCCCGCCCGGCCCCGCCGGAGGGCCGCTTGAGCCTGTGGGTGCTGGACGTGGGGCAGGGATCGGCGGCGGTGGTCAGGCTGCCCCAGGGACAGACCCTGGTGGTGGACGGAGGCGGCGGTTATGGCGAGCTGGATTTCGGGCAACGGGTGCTGGGGCCGTTTCTGTGGTCCCAGGGCATCAAGAGTCTGGAGGCGCTGGCGGCCTCCCACCCCCATCCCGACCACGTGGACGGTCTGCCCTTTTTGGCCCGCTGGTTCGACCCCCGCCAGATATGGGTTAACGGCGACCCGCCCCAAGGCGGCTCCTACGCCAGGCTCTGGGATACGGCCGCCGTACGCGGCATACCCGTGCTGGGGCCGAGTCAGCTGGAACGGCGCATGGAGCTGGGCGGGGCCGAGCTGCGCCTGCTCTGGCCGCCGCCGGGGCAGCCGCCAGGGAAAAAGGCCGACGCCAACCACCGCTCGCTGTGGATCGGCCTGGGCCTGGGCCGGACCTGGGTCTGGCTGCCCGGGGACAACGGCGCCAAGGTGGAGCGGGCCATCCTGCCCAGCCTGCCCCGGGACGGACGCCAGGTGCTGGTGGCCCCCCATCACGGCGGCAAGGGCTCTTGCACGGCGGAGCTCTTGGCGGCCATGAACCCCCAGGCGGTGGTAATCTCGGCGGGCTGCGCCAACCGCTTCGGCATGCCCCGGGCCGACACCATGGAGCGGGTGCGCCGGGCCGGGGCCAAGGCCTATCTCACCGCCCGGCAAGGGGCCATCAAGCTATCCAGCGACGGCCAGGAATGGAGCATGACGCCCTGGCTGCAACCGGCGCGGGAGTGCCCCCTGCCCGAAGGCGTGAATCTGGAGGATGAATAGATGTCCGGGGCGGCCCTGGGGCTTGCCGGGATGCGCATTTTTAGGGCGGCGGGGTCAGTTCTCCGGCACCACGATGCTGTGCTCTATGGCGTAGTGGATGACCTCCACCAGGTCCTTGAGCCCCAACTTGGCCATGGCCTGGGCCCGGTATTTCTCCACCGTGCGCGGGCTGAGGAAGAGGATGTCGGCGATCTCGCGGTTGGTGCGCCCCTGGGCCACCAGGCGGAAGACCTGCTGCTCGCGTTCGGTGAGATTGGCGTAGCAGCTGGCGGCCTGGTCGCCCGGGGGCTGGCGCAGATAGGAGCCGATGACCTCGGCGCGCACCTTGGCGCTCAAGTAGTACTCGCCCAGGTGCACGGCCCGGATGGCCTCCAGCAGGTCGGCGGTGGGGGAGGTCTTGAGCACATAGGCCAGGGCGCCGGCGTGCAGGATCTGCTGCACGAAGGCCTCCTTGTTGTGCACGGACAGCACCGCGATCTGGGTCTGGGGCAGAGCCTGACGCAGCAGAGGCACCAGGTCCAGGCCGCTTAGGCCGGGCATGGAGATGTCCAGCACCACCACGTCGGGCTTTAGCTGCTGGGCCTTGGGCAGCACCTCGCGCCCGTCACTGGCCTCGCCCACCACCTCCATGTCGGGCTGGGCGTTTAGGAGCCTTAAAGCCCCCTCGCGCACGATGGCGTGGTCGTCGGCGATGAAAACCCTGATCTTGCCGCCTGTCTCAGCCATGTCGCTCCGCCGCTCCTGTCATTGCCGCTCGGGCTGGGCCGGGCTTTCCAGGGGAATCTGGGCCGTGATGCGGCAGCCCTGGCCCGGCTCGCTTTCTATGCGCAGGCTGCCCCCCACCGAGGCCGCGCGCTCGCGCATGCCCAACAGACCGATGCCCCCGCCCTTGGAGCAGAGATGCCCCTCTTCATTCTCCGGGGCGAAACCGCTGCCGTCATCAAGAATCCTCAAACTCAGCCAGCCGTCGGCCACGTCCAATTCAACGGCCACGGACTGGGCCTTGCTGTGGCGCACGATGTTGGTCAGGGCCTCCTGCACGATGCGGAAGCAGACCAGCTCCAGGCGAGGGTCCAGGCGCTGTTCCAGATTCTTGGCCGAGAAGGACAGGCGCATCTGGGGCCGGCGCTGGTTGACCTCGGTGAGATAGGAGCGGGTGGCCACGGAGAGCCCCAGGTGCTCCAGGGTGGCCGGCCACAGAAAGGAGGCGGTGCGGTGGATGGCCTCGCCCATCTCCTCGGCCTGGCCGGCCAGTTGGCCGCAAAGCTCGGCGGCCTGGGCCGGGTCGTGGGGCAGCAGCCCGGCCATGGATTGCAGGCCGAACTGGAAGCTGGTGATCATCTGTCCCAGCTCGTCGTGCAGGTCGTGGCCGATGCGCTTGCGCTCTTCCTCGCTGCTGCCGATGAGCTTCTGCGAGAGATAGCGGATGTCCTGCTCGGCCCGCCTGCGCTCGGCCACCTCGCGCTCGATCTCGTCGCGGCTCATGCGCAGGGCGGTCATGGCCCTGTTCAAGGCCTGGCCCACCCGGCCTATCTCGTCCTGGTTGATGATGGGTATGGGCTGGTCCAGCCTGTCGGCGCGCAGGCGGTCCACCCCGGCCAGCAGCATGCTGAGCTGGCGCAGCACGTAGCGGGCCAGTAGCAAGGCGAAGATGGTGCCCACGGCCATGGCCACCAGGGTGTAGAAGAATCCGCTGCGTGAGACATAGTACAGATGGGCGTAGGTGGGGGCGGTGTCCAGCCCCAAGAGCACCCAGCCGATGGTGTGCTCGCCGGCCAGGATGGGGGCCCCGGCATGGATGGTGTGCTGCTCGGTGTGCCAGACCCGGGGGCCGCCGGGCGCGCGCAAGACCCCCAGGCTCACCTCGTCGTCCAGGTATTTGCCGGCCAGGCGGTGATCGCTGTGGGCCAGCACCAGGCCGTCGGGGTCGGTTATGAGGGCGTAGCGCAGGGGGCTGTCCTGGCGGCTGGTCTGCAACACCTCCTCCAGCCCGGCCAGGTCGTCGGCCAGCACCCAGGAGGAGGCCGCCGCGGCGGTTAGGCTGGCCTGTTTCAAGGCCGAGGCCGAGGCCTCCTGCAACAAAAACACCCTTTGGCGCTGGACCATGTCCACCACGAAGACGGTCATCAGCACCAGATGCACCAGGGCCACCCCCAGGATCAGCTTGGTGCGGATGCTCATGTGCTTCAGCCAGCCCGCGCGGATCACGGCTGAGCCTCCGGGGCGGGGCGCTCGCCGGGGAACAGGCGGTAGTAGTCTTGCAGGAACCTGCCCACCGGCGCATAGGTGGCGGCCGTGGCCGGCTCGAACCCCGAGATGTGTATCTGGCGCAGGATTTCCCGCCCTCTCTCGTGCTTGGCCAGGTTGACCAGCAGCGCCATGACCTGACGCACATGGCTTTCCGGCACGTCGGCGCGGACCACCAGGCCGTTGTTGACCAAAGGCGGCGTGGCCCACTTGATTTCCAACACCCTGCCCAACTCGGGGCGGGCCCTAAGGAGCAGCTCCCAAGGCAGGGGCCAGGTGCCCGCGGCCACGGTCTTGCCCAGGTAGACGTTCATGATGGCCGATTCCTGGGAACCCACGTAGCGTATGTCGTTGGCGGCCAGGTCCAGCCCCCGGGTCTGCAAAAAATACTTGGGCAGCATGGTGGCGGCCAGGGCGGTGGGGGCGGGGAAGCTCAAGGAGGCTTTGGCCAGGTCCTCCACGAACATCACCTGGGCGTCCTTGCGCATGATGATGATGCCCCGGAACCTGTCGTCATCGGCCATCTTGCCCACCACCCGGTAGCCGTGGCGGGTGCTGGCCAGGGTCTGCAAGGGGTTGGGCAGGGCGAAGTGGAAGCGGCCGCCGTAGAGCTTGCGCTCGAAGGTGGGATAGTCGCGCGAGGCCACCATCTTGAGGGTGAAGCCCTGGGCCTGTTCGTTGATGTGGTCCAGCAGGGGCTGATACTTGGCGAAGAGGCGCTGGGGGTTGTGCAGGGGATGCACCGCCAGCAGATAGGTGGCCCCCTGGGCCGGGCTGGCCGGGCGGTCGGCGTAGCGGGGCAGGTAGCCTTCC
>CAZLSD010000002.1:30332-37536 GCA_964561775.1 uncultured Desulfarculus sp. | reverse complement strand
GGCCCCCTGGGCCGGGCTGGCCGGGCGGTCGGCGTAGCGGGGCAGGTAGCCTTCCGGGGCCTGGTGGGCGGCGGCCTGGCCCGCCATCCCCAGCAAGGCCAGGACCAGGCCCCAGACCCGGGCACGCCGGCCCCATGACAGCTGGCGCCGAGGCAAGGGACTTCCTCCTTCAGGCCGGACAAGAGCGATAGGCCGCGCCTTTGGCAAGCCATTATAGCCGCGGGCCAAGGCGGACGCCACGGCCAGGGCGGACGCAGCGGCCAAGGCGGACGCCACGGCCAGGGCGCGGCCCGGGGGCATGGCCAAAAAACCACGGCGGGGCCGGGCGGCCCCGCCGTGGTTCAAGAGAGCCTTGCCGGCTAGGCCACTTCCAGGGCCCTGCGCTCGGCCATGTCCATGAGCACCCGCTCCTTGCCCTTGTCCAGGCCCAGGGCGCGGCGCTTGGCCTCGATGTGATCGATCATCAGGCGCGCCATGTCGTGGGGGGCCTTGGCGAAGCCCCACTTGCCCATGCCCTGTTCCTCCAGCCCCTGGAAGAGCAGCTGGTGGAACTTGGTCTGCTCCATGGTGGGGAAGGTGACGCCAAAGACGGTGTAGACGCCCGAGGCCACGAAGTACTGGCCGATAGCGATGGCCTTTTCACTCATGAATTCCGGAGCGCAGCCCGCCACCGGCAGGTCGGCCAGGCTCTGCCCCAGGCCGCCGGTGCGCACCATCTCCGTGGCGGCGGTGAGTATGCGGCTGTTGTCGATGCAGGCTCCCAGGCCCAGCACCGGCGGGATGCCCACCGTCTCGCAGACCTCGCGCAGGCCCGGCCCGCAGAAGTGGGCGGCGTCGGGGCTGCACAGGCCGGCCTTGGCCATGGCGATCTGGGCGCAGCCGGTGACCAGCACCAGGATGTCGTTCTTGAGCAGTTCCTTGACCAACTCCACGTGGGAGAAGTCCTGCTTGGCGCGCGCGCTGGTGCAGCCCACCACGCCGGCCACCCCGCGGATGCGGCCGTTGATTATGTTGTCGTTGAGCGGCGTGTAGGAGCCCCGGAAGGTGCCGCCCAGCATGTAGTTGATGTATTCGTGGGAGAAGCCGTGCACGCCCGAGTCCACCCGCGCGGGGATGACGATGGGATGCTTGCGGTTGGCGAAACGCTCGATGGCCTTGGTCACGATGAGGTCGGTGCAGACGCGGGGGTCCTTCTCGTCGAACTCGATGTGCAGAGCGCCTTCTATCTGGCAGCGGGGGTTGGTGGTGATGAACTTGGTGCCATAGCAGTCGGCCACCGTGGCCAGGCCCTGCTTGATGCACTGCACGTCCACGGCCATGGCGTCCACCGCCCCCGTAACCAGCACGGTCTCGGTGCTCATGAAACTGCCGGCGTGGGGCACCCCGCGCCGGTTCATCATCTCCAGGCCCGAGCAGCACATGCCCACCAGGTTCAGCCCCTCGGCGCCCGCGGCCTTGGCCTTGGCGATGAGCTCCGGGTCGTAGACCGAGGCGATCATCGAGTCGAAGAGGGTGGGCTCGTGGCCGTGGATGATGATGTTGACCTGGCGCTCCTTGAGCACGCCCATGTTCACGTCGGCTTGCACCGGCTTGGGCGTGCCGAAAAGGATGTCGCTCACCTCGGTGGCCACCATGGAGCCGCCCCAGCCGTCGGCCAAGGCCGTGCGGTTGATTTGGGTCATCAGGTTGCGATAGTCCTGGTCCACGCCCATGGTGGAGCGGTGCATGATCTCCATGATCTCGCGCATGGCCCCCCGGGGCACGATGCCGGCCTTGCGCCAGGTCTCCAGGGTCTTGGCCGGGGCGCGCTGGGCAAAGGGTATCTCGCCCTCGATCTGGGTGTAGGTAAGCTTGAGCACCTCATAGAGATCAAGGGCGATGTCCTTGATCTCGCGGTCGGCCGTGGCGATGCCCAGCTCGTCCGCCACGTCCTTGAGCTTCTCCACGTCCTGGATGGAGTATTGGGCGATGCGCCCCTCGGCCACCTCGCGGAACAGCTCCAGCATCACCATGCCGTGGTCGGTGTGGGCGGCCGTGCCGGCGGCCACCGTACGCGCGAAGTTGCGGGCCTGGATGGTGTCGGCCGTGGCTCCGCACACCCCCACCTTGGCGTAGGGGTCGTTGGGGTTGAGCCGGCAGGGGCCCATGAAACAGTGCTTGCAGCAGGCAGCGTCGGCCCCGATGGGGCAGGGTTTCATGGCCGCGGCCCGGTCGAAGGCGGTGACCACGCCGTCCCGGCGGGCTTTGTCCAGCATGGTGGCGGTGGATTGGCAGGCGGTCAGGTCCTGGGCTCGCGGTAAGGACACCTCTGAGACCTTCTTTGTCTCGCTCATAAAAGCTCCTTTGTCAGCAAGGTAGGTGAGCCGGCCCATCGGCCAGCCCTGATGCAAGCCCCCTGGCCAATACGGCGCGGTTGGCGGGGGCTGCCAGCGCCCGATACTAGAAACCATCGTGACTCAAGATGCTTAGCTCTGCCTGGCCAAAGACGGCAACATCACTGCCAGGGCGAGCATGCACAATCGCCTCAGACGCCTAGAGTTGGCGTTAGGCGCGGCAATGGGTCGAGCACAGACCCCAGCCAGGCATCCTGCCGGGCCTCATGGGACCAGATAGGATTCCTTCTCAAAATTCTAAGGCTGGTTTGCGGAAAAATCTAGTAGCTGGATGGATATTGTCAGATATGAAGGCGCCCGGCCAGCCAGGACAAGATGGCTCCGGCGGGGCCGGGCATGGTCAGGGCCGCCTGGCTGTCCAGGGCGGTGGGCTGCTGGTTGATGATGCCCAGCTTGCCGCCGGCGCGCAGGGTGAGCAATGGCAGTTGGGCCGCCGGAGTGACCACCAGGGAGGAGCCCACCACCAGGAGCAGGTCGGCCCGGGCGCACAACTGGGCGGCTTGGTCCAGGATCCGCTGGTCCAGGCTCTGGCCGAAGGAGATGGTGCGGGGTTTAAGGGGGCCGCCGCAGGCAGGGCAGACCGGTATGGTCCCCTGACCCACATAGGCTTCGAGGGCCTGGGCCGTGGGGGTCTGGTATTGGCCGCAGCCCAGGCAGGCGCTGGCAAAGGCGTTGCCGTGCAGCTCCCAGACCCGCCCGGCGGGCACGCCCCCGGCCTGGTGCAGGCCGTCGATATTCTGGGTGATGACTCCGGCCAGGCGGCCGGCGGCGTGCAGGCGGCCCAGGGCCAGGTGCCCCTGGTTGGGGCGGGCCTTCTGAAACACGGGGAAGAATTCGCGGTAATAGTCCCAGTAGCGTCTGCGCCCCTGATCGCCGGAGAGGAACTCCGGCAGGGTGGGCGGGTCCACCTTGGTCCAGACCCCGCCGGGCGAGCGGTAGTCTGGTATGCCGCTTTCGGTGGAGATGCCCGCGCCGGTGAAGACCACCAGATGGCGGGCCTGCCGCGCCAGCTCCAGCAACTGCTCCAGCCGGGGATCGTCCAGGGGTGTCGCTCCGCTCATAATGCCGCTCGCCTGGGGGTTGGCCTGATTATACCAAGCGCCCGGCCCCGGAGCTTGGCCCTCGGGCTGGCGCGGGCCTGGACGGGGGTGTAAAAAAACTGCGCGCCCCTGGCCGGCGGAGCGCGCGCGCCCTGGTAGGCCGGCCCACTTCACCAACAAGGTCAGCACCATGGAAGATTGCCTGCACCCGCGCCTGGAGATGATGCCCCGCCCCGACCTGGAGGCCCTGCAACTCAAGCGCCTGCGCGCCACCCTGCGCCGGGCCGCGGCGGCTCCCCACTATCAGAAAGCTTTCGCCGAGGCCGGGGTCAAGCCGGGCCGTCTCAAAAGCCTGGACGACCTGCGGCGGCTGCCCTTCACGGTCAAGGCCGACCTGCGCGCGGCCTTTCCCTATGGCATGCTGGCCGTGGACAAGACGGAAGCGGTGCGCCTGCACGCCTCCTCCGGCACCACCGGCGCGCCCACCGCGGTCTATCACTCCCGGGCCGATCTGGACTGCTGGACCAGCCTGTGCGCCCGCTCGCTGTGGATGATCGGCCTGCGTCCGCGAGACGTGTTCCAGAACATGGTGGGCTACGGGCTCTTCACCGGCGGCCTGGGCCTGCACTACGGGGCCGAGGCCCTGGGCGCCCTGGTCATCCCCGCCGGGGTGGGCAACAGCCGCCGTCAGGTGGCCCTGATGCGCCAGTTCGGCGCTACGGCCCTGCACCTGATCCCCAGCTACGCGCTGAAGCTCTACGAGACCTTCCAGGGCCTGGGCCTGGACCCCCGGCGTGCCACCAGCCTGCGCCTGGCCGTGCTGGGGGCCGAGCCCCACAGCGAACAGACCAGGCAGCGGGTGGAGCGGCTATACGGGGTCAAGGCCTTCAATTCCTATGGGCTCTCCGAGCTGAACGGCCCGGGCGTGGCCATGGAATGCCCCGAGCAAAACGGCATGCACCTGTGGGAGGACGCCTTCTTGCTGGAGGTCATCGACCCCGACACCCTGGAGCCGGTGAGAGAGGGCGAGACCGGCGAGATTGTGCTGACCACCCTGGAGCGCCGGGCCATGCCGCTTCTGCGCTACCGCACCCGTGATCTTGCCCGCGTCCTCCCCGGCCCCTGCGCCTGCGGCCGCGGCCATCGCCGTTTGAGCCGCATCGAGGGGCGCAGCGACGACATGTTCATCATCAAGGGCGTCAACGTATTCCCCATGCAGGTGGAGGCGGTGCTCATGGCCAGCCGGGAGGTGGGGGGCAACTATCTCATCGAGCTGACCCGCGAGGGGGCCGAGGAGGTGATGACCGTGCGGGTGGAGGTCTCCGAGCGGGCGCGCACCCTGGGCGAGGCGGAGATGGCGGCCTTGAGGAAGCGCCTGGCCGCGGCCCTGAAGGCCGAGATACTGCTCACCCCCCGGGTGGAGCTGGCCGCGCCAGAATCCCTTCCCTCCGGGCCGGGCAAGGCCCAGCGGGTCAGCGACCGCCGCTGAGCCTGCTTCGCCGCCGCGTTCATGCCTGTCTGGCGTGGACGCGGCGGCGTCGCCGCCATTCTCTGGGCCGGGCTTGCCTTCCCCTGGATCATCCGCGCCGCGCCGGGCGGCTTAGCTAACTTAACGCCAGCCGGCAACGGCGTAAACGCATACAGGTTAACAAGCCACCGCCCCAGCCGGGGCCTTATAGCTTAACTACTTAATATTAAGCAACAACACTAGACGCTCCTTGGGTCTGTTCCACGGCACGAAGCTTGCCTAGCCTTTGGAGCAAAGCAAGGCTCAAGCGCCGCGTCAACTGGCGGCGGCAAACACCATACTGGAGCCGCGGCCAGCGCCCCAAACCAGCGGAGGCAGGCGCTGGACCGGCCGCGCTCTGGAGACCAACCAAGGAGTGGAGCGAATGGATAGATTCATGTTCGTGCTTTCCAAGGGCTTTGAAAAATCGGGCAGCGCCACCCGCGCCATGCAGTTCGCCGCCTTGGCCGCCGAGGCGGGCAAGCAGGTGGAGGTGTTTCTGATCGACGACGCCATCCACTGGGCCCAGTTGGGCATGGCCGAGGGCATCCGCTCCTCCACCGGCGAGCACCTGAAAGACCTGCTGGACAAGCTGCTGGCTTGCGGCGCGCCCCTGTACGTATGCAAGGCTTGCGCGGACAAGCGCCTGGTATCGCCCGACGATCTGGTGCCCGGGGCCGAGATCGCGGGCGCGCCGGCCCTGGTGGCCAAGATGACCGATCCCCAGTACAAGGTATTCACCTTCTAGCCAGGCAGGCCACGCCCGGTCCGGCCGCGGGTCAAGCACGGCCCCTGGAGCCCAGGCTCCAGGGGCCTTTTTCATGGCCTTGCCAGCGCAAGGTATGTGTTTACTTTTTTTCCGGCTACGTTATTCTTTGCCAAAGACTTTGCATGATATCGATAAAATCAATTCTTTTTCTTGTCCGCGTTGGGCATTCCAATCGCCGAAAAGGCATATGGTCCTGGAGAAAGCTATTGAGCCGCCGCCCTCCTTTTGACCCCAAGGTAAGCCAGATACTCGACAAGGCCCAGGACATGGCCGGCATCAGCCAGGAGGAGGCCGTTTACCTTCTGCGCCTTAACCTGTGCAGCCAGGAAAGCTATGCCCTGATGTCCCTGGCCAACTCCATGAGCCGGCTGAGTTTCGCCGGCAAGGGCGAGATGCATTTCCACATCGGCCTCAACGTGGAGGGCTGCGCCTTCAACTGCAAGTTCTGCTCGCTGACCAAGCAGGCCGGCATTTTCCAGGGCCAGCGGGAGTTCAGCCAGGAACAGCTGCTGGCCTGGGCCAGGCAGGGACAAGAGCAGGGCGCGGACGCCTTGAACCTGATGACCACCGGCCGCTATCCCTTCGCCAAGCTGTTGGAGATCGGCTCCTGGCTAAGCCGCCAGGTGGAGGTGCCCCTGGTGGCCAACACCCGCGACATAAACCACCAGGAAGGCGAGGCCCTGCTGGCCGCCGGCTTCCGGGGCTTCTATCACGCGGTGCGCCTGCGCGAGGGCAAGGACACCCCCTTTTCCGTGGAGTCGCGCATCCATACCATCAAGGTGATAACCGAGGTGGGGCTCAAATGGATGAACTGCGTGGAGCCGGTGGGGCCGGAGCACCAGCCCGAGGAGATAGCCTGGCTCATGCTCCTGGCCCGGGAGATGGGGGCCACCTATTCCGGGGTCATGCGCCGCATCAACTTTCCCGGCTCCCCCCTGGGCCATCATGGCATGATCAACGAGCTGGAGATGGCGCGCATGGTGGCGGTCAGCCGCCTGGTCATGGGCGGCGCGGTCAAGGCCCACTGCACCCACGAGCCCAACAGCGCCGCCTTGCTGGCCGGGGCCAATTTGCTCTTCCCCGAGGTGGGCTCCAGCCCCCGCGACGCCCAGGCGGACACCGGCCAGGGGCGCGGGCAGAACCTGCGCGCCTGCGCCCGCCTGCACCGGGAAATGGGCTGGGACGCGGGCCTGCCCTCCAACTGCTTTGACCGGCGGCGGAGCCAAGGGGCCCCGCAACCGGCGTGCCCCTCATCCTATCCGGACCCGGCCTGATTCGGGGCTGGGATAGGCGGCCCGGGCGGAAAGAGGCATCATGAACGGAATGCGAAAAATGGGCGCGGCCGTGGCGCTGCTGCTCGTCCTGCTGGCGGCCAGCGCCCAAGGCGCCTTGGCCCAGACTCCCTGGCGAGTGGGCACCTGGAAGACCGCCCAGACCATCCAGCCCTTTTTCTACCAGCAGTTCCTGGACAGCCGCAAGCTGGAGGTCTTCGCCT
>CAZLSD010000002.1:0-30232 GCA_964561775.1 uncultured Desulfarculus sp. | reverse complement strand
AATAAACGCCCCCAACTGGTGGCCAGCCTGGTCAAGGCCCACGCCCAGGCCACCGAGCATCTGAAGGCCAATCCGGAACTGTGGCTGAAAAGCGCGGCCGAGTTCGGCACTCCCCTGGAGGTCTGGCGAAAAGCCGCGCCCAACATGGAACTGGCCTGGGGGATGGACCAGGAGTTCATCAAGAAGGTCGCCGCCCTGGGCGGGCGCATGAAGGCCCTGGGAATGATTGAGCGCGAGCCGGATTACCATCGGCTCATAGATTTGAGTTTCGTGCAAGGCGTCAAGCTGAAGTAGCCATGCCCGGCCCCGAGCCCACAGCCCGCCGCCGCCCCAAGGCCGCCGCGTTCCTGCCCTGGCTGCTGCCGGCCTGCGCCCTGGGCCTGTGGACCGCGCTGAGCCGGGGAAGCCTGGTGCCGGACTATCTGCTGCCTCCGCCCGAACAGGTGCTGAAAACCGCCTTGAACTACATTTTCGCCTCGCCGGGCAGCGCGCCCTTTGCCGGCCGCTTCCTGGATGACGCCCTGGCCAGCCTGGGCCGGGTGGGGGGCGGGTTCGCCCTGGCCGCCGCCTTGGGGCTGCCCCTGGGCCTGGCTTCGGGCAGGCTGGAGCCCGCCCGCCTTTTCCTGGACACCTTCATCAACGGGGTGCGGGCGGTGCCGGGCATAGCCTGGCTGCCCCTGGCCCTGGTCTGGTTCGGCATAGGTTTCACGACCACGGTCTTTCTGGTCGCCCTGGCGGCCTTTTTCCCCATCTACCTGGGGGCCGCCGCGGGAGCCCGCCAGGTGAACCCCCTGCTGCTGCGCGCCGGAGCCATGATGGGCCTGAGCACGACCCGCCTGGTCTTCACGGTGCTGGTCCCCGCCTCCATGCCCCACGTGGTCACCGGGCTCAGGCTGGGCCTGGGCATCTCCTTCGCCTATCTGGTGCTGGGCGAGCTGACCGGGGTGTCCGACGGCCTGGGAGCCGCCATCATGGACGCCCGCATGCTGGGCAGGGTCGATATCATAATCATGGGCATCCTGCTCATCGCCACCCTGGGGCGTCTCTGCGACTTGTGCATGGTGTGGGGGCTAAAGCTGTTCAAGAGCGTGCGCAGGCTTTGATGGACCAGGCCCGGCCACAGCAGGCCCCGCCGCCTTGCCTGGTGGTGGATGGCGTGGGCAAGGAGTTCCCGGTCAACGGACACCGGGTCAAGGCCTTGCAGGATATCTCCTTCCAGGTGCGCGAAGGCGAGGTTCTGGCCCTTTTGGGGCCCAGCGGCTGCGGCAAGACCACCCTTCTGAACATCATCGCCGGGTTTTTGCCCCAGGACGCGGGGCGGGTGCTCATGCGCCAGCAGGCGGTGAGCAGGCCCGGTCCGGAGCGGGGGGTGGTGTTCCAGGAGGACGCCCTGTTCCCCTGGCTCACCGTGGCCGAGAACGTGGGTTTTGGCCTGCGCGATGGCGCGGGCCGGGAGCAACGCCGGCAGTTGGTGCGGCGCATGCTGGCCCTGGTGGGGCTGGCGGGCTATGAGGACTACCTGCCGCGCACGATATCCGGCGGCATGAAGCAGAGGGTGGCCCTGGCCAGGGTGCTGGTGCTGCGGCCCACGGCCCTGCTCATGGACGAGCCCTTCGCCGCCCTGGACGCCCAGACCAGGGCCGACATGCACGACCTGCTCATAGACCTGCAGGGACAGTTGCGGCAGGCCGTTATCTTCGTCACCCACGACCCGGAAGAGGCCGTCAAGCTGGCCGACCGGGTGCTGGTCATGGACAAATCCCCGGGCAGGCTGCGCCAGGAGTTCCCGGTGCGGCTGCCCCGCCCCCGGGATTTGGATTCGCCGCCATTCCTGGAGGTGAAGCGCGCCGTCTATGACAGCCTGCGCCATAGCGTGAGTCCGGCCGCCGCCAGGCCTTGAGCCGGATGCTTGATGCCTTGGATTTGGATGCGGCCTGAAGGCGCTTTACGCTCCCGGCGCTATCCCCCAGCCGCCTTTTTGCGCGTGAAGGCCATGGCCAAGGGGCTGGTCTGGAGCCACTTCTTGAAGGTGGCGCTGGCCACCCGTTGCAAGGCCCAGAACAAATGCTCGTCGCTGATCAGGCCGGCCATGCCGGCCTTGCCCCAGTAACCGTGGTTGTTACGCATCATTGGCTAGGCCGGATAGAGCAGGTGCGGCTCCACTCGCCGGGTCCATTGGGCCAGGCCCTCCCGCCAGGCGGCGGCCAGCTCCAGGACCGGCGCGCCCGCCCGCAGGGCGTCCACCGCCGCCGGGTCGCCCAGCAGCAGGTCCAGGGGCCGGCGCTCGTATTCATATTCATAGGGCGGGGGGCGCAGATCCCACAGGCCGGGCTGGGCCCGGTTGATGGCCGCCAGGATGGCGCAGGAGGCCAGCACCGGGCGAAAAGCGCGGGGCTCCAGGACATGTAGCTGAAATCCCCCGCAAACCTGGCCGGCATACTTATGAAAGGTGGGCTGGAAGCTGAGCGGCCGCAAGCGCGCGCCCTGGAAAGCTTCAGCTTCCAGGGCTTCCAGCACGGCCCAGGGGTCCAACCCCGGCGCGCCAAATATCTCGAAGGGCCGGGTGGCGCCCCGCCCCTCGCTCAGAGTGGTCCCTTCCAAAAGCACCTGGCCGGGATAGACCCTGGCCGTGTCCAGGGTGGGCAGATTGGGCGAAGGCATCACCCAGGGCAGGCCGCACTGGTCATAATCCTGCCCCTGCCAGCCCTGGGCCTCCAGCACGGTCAGGCCCACCGCCAGGCCGCGCTCGGCCTTGACCAGGCGGGCCAGCTCGCCCAGGGAGAGCCCATGGCGCAGGGGCATGGGGTGCGGCCCCACGAAGCTGAAAAGCTCCGGCGGCAGGATGGGGCCCTCTTCGCCCCGGCCCAGGGGGTTGGGCCGGTCCAGCACCCAGACCTCCACCCCGGTCTGGGCCGCTTCCTCCAGGCAGGCCACCAGGGTGCTAAAAAAAGTGTATACCCGGCAGCCTACGTCCACCAGGTCCACCAGCAGCACATCCAGCCCGGCCAGCCATTCCGGTTTGGGCCGCCGGGTCTCGCCATAGAGGGAGTAGACCGGCAGGCCCAGGCGGGGGTGAAAGCCGTGCCCGGACTCCACCATGTTGTCCTGCTTCTCGGCGAAAAACCCATGCTGGGGTCCAAAGAGGCAGCGCAAGGCCCCGGGCAGGGCCTGCTCCACGGCCTCGGGAGCGGGGGTCAGGTCGGGCAGCAGACAGGCCGGGTTGCAGAGCAGACCCAAGCGCGCCCCTTTGAGGGCGGCGGGGGGCTCCTGCCATAGCCGATGCAAGCCGGTGGCCACCGCCTGGGCTGTTGAAACGGGCCTGGACATGCGCCTTGACCTCCCGGCAAGCTGGGGACATTATAGAAACCGTCCCAGTATAAAGCGAGGGCCCGCAGGCCTCAAGGCCCCGGGCCCTCTAGGAGGAGGGAGCGCGAGGTTGTTTTTCATGGCGGCCGGGAGAGGGGGGATTTCCGTCCGCTTTCAGGCAACCTCACCGAAGGTGTGACCCATGCCAGGCTCAACCCTTCTGCTCTTGAGGATAACCATGCTTTCTGTACCTGTCAACTTCTATACATAAGAATGTGTAAGAGAGCGATATGTATTCCTATAAAGAACTTCGCCAGCATCACGGACACCACGGGCACGATCACGGAGCCCATGAACACCACCATCTGCACCACCACGCGGGGGGAACTCCGCCGGAATACGCCCCGCCCCTGGTGGAACTGCGCCGGGGCGGCCTGACCGAAAGCGTGCACCGGGGGGCCATCGTGGTGGCCGACGCCCAGGGCCGCCGCGTGGGAGGGGTGGGGCACCCGGCCATGGCCACCTTCCTGCGCTCGGCGGCCAAGCCCTTTCAGGCCCTGCCGATTGTCACCTCGGGCGCGGCGGAGCGCTTTGGCTTCACTCCGGCGGAACTGGCGGCCATGTGCGGCTCGCTCAACGGCGAGCCGTTCCAGGTGGCAGCGGTGCGCTCCATATTGGCCAAGGTGGGGCTGGGAGCGGAGGCGCTGGCCTGCGGGGTGCACGCCCCCAGCCATCGCCCCACTGCCCTGGCCTTGCGGGCCGCTGGCGAAAAATCCACCCCCCTGCACAACAACTGCGCGGGCAAGCACGCGGCCATGCTGGCCCTTTGCGCGCAATGGGGTTTGCCTACCCAAGGCTACGCCCAGAAAAGCCATCCCCTGCAACTGGCCATCCTTAAAAGCGTGGCCGAACTGTGCGCCTATCCCGCGGAGCAGATCGGCTTGGGGGTGGACGGCTGCGGGGCGCCGGTCTTCCGCCTGCCCCTGGTGGCCCTGGCCGGGGCCTATGCCCGCCTGGCCGCCCCGGGGCAATCAAGCCTGGCCCAGCCCACCCAGGACGCCATCGGCCAGATCATGAACGCCTGCCTGGCCCACCCCGAGATGATCGCCGGCTCCGGGCGCCTCTGCACCAGGCTGATGCAGGCGGCCCCGGGCCGGCTGCTGGCCAAGACCGGGGCAGAGGGCTCCTATGCCCTGGCCCTGCCCCAACAAGGCCTGGGCGTGGCCGTGCAGATCGAGGACGGCAACCCCCGCGCCCTGGGTCCGGTGCTCTGCCAGCTGCTGCACCACCTGGGCATCCTGAGCCACGACGACCTGGAAGGCCCCCTGGCCGACCTGGCCCATCCCTTGCTTACCAATCACTGCGGAGACGAGGTGGCGGAACTGGTTCCGGTGCTGACCTTGTAAAGCGCCGGGAGGAAAAATCCAAGGTGAAAGAAAGGGGGGGGAAATGACTAGGCTTAACTTATCGGCTAAGTTGGCTTTTATCCTGTGCCTGTTCCTGGGCTCCTGGACGGCTGCGGCCCAAGCCGGGCAATGGAGCGTAACCCGCAACGGCGAGATTCTGGAAATCGCCTATGGCGAAAACTCCAATTTCCCGCAATTCGCCGCCCTGCACTTGGACAGCGGCTATTTTCGCCTGACCTTCGCCAGCGACGGCGGCTGGGGCACCAGCGTCATTCTCATGCCCGCCTTCTGGGAGAACGGCAAGGCCGGAGAAGTCTATCACCAGGGCGCGGCGGTGAGTTGCTCCTGGAGCGTCCAGGACAAGGATCTGCGTTTGAGCCTGAGCGGGACCATCGCCGGCCTGAGCGTGAGCGGCGAGGCGCTGCTCTCTCCGCCAGCCAATGACCAGATCACGGCCCGGGTCTCCATGACCTGCCAGGGCAGCGTGAACCTCTCGCCCCGGCCCGGCGAGACCTTCAAGCCGGTGATGCTCTCCTCCATGCGGGTGAGCGACACCCAGTGGGACGCCAGCCAGGCCTTCGTGGATGACCAGACCTACGACCTACCCGCCAGCGGCTTCATCATCGACCCCGCCGTCTCGGGCAAGCGCTGGGGTTTGCGGGGCGGGGACTCCTCCTGGAAGCGCAACGCTCCCAGCGTGGAGGTGACCTTGGACGAGTACAGCAGCGTGACGGGCTGGGTAAGCGAGAGCGACGACCCCAACCAGGACAACGTGGGCCTTTGGGCGGCCACGGACAGCCTGCTCCACAGCTGGAGCTACAGCCTTAAAGCCGCTCCCTGAACCTCAACCGCGAGCCGGTTTGGCGGATCGGGGCCAAAGCGGGCTCCCTCGCCGAAGCGGCCGCCCATGCCGAGCCTGGCGAGAAACTACTTGGCGGGTTTGTCCTTGTCCTTGCCCTGATAGCCGAAGCCCTCGTGCATGATCTGGTCGCAGTCCTTGCAACCGTCGGGATACCTGTCGCAGGTGTCGAAGCAGGAGTAGGAGTATTCCTCCACGTCCTCGTCCTCGCCATCGTGGCCGTGGCCGCGTTCGTCCTTTTTCACCGCGCCCTCCCGTCTAGAAGATTCCCCATACGCCAAATTTTACGCCCCACCCTCCTGGCTAGGCAAGCCAAGCCCCGAGGGGGGGTCCGGATATCGGCTGTGGATGCTCAGCACGATGTCGGCCACCGAGTAGAAGGCCTCCACCACCTCCGGATCGAAGGCCTTGCCCTTCTCCTCGTTCACCAAGGTCAGAACCTTTTCCAGGGGCCAGGGCTCCTTGTAGACCCGGCGGGATATCAGGGCGTCATATACATCCGACAGCGCCACGATGCGGGCCATGAGCGGTATGTCCCGGCCGGCCAGCGGGCTTAAGATCAGTTCGCCGGGATTGGCCAGGTCGGCCACCAGGCCGGGATAGCCCGCGCCGTCGAAGCGTTCGTGATGGTGCAGGGCGATTTGCAGGCAGGCGTCGTCCAGCTCCGAGGCGTCGCTGTTGAAGAGCTGGGCCCCGAAGACGGTGTGGTAGCGCATGGTGGCGAATTCTTCCGGGGTCAGGCGGCCGGGTTTTTTGAGGATGGTGTCGCTGATGGCCACCTTGCCCACGTCGTGCAGCATGGCCGCCACCCGGATGAGGTCCTTTTTCTTCTCTATCTCGGAAGCGCCCAGCCCGGACATCTCGGCCCAGCGCTGGTATATCTCCGCCGCGCAGGCCCCCACCCGATTGGCGTGGGCGCCCGTCTCCTTGGGGTCGCGCAGTTGGGCCATGCGCACCGTGCGCAGGACCAGTTCGCGGGTGATGAGGGCGCGCTCCACGGCCAGGGCGGCGTTGTTGGCGAAAAAGTTGACGTAGGCCATGTCGCGGGCGCTGAAGGGGCCGACCTTGCCCTCCCCGTCGCGCGCGTTGATTATCTGCAACACCCCCACGATGCGGCCCCGGGCCGAGCGCATGGGCACCACCAGCACCGACCTGGTGCGATAGCCCGAGGCATGGTCGAAGGAAACGTTGAAGTGATAGGGGGCCTCGGGGGGCAGGCGGTAAGCGTCGGCTATGTTGAGGGATGCTCCGGTGGCGGCCACGTAGCCGCACAGGGAGGAAGGCTCGGCGGGCAACTCGAAGTCCTGATACAGGTAGCGCCGGCTGTCCTGCCCCTTGAAGAGAGCCTCGTTGTGCACGTAGCTGAAGCGCAGATGGCCGTTCTCGGCCAGGAAGATGGAGCCAGCCTCGGCGCGGGTGAAGAGCCTGGCCTCCTTCAGGATACGATCCAGCAGGGAGGAGAGGTCGTGAACCTGAATAAGGTCCTCGCTGACGCACAACAGACGATCCAGCAGATCGTGTTCGGCCAGCTTGGCGGGATTCATCAGCGCCTTCTCCCTGGATATTGATCGTCAATCATAACACGCCTGGCCTGGCCTGGATAAACAATGCGCGCCATAGCGGCCCTAGCCCAGCTCGCGCCAAGGGCGGGCGCGCAGGAATTCCTCCATCATGGCCGCGGGCAGGGGCGGGCTAAGCAAATAGCCCTGGATGTAATCCGCGCCCTGACGCCGCAGGAACTCCAGCTGCTCACGGGTCTCCACGCCTTCGGCCACCACTTTCAAGCCCAGGCTGCGAGCCAGGGAAATGACGGCCTGGGCTATGGCCACGTCGTCGGCGTGAAGTGGTATGTCCTTGATGAAGGACTTGTCTATCTTGAGCGCGTCGATGGTGAACTGCCGCAGGTAGTAGAGGGATGAATAGCCGGTGCCGAAGTCGTCCATGGATATCTTGAGGCCCAGGCCGTGCAACTGGCGCATCATGTCCTTGGCCTGGTCCACGTTGGTCATGACGATGCTTTCGGTTATCTCCAGCTCCAGGCGGGCCGGGTCCAGGCCGCTCAATGCCAGGGCCTCTTCCACCGTGCCCACCAGATCCTCCTGACGAAACTGGCGGGCCGAGAGATTGACCGCCACGCTTAGATCTCCCAGCCCCGCCCGCCGCCAGGCGGCCGCCTGGCGGCAGGCCACCCGCAACACGTGCTCGCCGATGGGCATGATCAGCCCGGTTTCCTCGGCCAGGGGAATGAATTCCATGGGGGGCACCAGTTCGCCGTCCCGCTCCCAGCGCACCAGGGCCTCCAGCCCCACCACCTCGTTGCTGGCCAGTTCCAGCTTGGGCTGATAATGGACGCGCAGCTCGTCTCCCTCCAGGGCCTTGCGCAAACGGTGCTCCAGGTTTAGCCGGCGCACCGCCTGGGCGTTCATGTCGTGGGTGAAAAGCTGGTAGTTGTTGCGCCCCTGGTCCTTGGCCCGGTACATGGCCAAGTCGGCGTTCTTGACCAGGTCCTCGCGTGAGTCTCCATCGTCGGGGAAAATGGTTATGCCCAGGCTGACCGAGACGAACACCTCGTGATCGCCCAGGTGGAAAGGCCTCTCCATGATCTTGATTATGCGCCGGACCACCAGCAGGGCGTCTGGCGGGCCTTCGATCTCGGGCAGGATGATGACGAACTCGTCACCGCCCTGGCGGGCCACGGTGTCTATCTCGCGCACACTGTTGCGCAGGCGCTGGGCCACGCCCTGCAACAGCGTGTCCCCCACGGCATGTCCCAGGCTGTCGTTGATGTGCTTGAAGTAGTCCAGGTCCAAGAACATCACCGCCAGGCGCTGGCCGTGACGCCGCGCGCGGCCCAGCTCCAGGTCCAGCCGCTCGTCGAAAAGAGCGCGGTTGGGCAGGCCGGTCAAGGCGTCGTGATAGGCCTGGTACTTGATCTTCTCCTCGCCGCGGCGAATCTCGGTGATGTCGTGAAACACGGCGATATAGTTGCTGATGCGCCCCTGGGCGTCCTTGAGCACGCTCAAGGTCAGCCATTCCGGATAGGCCTGGCCGTCCTTGCGGCGGTTAATCACCTCGCCGCTCCACTGCCCCTTGGCGGTCAGGTCCTCCCACACCTTCTCGTAGAACTCCGGGTCGAAATCCAAGGCGCGGAATATGAGCGACTCCAGGCCCAGGGTTTCCTCTTGGCTGAAGCCGGTTATGGTGGAGAAGGCGGGGTTGACCATGCGGATCACGCCCTCGCTGTCCAGCACCACGATGCCTTCTATGGTTTTGTCGAAAACCGTGGCGGCCAGCTTGAGCTGCTCCTCCCAGGCCCGCCGCTCGCTGATGTCGGTGAAGGATGAAACCACGGCGTAGGGATGTTCCTGGCCAGGCTTGTACAGCGGCTGGGTGTTCACGCTGATCCAGAGCGTCTGGCTGGGGGAGGCGGGGATTCCCATCACCACTCCACGCAGAGGCATGCCCTGAAGCAGGGTCAGCATGGCCGGATGATCCTGCTCGGTGTAGGGTGCGCCGTTTTCGCGCACGGCCCGCCAGGTTATCTCCAGGGCGGGCCTCTGCCCGTCGACTTCCTCGCCCAGGCCCAACATGCGGCGCGCGCTGAGGTTGATCAGCTCCACGGCCCCTGTCGAGTCCTGCAGCACGATGCCTTCGGCCATGGAGGTGACGATGGAGTCCAAACGCCGCTGCCCCAGACGCAGCTCCTGTTCGGCCTGCTTGCGGGCCAGGATGTCACTGGCCACCAGCAGCAGATGGGGCTGGCCGCCCTCCAGGAAAGCGGCCAGGCTTCCCTCCAGCCACATTTCGCGTCCAAAGGTGCTGACCGCGCGCACATCCACCGCCGCGGCCTCCCCGCTTTGCAGCACGCCCTCGGCCAGCTCCAGCAGGCCCGATTCCTTCCAGGAGGCAAGCTTGCGGAAGTCTTGTTCCAACAGCTTTGCCAGCGGAGCTCCCACCATGTCAGCGGCGGCCTGGTTGGCGTAGACGCAGGGGCCTTGCGGGCGGTAGACCAGAATGGCGGCGGGCGAATGAGACAAAATGCTTTGGTTGAAGGCAAGCAGATCCTTGGCCAGCTTCTCGCCTTCCATGGAGCTCCGCAGCCGGCGCCGGGCCAGGTTGACCAAGAAAATGGTCACCCAGGCCGCCAGCAGGAAGCCGACCGTGTGCAGGGCGGTGCGCTGATACCAGGGAGTCAGGGCCTCCTCCACGGTGGTGGAGACTATGGCCGTCAGGGATGGGTTGTAGCCCAGGCTGCGAAACACCGACAGCCGCGCCCGGCCATCAAGCAGGGAGGGCGCCTCGTGGAAAGTGGCGCGCTGGCCGGATTGGCGGTGAGCCTTATAGACCTGCCCTGTCAGCACCTTGCCGGCGTGCTTGTCCGGGTCGGGCAGCCGGGAGATGATTACGCCGTCCTGATTGACCAGCCCAGCGGTGCCTTGGCCGCCGGGCAGCACCGATGCCAGCATGGTTTCAAAATAAACAGGGACCAGAGATACGCTGGCCACGCCCAAAAAGGCGTTTTCCCGAGAATATATGCCCCTGGACATGAAGATGCGTATGGTTTTCAGCGAAGTCATGATGGGGGGGAATATATAGAATCCGTGCGCTCCGTGACTCTGTTGATGCCGGGAAAAATATTCGCGGGAGGTGATATCCGTGCCATAAATCTCCGCCAAGCTGGCGGCGATAACCAATCCTGCCGAGTTGGCCACCGACACGTTGGCAATCTCGGGAATGAACCTCATGCCGTCCTTGATATCTACTTCAAGCTTCTTTTGCGCGACCCCCTCCTGCTCGCTCTCCGAAAGGTCCCGCAGAACCAAGTCCACGGCGCGCAGCCCGCCGCTGAGCTGTTCATCGGCCGAACGCGCCAGGGAATGCAACAGGGTTCGCGCGCTGTCCATGGTGGTGCGGTAATCGTCATAGATACGCCAGCCTGTAAGCAGCCCCAGGCAGAGGACGATGACCGCGCCGGACATCCAGGCCGAATCGAAGCGTGCGCCGGACTTCATGCCTAGCTCCAAGATGCTGTGCCTAATACATAAGCTTAAAATATTCTTGGCGGTTTTTCATAGAAATAGCGCCATATCCCCTGAGCAGGGCATTTTTCTCGTACATTACGTTGTTTCCTGCAAATAACCACCGTGCTGGCCCACAAAAATCAAGCCGGAGTCCGGAATATTCCGGACCCCGGCTTCTGACCGAGTCAGAAAACGAGTACAGACCCAAGCGGGCTAGAACAGCTTGGCCTCGTGCTTGAGCACCGAATCGGGCACGTCGATGCTGCTGGTCCAGCGCGTGACCACCACCTTCTTGTCGGTGTAGAAATCCACCGCGTCGTTGGCCCGTCCGCGCAGGTCGCCATAGAAGGAAGTCTTGCGCCCGCCCACGGGATAGAAGGCGATGGGCGCAGGCGTGCCCACGTTGATGCCCACCTGGCCGGTGTTGCACAGGCGCACGAAGTCGCGGGCCTCGCCGCCGTTCTCGGTGTAGATGACCGCGGTGTGGCCGAAGGTGCTGGCGTTGATGATCTCCACCGCCTCCACCAGGTCCTTGACCTTCTTGATGCAGCGCACCGGGGCGAAGACCTCCTCGCGCCAGACCTCCATGTAGGGCTCGGCCTCGATGAGGGTGGGGGCCAAGAAATAGCCCTTGGGCCACTCGGGCACCTGGGGATTACGCCCGTCCAGGAGAACCTTGGCCCC
This sequence comes from uncultured Desulfarculus sp., assembly GCA_964561775.1. Taxonomy (GTDB): domain Bacteria; phylum Desulfobacterota; class Desulfarculia; order Desulfarculales; family Desulfarculaceae; genus JACRDC01. Next base: position 18,956 of record CAZLSD010000002.1, on the reverse strand, counting down.
TTCCTTTTCGGCGCGCTCGATGAAGCCCACGGCGCTCTCCAGGGAGGCCCGGCTCACCACCGGCCCCATGGTCACGCCCTTGGCCAGACCGTAGCCCAGCACCTGGGACTTGGCCGCGGCCAGGAATTTGGCCAGGAACTCGTCGTAGACCTTCTCGTGCACCAGCAGGTTGGAGCCGGCGAAGCAGCGCTGGCTGGCGTTGCCGTAGCAGGAGCCGATGATGTTGTCCAGGTTGACGTCGATGGGGCAGTCCTGGTTGATGACCAGGTGGTTCTTGGCCCCGCCCTGGACCTGGGCGCGCTTGCATTCACCGGTGGCGGTCTTGTAGACGATCTCGCCCACCTGGGAGGAGCCCACGAAGGTGACGCCCACCATGTCGGGATGGGTCAGCAGGCGGTGGACCTCCTGGCGGCCGCAACCCACCAGGTTGATGACCCCGGGAGGGAAGCCGCATTCCTGGGCCAGCTGCACGATGCGGTTGATGGTCATGGGGCACTGGGTGGCGCTCTTGATGACCACCGGGTTGCCGCAGGCCACCGGCCAGCAGAAGTAGAGCGCGATCATGGCCGGGAAATTGAAGGGCGGCAGGATCAGGAAGGGGCCCAGAGGCTCGCGGATGAAGTGGGTGTCCACCTTGCGCGCCACGTCCTCGCTGTAGGAGCCCTTCATCAGCTCGGGGATGCCGCAGGTGAACTCCACGTACTCATAGGAGCGGGTCAACTCGCCCAGGGCGTCGGATAGGGTTTTCCCATGCTCCTTGACCATGATCTCGGCGATCTCCTGCTTGTGCTCGTAGAGCTTGTTGCGCAGGTTGAACATGCAGATGGCGCGCCGGGGGGCGGGGGTGTTGCGCCAATTCCAGAAAGCGGTCTTGGCCGCGGCCACCGCGGCGTCCACTTCCTCCATGGTGCTCTTGGGGCTCTTGGCGATGACCTCGTCAATGGCGGGGTTCATCACGTCGATGTAGCCGCCCTGGGTGTCCACCCACCGGCCACCGATGAAGTTCTTGAGTATCTCGGGCATGGGATAAATACCTTTCTTGCGGCCTGGCTCTAGCGCAGGCCGTCCTCGTACTTGGCTTGTTCCTTGGTCAGACCGCCGATGCGCGGCAGGGGCCGACCGCTGTCGGTCACCACCAGCACCACCAGGATCTCGTCCTCGAAGGGGGCGTCGGAGACGCTGACGGTCATGCCGTCAAAATGGGAGCGGATGAAGGCGGCGTCCTTGTGGTTCAAGGGCACGTCGATGCAGCAGCCGGCCGGCCCGCGCTTCTTGACCGAGGGGATCAGCGCCAGGCCCCGGCCCAGGGCGTCGCGGAAGGGCTTGCCCAATTTGGGGTGCAGAAGGGCTCCAGCGTGCTCCAACTCGCCCTTCAAGCCCACGATGGCGGCCTTGCCATAGCTCTCGCACTGCTCGGGCGCGATGCCCAGGGCCTGGCGGGCCATGTTTCCCAACAGCCCGCCCAGTTCCTCGCCCATGTCCATGAGCGGGGTAAGGTCCGGGGCGAAACCGCCGGCGAAGGGGTTTTTGATCACGGCCATGGCCGCAGCCTTGCGGGTGGCCGGACTGACCTCCCGACCCATCTCCTGCCTGGTCTCCTCGACCACGGTGATCAGCTTGCGAATCTCCATCTGTTCTTCTTCCCGCCCATGCGTTGCTTGCTTGGGGCCTGGCCCGCCAGGCCGGCCCGCCCTTGTGTCCTCTTGTCTCTAGCCCAGCACCTTGGCCACGCGCTTGGCCGGCGGGGTGTTGCGGCTTTTGCCCGCCACCACCTGGCCGTCCACCATGACCAGGCTGACCCCGGGGTTGTCGCCCTCTTTGAGGCCGGCCAGGAAGTCGTCGCCCACCGAGCCCATGGAGGCGTCGGCGAAGACCAAGTCGGCCTCGTAGCCGGGCTTGATGAAGCCCCGGTTCAGGCCATAGCGCCGGGCCGTGTTGCCGGTGGCCATGCCCACCACCACCTCGGGGGGCAGGCCGCCCAGGGACGCCATCAAGTTCATGGTGCGCAGGATGCCCAAAGGCACCACCCCGGTGCCGCTGGGGGCGTCGTTGCCGACGATGAGCCGGCCGTAGTCCTTGCGCGCCTCAATCATCTGGCAGACCTGCGCCGCCCTAAGCAGGTTGCCGCAGTGGACGATCTCCAGGGTGTAGGAGGTCTCCTCCACCAAGCGCTTGGCCTCTTCCAGGCTGACCGCGGTGGGGCCGCCGTTGATATGGCTCACCACGTCGGGGTCGGTGTCCATGACCTGCTGGGCGGTGACGGTGCTGGAGCCGGGGATGGAGGTTCCGCCGGTGTGCATCATCACGGTCATGCCCGCGGCCTTGGCCGCTTTCACCATGGGCGCGGCCTCGGCCGGGTCCTTGATGGAGCCCAGGCCCACCTCGCCCACCACGCGCACGCCCTCGGCGGCCAGCTCGGCGAAGTCGGACAGCTGAAGCGATTTTTCCAGGATGACCGCGCCACCCACCACCTTCATGCCGCCGGGGCGGAAGGAGGCGAAGCACTTGGCCGCCAGCACGGCCAGGGCCTTGACCCCGGCCCGATCCTTGGGCCGGCCGTCCAAGTGCACCTCGCCGGCGCTGATGGAGGTGGTCACCCCGCCGTGCACGGAGCTTTCCAAAAAGCCGATCTGCTTCTGGCGGGGGGTGTAGTCCATCAAGACCACGTGGCAGTGGGAGTCGATGAGCCCGGGCAGCGCCGCCGCGCCGGCCGCGTCGATGACCTTGGCCCCGGCCGGGCACTCCAAGCCGTTGCCCACGGCCTTGATGATCCCGTCCTCTATGAGGATGCTGTCCGCCGCCAGCAGGGGCTCTTTCACGTCGCCCGAGAGCATCTGTCCCACGTTTTTCACGAACACCACGGCCATGTTCTCACTCCCGCCCAACCCACCGCGCGCGGGCTGGCCTCAAGCAAATTATGGTTTTCGCCTACCAGCTGGGCGGGCTGACCACCCAGACCACCACGCAGGGGCGCGATCCCTCGTTGCCCCAGGAATGGGGCTTCAGCGAGGAAAAGTAGAAGCTCTCGCCCTTTTTGACCTTAAGGCTCTCGTTGTTCAGATGCAGGGTGAGGGCGCCCTGGAGCACCAGGCCGAACTCCTCGCCCTCGTGGGTATACTCGCCGTCGGAGCCGCCGCCCGGCTCGATGACGGTGTAGAACGGCTGCATGCGTTTCTGCGAGACGGAGGAGACCATCTGGCGGATGTCGGCCCGCCAACGCCCCATGCTGACCTGGGTGAATTGATCGGGGCGGGTGACCACCGGATCCTCGTCGGCGTCCTCCATGAAGAAATCCACTATGCGGGCGTTGAAGACCTGGGCTATCCTTTTTAATGTGGAGATGGAGGGCGAGGCCTTGTCGTTTTCGATCTGGGAGATGTAGGCGGCGGTGCAGGAGACCTGCTCGGCCACCTGCTTCAAGGTCAGCTTGCTGGCCTTGCGCAGCTCCCGAAGTTTTTGACCCAAGGACTCCATGTTCTTATCCGCGCCTTCCCGCCGTGCAGTTTAAATTATACTTAATACCATAAAGTAATAATTTCACGTCTCCTTGGCTCCTGTCAACTATAGATTAAACACGCCCCTCCTAGCTTGCCGGGGACCATGGTGGAATTTAATGGATATCTTATCGTTATTATTGCTGTTTATATTTTCCATCTTTTTCCTTGCCACGAGCTGCTTTTTAACTATATATTACTTTTTAAATTATAGTTCAAGTGGGGCCTGGGGCCCTGTAGGCCGAAAACGCAATTTTTAGTAACCCCGCCTGGACCGCCCGGGCTTGGACCACGGCCAGGGGGAGCCAAGCACCCGAAGTGCTGGCGGCGTCAATCTCTCTACATCCAATGGAGGATCCTATGCGTCGCGTGTTTGCTTCCATGTTGGCCGTGGCCATGCTGTTCGCGCTGGCCTTGGGAGGCTCGGCCTGGGCCCAGGATTCCAAGGGCGGCACCATGCACATCAAATTCAGCACCTGGCATCCGCCGGCAAGCCGCGAGGTGAAAACCGTGTGGACGCCCATGCTGGAGGAGCTGAAGAAGCGCTCCAACGGCCGCATCACCTACACCCTCTATGCCGGCGGCGCCCTGGGTTCCGGCCCCGAGCATTACGAGATCGTCAAGAAGGGCCTCTCGGACATGGGCTACTTCACGGCCACCTGGACCCCCGGCCGCTTCCCCCTGGCCGACACCATGTCGCTGGCCACCTGGGTGGACGGCAAGGACAAGGCCGCCAAGATCGGCAACGAGCTTTATGCCAAGGACGCCGGCATACAAAAGGAGTTCGAGGGCGTCAAGGTTCTGGAACTAAACGGCTGCATCCAGGCCTTCATCTGGACCAAGAAGCCGGTCAAGACCATGGAGGACTTGAAGGGCCTCAAGATCCGCAGCCCCGGCGGCCACCAGACCAACTACATCAAGGCCCTGGGCGCCGAGCCCATCTTCATGCCCCTGGGCGAGGTTTACATGGCCATGGAGACCGGCACCATCGACGGCATCGTGACCTGCTCGCCCCTGGTGCTGGCCTTCAAGCTGCATGAGGTGGCCAAGCACGGCGTCCAGGCCACCTTCGGCTGCGTGACCGAGGGCGTTATCATGAACCAGAAGGCCTGGGACAAGGTTCCCGAGGACTTGAAGCCCATCATCATTGAAGTAGCCGGCAACCCTTACGCCACCACCGGCGGCCTGAACCAGAAGTCCTACACCGAGATGATCGCGGAGATCAAGGGCAAGGGCGTGGAGCTCTACCAGTTGCCCAAGGCCGAGGAGGAGCGCTGGTTCGCCAAGTTCCAGGATGAGACCAAGAAGTGGGCCGCCGACCTGCAGGCCAAGGGCCTGGCCTCCAAGGAGACGGTCACCCTCTACAACAAGATCGCCCAGGATTACGGCGCACCCTGCCCGGCCGTGCCTGCCGAATGGCATAACCACTAGCCCGCGCGTATCAGTGGCGGAGAGCGAGCAGCCTCAAACAACAAGGAGTGGTTCCATGAGCGTCCTGCAACAAACCAGGAAGGTGGTCCAAAAAATCACCTACTACTTCGCCTACGCGGGGATGTTCGCTCTCCTGCCGCTGATGCTCCTGACCTCCGGCGACGTCATCGGCCGGGGAGTCTTCAACAAGCCCGTTCCAGGCACCATGGAGCTGTCCAGTTACATCCTGGTGATCTTCATCCTTTGCGGCCTGGCCTATACCTATCAGCTCAAGGGCCACGTGCGGGTCACCATGCTGCTGGACAAGCTGCCTTCCAGGCTTGCCCTGGGCATGGAGACCTTTACCCTGCTCATGAGCCTCTTCATCGTGGGCATCATCACCGTGGAGGGCTGGAGCGTGGCCTGGGATCAGAACACCGTCTCCGACATGCTGCGCGTGCCCCAGAGGCCCTTCCGCCTGCTGGTCTCCGCGGCGGGACTTTGCTTCTTCCTGGAGCTGGTCTTTGAACTATTCGACGTCCTGGGCCGGCTGTTTTGCGCCCAGGACGCCGCCTAAGCCCGCCGCGGACCGCGCGAGAGCAAGGAGATAACATGGATCCGGTTAGCGTGGGGCTGATGGGCATCGTGGCGGTGTTCCTGCTGCTCTTTCTGGGCATGCCCATCGCCTTGTCCTGCATGTTCGTGGGCGTGGTGGGCATCACCTATCTGGCCAGCCTGGAGGCGGCCATGCCCGTGGTGGCCAGCACGGTCTACGAGGTCTTCGCCTTCTATCCCTACACGGTAATCCCCCTGTTCATTCTCATGGGCGGCCTGTGCACCAGTTCGGGCATGACCTCCCAGCTATTCACCACCTTCGACAAATGGCTGGGGCGGCTCCCCGGCGGCCTGGGCCTGGCCACCATCAGCGCCTGCGCCGGTTTCGCCGCGGTCAGCGGCTCCTCGGTAGCGGCATCCGCCGCCATGGGCACCATCGCCATACCCGAAATGCGGCGTCTCAATTACAGCCCGCGCCTGGCCGCCGGCTGCGTGGCCGCGGGAGGCACTCTGGCCTTTTTGATCCCGCCCAGCATCGGCTTCATCGTCTACGGCATGCTCACCGAGCAGTCCATCGGCAAGCTCCTGGTGGCCGGCCTGCTGCCCGGTTTGCTGCTGGCGGGCTTCTATGTCATCACCGTGTTGCTCATGGTCAAGCTCAAACCGTCCCTGGCCCCCATCAGCCCCGAGCCGGTCAGCTTCATGGAAAAGCTCAAGGCCTTAAAAGGCGTGGCCGGCGCGCTCAGCCTGTTCCTGGTGGTTATCGGCGGCATCTATCTGGGCGTCTTCACCCCCACCGAGGCCGCTGGCGTGGGCGCCACCATGATGTTCCTGGTGGTGCTGGTCATGGGGCGCATGAACTACAAGATGCTGGTGGCCAGCCTCATGGACTCCATGCGCATCTCGGCCATGGTGCTCTTCCTGGTGGCCGGGGCCAACGTGTTCAGCTATTTCCTGGCCCTGTCGACCATACCCACTCAAGTCGCCGCCTGGGCCGCCGAGCTTACCATCAGCCGCTACGTAATCCTGGCCGTGGTCATCTCCATCTACCTCTTCCTGGGCTGCCTCTTGGACGCCATCTCCATGATGGTGCTCACCATGCCGGTCATCTTCCCGGTCATGACCACTTTGAACTTCCATCCCATCTGGTTCGGCGTGGTGTCGGTGCTCATGATGGAGGCCGGGCTAATCACCCCGCCCATGGGGCTCAACGTATTCACCGTGGCCGGGGTCATGCCCGACGTGCGCCTGGAGGAAATCTTCAAGGGCTCCCTGCCCTTCCTGGGGGCCATCATCCTGGTCTGCCTGGTGTTGACCATCTTCCCCCAGATCGCCCTGGTGCTGCCCATGATGATGGGGCGCTAAAGGCTTTTGCTTGGCAAGGGGCCGGGCCTGACGGTCCGGATTAAATTGGCCTGACGCAGCGGTGATAGACACCATGAAGCTTAGTTTCTCGCTCAACGGACAAGAGGTGGTCGTGGAGGGCGTGGCCGGCCAGGCCAGCCTGCTACAGGTGCTGCGCGAACACCTGGGACTCAAGGGAACCAAGGAAGGCTGCGGGGTGGGCGAGTGCGGGGCCTGCACGGTGCTGGTGGACGGCCGGGCCGTGGACTCCTGCCTCTATCCCGCGGGCAAGGTCCAGGGCCGCCAAGTCACCACCGTGGAGGGCCTGGCCCAGGACGGAACCTTGCACCCCTTGCAGGAATCCTTTGTGGAGGCCGGGGCGGTGCAGTGCGGCTTCTGCACCCCGGGCATGCTCATGAGCTCCCACGCCCTGCTGCAAAAAACCCCGCGCCCCACCGAGCCCCAGATCAAGGAAGCCCTGGAGGGCAACCTCTGCCGCTGCACCGGCTATCAGGACATCCTCTCGGCCGTGAAGTTGGCCGCGGGCAAGCTGGAGGAGGGCGCATGAGCATGGAGTACCTGCGCCCCGCCAGCCTGGATGAGGCCGTGACCGCCCTGGCCCAGGCCCGCGGGCAGGCCCGGGTGCTGGCCGGCGGCAGCGATCTCATGATCGAGCTGCGCAAGGAGCGCCTGTCCGGCGCGGAGATGGCCGGCCAGCTGGTGGACGTGGCCGACCTGCCCGAGCTGGCCGGCGCGCGTCTGCAAGGCGATAGGATCATCCTGGGCGCGGGGCTGACCTTTGCCCAGTGCCAGGAGCACCCCCTGCTCCTGGAGCGCCTGCCGCTTCTGACCCAGGCCGCGCGCAGCGTGGGCTCGCTGCAGATCCGCCAGGTGGCCACCCTGGGCGGCAACGTGGGCAACATGAGCCCGGCCGGCGATGGCGTCACCGCGCTGGTGGGGCTGGGGGCTTGTGCCCGCCTGGCCTCGGCCCAGGGCTTACGTGAAGTGTTGGTGGAAGACTTGGTGGCCGCCAAGGGCCTGGGTCCCGGGGAAATCATCGTGAACTTCAGCCTCGCCTCCCCGGCCCAGCCTTTGGCGGCCTCCTTTCGCAAGGTGATACGCCGCGCCGCCGTGGGCATCGCCCGCTTCAACCTGGCCGTGCAATTGGGCCTGGACGATGCGGGTCTAATCAGCGAGGCCCGCCTGGGCGCGGGCGCGGTCTTCGCCAGCCCGCGCCGCCTGACCGCCCTGGAGGGGATGCTCCTGGGCCAGCCCCCCTCGCCCGCCCTGTGGAGACGGGCCGCCCAGGCCCTGGTGGCGCAGATGATCGAAGCCGCGGGCAAGCGCCCCTCCATGGTCTACAAGGCCCCCGCCCTGGAGCGGGTGGCGGCGCGAACCCTGGCCCAGGCCTGGTCAAACGGCCGGGCCGGCAAGGGAGGCCAGGCATGAGCGACGTGTCCCAGATCAACGTGAGCCTGCCCCGGCGCGGCATGCTGGAGCGGGTGGACGGCTCTTGCCGCTTCGGGGTGGACCTGGCCCAGCCCGGCGACCTGCACCTATTCGCCCTGCGCGCGGGGACCGGCCCGGCCCGTATCAAGCGCCTGGACCTCAGCCAGGCCGCGGCCCACCCCGGCGTGGCGCGCATCTTCACCGCCGCCGACATCCCCGGCATCAACCGGGTGGGCATCATCGCCAACCGCAAGGACCAGCCCATCCTGGCCGAGGAGGCCGTGCGCTATGCCGGCGACGCCCTGGCCCTGATCGCGGCTGAATCCATGGAGACCGCCCGCGCCGCGGCCCGGCTCATCCAGGTGGAGTTGGAGCCCTTGCCCGCCCTGCGCGACCCCCGCCTGGCTCTGGCGCCCGACGCGCCCCAGCTTGGCGAGGGAGGCAACCTTCTCCTGCAAGCCAGGATCAACAAAGGCCAGGCCGAGGAGGTCATCGCCAGCGCGCCGGTGGTCGTCAGCAACACCTACGCCACCAGCCGGGCCACTCACGCCCCCATCGAGCCCGAGGGCGGCCGGGCCTTCTGGGCCGACGGCGTGGTGGTGGTGCAGGCCTCCACCCAGAACCCCCACCACGACCAGTCCGACGTGGCGCGCTTGCTGGGCCTGCCCCAGGACCAGGTGCGGGTCATCCAGGCCGAGACCGGCGGCGGCTTCGGCGGCAAGCTGGACCTGGGCCTGCAAGGCTTCCTGGCCCTGGCCGCCCATCATCTGCGCAGGCCGGTGGTGATGAGCTACACCCGCGAGGAATCCCTGCTGGCCACGGCCAAACGCCACGGCGTGGCCATGGAATACACCACCGCCGCCGACGAGCGGGGCCAGCTGCTGGCCGCCAAGGTGGACATCTTCGCCGACTCGGGCGTCTACGCCTCCTATGGCCCGGCCGTGGCCGTGCGCACGGCGGTGCACGCCAGCGGTCCCTACCGCCTGCCCCACGCGCAGGTGCTCTCCCGCTTCGTCTACACCCACAACCCCTGGTGCGGGGCCATGCGCGGCTTCGGCGTGCCCCAGGTGGCCTTGGCCCACGAAGGCCAGATGGACGAACTGGCCCGCCGCCTGGACCTGGACCCTCTGGACCTGCGCATCTTAAACGCCCTGCGCCCGGGCGACCAGACCGCCACCGGCCAGACCCTTTCGCGCTCGGCGGGCCTGGCGCAATGCCTTGAGGCTCTGCGCCCCCACTACGACCGCTGGCGGCGGGAGGCCATCTCCGACGATTGCCACCTGCGCGGAGTGGGGCTGGGGGCCATGTTCTACGGCATCGGCAACACCGCCATGAGCAATCCGGCCGGGGCGCATCTGCAACTGGACCGCAAGGGGCGCATGTGGCTGTGCATCGGCGCGGCGGACATGGGCCAGGGCAGCGACACCGTGCTCAGCCAGATCGCCGCCGAGACCCTGGGCTGGCCAGCCGCCCAACTGCGCTTGGTGCGCGCCGACACCGCCCGCACCCTTAACGCCGGAGCCAGTTCGGCCAGCCGCCAGACCTTTGTCAGCGGCAACGCCGTGCGTCTGGCCGCGCAGAGCCTGCTGGACCTGCTGCTACAAGAGGCGGCCCGGGAACTGGACGCGCCGCTGGAGGAAGTCAGCCTGTGCCCCGAGGGCATCTGCGCGGGCGGCAAGGAAATGGACTTGGCCGGCCTGGTGCGGCGTATGGAGGCCCGGGGCTTAAGCGCCGAGGCCGCCGCCAACTTCGACCCCCAGACCACGCCCCTGGACCCCCAGACCGGCCAGGGCTCGCCCTATCAGACCTACGCCTTTGCCGCCCAATGCGCCCTGGCGCAGGTGGACCGCGACTCGGGCGAGGTGCGCGTGCCCAAGGTGGCCGCCGCCCACGACGTGGGACGAGCGGTGAACCCCCGCGCCGTGGAAGGCCAGATCGTGGGCGGGGTGGTCATGGGCCTGGGCTACGCCCTGATGGAAGAGTACGAGCCAGGCGTCACCAACTTCCACCAATACCACCTGCCCACCATGGCCGACGCGCCGCAAGTCATCCCCATCATCATCGAGACCGACGACCCCGACGGGCCCTATGGGGCCAAGGGCGTGGGCGAGCCCTCGCTCATCCCCACCGCCCCGGCCGTGGCCGGCGGATTGGCCATGGCCCTGGGCCGGCCCCTGCGCCAGCAGCCCTTCAGCCTGGAACGGGTCATGGCGGCCCTGCTGGAAAAGGAAGCTGACGAGGAAGGCGCATGATCATCTTTGAGCGCGACAAGTGCACCGGCTGCGGCCTCTGCGTCAAGGACTGCCCCCTGGGCGTCATCACCCTGCAAGACAAGAAGGCCTGCCTGAGCGCGGGCTGCGTGGAGTGCCGCACCTGCCTCAAGGTCTGCCCGGCCGGGGCGGTGCGCGAGGAAGCCGCCCCCCTGGCCGAAGGCGTGCTGCTCTGCCAGGCCTGCCCGGTGGGCTGCCGCATTCCTAAAGGCCTTAGCGGGGCCTGCCGCCGCTTCGTCAACGAAGGCGATCACCTCAGCCGGCGCATGCGGCCCCTGACCTACGACCAAGTGGCCGACCTGGTGGGACCCTTCCCCGAGCGGGCCATAGAGACCCCGCTCATCACCGCCCTGGGCGCGGGCGGCACCTATCCCGACTACGTGCCCGCCCCCTACATCGTGAGCGGCAGCCGCGACGGGGTGGAGGTGGTCACGGCGGTGACCGAGGCCCCGCTCTCCTACTCCGGGGTCAAGGTCAAGGTGGACACCGACCTGCACCTGGGCGAGGAGGGCGCGGCCATCACCTTCGAGGGCCGGGCCGTGGGCATGGTGGAGACCGAGGAGTACGGCTCCAAAATCCTGGCCGTGGGCGGAGTGACCCGGCTGACCGGCAAGCACGGCTTCGCCGTGGCCCGGGCCGTGGCGGCCATCGCCAACCGAGAGGCCGTGCGCCTCAAGGTCAAGGGCGGGGCCACCCTGGACCTGCAAGTGGGTCAGCCCCCGGTCATCAACGGCGAGCAGGCCGGGCGCATGCGGGTGGGCTGCGGCTCGGCCACGGCCGGGCTCTTCGCCCCCTTCTTCAAGCAGGCCGCCGACGAGATCATCGTGCTGGACGCCCACATCACCAGCCTCTTCACCCACCACGCCGCCGGACGCTGTCTGGGCTGCTCGCCCTCGGGGCTCGCGCTCAGCTATCGCCCTTCCACGCCGGGGCGCTACTTCGGCCGGCCCGGCCATGGCTGGGGCGGCACCGACATCGAAGACCCCCTTCAGATCGTGGCAAGCATCGACTTAAGCCGCACCCCCGCGGGAACCCGCCTGCTCGTCACCGAGACCACCGGCCAACTGGCCGCCATGTTCCAACTGGGCGAGGACGGCCGCTTCCATCCCATAGAGCTGAGCCCGGAGGCCTTGGCGGCCCAGGCCGCCATCGCCGAGACCTGCCAGCTGTCGCGGGTCTCGGCGGTGTACGTGGGCGGGGCCGGTGGCTCGGCCCGGGCCGGGGTGGCGCGCTATCCCCTGCGTTTGACCCGCGCCGTGCACGCGGGCCAGGCCGTGCTCACCGTGGGCGGCGCGCCGGTCTTCGTGCTGCCCGGCGGCGGCATCACCTTCTACGTGGACGTGGAAAAGGTGCGCCGGGGCGGCTTCACCTGGGTGCCCACCCCGGCCACGGTCTGCCCCCTGGAGTACACCATGCGCCTTAGCGACTATGAGGCCATGGGCGGACACCTGGAGGCCATAAAGCCCTTCAGCCCGGCCGACCCCGCCAGTTGGAGCCGATAAGGGTCATCCGCCCCGACCTGGTCCTGGTGGACTGGGGCCCCATGACTCTTTCCATCCGCGCCTGGGCCGGGGGCAAACCCCGGCCCGTCATGGCGGCGGCCGCCGCGGCCATCGCCCTGGAGCTTTTGGCCCAGTTGGCCGACTTCCACGGCTACCTCAAGCTATCCGCCCTGGATATCCCCGCGCGCGGTCGACGCCCCCTGGCGGTGAGCCTGGCCGCCCAGGCCTGCGCGGAGGTCTCCCGCCTCGGCGGGGTGAGGCTCACCTCCCTGGCCGCGGTGGCCGGGGCGGTGGCCCAGGTGGTGGCCGAGGCCGCCTGGGATTTGGGCGCGGACAAGGTGGTGGTGAACAACGGCGGCGACATCGCGGTGCGTTTGGCCCCGGGGCGAAGGCTAAAGGTGGGGCTGCCGCTATTCCCCGGCGGCCCCTTGGGGCATGAGCTGATCTTGCGCGGCGGCGACGGGGTGGGCGGGGTGGCGACCAGCGGCTGGCCGGGGCGCAGCTTCAGCCCCGGCGTGGCCGAGCAGGTGGCGGTCTGGGCCGCCTCCGCCGCCCTGGCCGACGCGGCGGCCACGGCGCTGGCCGGGGCCTGTCAGGTGGATTCGCCGGCGGTGAGGCGCGTCCCCGCCCGCCAGCTGGACCCCTATACCGACGTGCCCGAGTTGATGATCACCCGCGCCGTGGAACGGCTGAGTGACGCCGAGGCGGAGACGGCCCTGGCCGGCGGGCGGGAGATGGCCTTGCGTATCATGGCCGGCTTGCCCGTGCTGGGCGCGCATTTTTGCGTGGACGGCCGCAAGCTGCTGGTGGCCGCCCCGGGTTTGGCTGCGGCGGCCAGGTTGCGTCCCGCATCCTCAGACCAGATCCCCCACCAGCCACAGGGGCAGATACCAGGTCATGCCCAGGTAGAGCATGATCCAGAAGAGGCTGGCCTTGAGCCAGGGGCTGCGCGGCGAACTGCCCAGCAGGATGAATAAAGGCCAGGCCATCAGGTACTGCCGGTAGGTGGATTCCAGGGAGCCGGTGGCCGGCCCGATGGCGAAGACGGCCAGCAAGAGCGCCCACAGGGCGGCGTTGAAGCGGTGGGCGAAGGCCACCATCGCCACCATGATGAGGACGGTGATGATGGCCTCGGGATACTGGGGAGGCTCGTGCAGGATGCCGTCCAGGATGGTGTCCCAGGGCCACATGGCCTGGCGGCCCCACTTGCCGTGGGCGGCCACGGGCAGGAAGAAATCCCCGAAACGCCGCCAGTGGACCAGGCATAGGGAGCCCAGCCCCAAGGCGGGGCCAGCCCCCGCGATGAACAGCGCCCGCAGCGAGGGCCAGGGATTGGATTCCCTGCGCAGCCTGGGGACCAGCATGAAAATCGGTATCACCCCCGCCAGCACCGCCGTGGGATAGGTCATGCCCAGGCCAGCGCCCAGCAGGCAGGCCAGCCAATAGCGGCCCCGCTGGATGGCCAAGGCATAACCGCTGGTCAAGGCGATGGCCGTGCCGTAGGGGTAGCCTATGAAAAGATAGAAGGAGGCGGGGTAGCAGGCCATGGCCAGCACCGACCAGCGGGCCGCGCCCAGGCCGAACAATTCCCGGGCCAGGCGGAACACCAGCTGGTAGGCCGCCGCCGAGGCCAGCCAGGCCATGGCCAGCAAGGCCCAGTCCTCGCCCAGCCCCAGGCGGTAGAAGCCGCGGGCCAGCCAGGGAAAGAAGGGGTGCCAGGCGTAGTTGCCCTGGATGGCGCCGTACTCCAGGCGTTCGGCCACCAGGCCGCGCACCATGATGTCCTTGTACTGCTTGGCGTCCCAGGGAGCGCTGAGCCAGGTTCCGGGGAACTCTCCGCCGCGGGCGTCCACCGCCCAGGACCAGAAAAGCAGCGCCCCGCCGAAAACCAGCAGAGGCGTCAGCCAGGCTTCCCGCGCCAGATACCAGGCCTTGAGGCGGCCTGGCCCGGCCTGGGCCGAGCGCGCCTGCCCGGCGCCCCGGCCTAGGGTGGCGAACTGGACCATGCCGCCCAGCAGACCTCCCAGCAGAGGATAGGCTATCAGATGCCTTATGTCCTCCTCGTCCGACATGCCCAGGTAGGTGATGGCCTGGTAGAGCAGCATCAGACAGAAGCCCAGCAGGAACCCCCTCTCCAGGGGACGCCAGGCCTCCAGCCATTGCCGCAGGAAACCGGGGTTGCGGATGGCCACCCAGGCCGGCGGTATCAGCAGAAACAGAATCAGCAGCAACACGCCCAGGCCGCGCAGGCTGCGGGCCAGGGCCTCCTTCTCGCCCAGTTCCTGCCAATGCCCGGCGTCCAGCCCCAGGGATAGCGGGACCAGCTCCACCTCCTGCCCCAGGGCGTCCAGGATGCGCACCTCCAGCGTGCCCTTGTTGTGCCCCAGGTAGACATCCACCTCCAGCAGATTGAGCCCCGCCCCGACCACCTCGTTGAAGTCGGTGAGAATGCCCAGATGCACCGGACGCCATTCGTCGAACAGGCGCTGGCCCTGCACCAAGACCGAGATGCCGTCGTTGCCCTTGATGCGGAAATACAGCCGTTGAGTCTTGTCCAGGTTAAACACCGCCACGGCCTTGACCTTGTAGTCCTCCTGCCCGGGCAGGGGTCCGTCGGGATGCTCCAGGGGACCGATGAAGAGCGGCTTCCAGATGTAGCGGGGCGGATGCTCCCGATCAATGCGCAGCCGGAAGAAGGAGGCGCCCTGCTGATCCTTGAGCGCCAGCCCCGCCAGGAACTGGCGGAATTCCAGCTTGGCTTGACGGTATTGATAGCCAGCCCCCAGGATGAGAGCCAGAGCCAGGATCGCCCCCACCAGGGAGAACCAGGCCAAGAAACGAGGCATGGGTTCGGACAAGGCCAGCGGGAAGCGCAGGGGCTTGGGGGTGGGGGAAGAAACCAAGATTAGCATTCCTTATGGCATGGGCCGCTTGCATGGCTGCCGGGCTGGGGTGACGCCCATTCTTCTTCCATACCACAAACCCCGGCGGATATGAACCCCGGCGGGGACGCGACCAGGCAAGGTGGAACCATTACTTGGGCGGCCGCCAGAGCAACGCCCCCCCAAGCCCATCACTTCTCCACCCTGCACAACAAGCCGCGCAGTTGATAGGACCCGAAGGCGGGGTCATAGGGCTCGTCCTGGCTGGTGAGCACGTTGGCGTTGGAGTCGAAGGCTCCAAAGTAAGGGGGCTCGCGTTCGGGGAACCACCAGCCGTGGTCCAGGCTGACCACGCCGGGGCGGATATCCTGACTTAAGCTGGCCCGCATGCGGATGCGCCCGCGCGGCGAGACCACCCACACCCAGTCGCCGTCGTCGATGCCCAGGGGCGCGGCGTCGGCGGGGTTCATCTGGGCCAGGGGATCGGGGCGGCGCTGGCGCAAGGGGAGCACCTGACGGCCCTCGCTGTGAAAAAACTCGCTGCGGCGCGCCCCGGTGGTTAGCGTCAGGGGATATTGCGCGGCCAGCTGCGGGCTGGCAATGGGGCTCTCGGGTGGCTCCTGGTAGGAGGGCAGCGGGTCGTAGCCGATGCGCTCCAGGCCCTTGCAGTACAACTCCACCTTGCGCGAGGGCGTGCGGAAGCCCTTGGCCTCATAGGTGCGATAGCCGCGCTCGGGCAGCAACAGGAAGCGCTCCTTCATCTGGGCGAAGCTCAACCCCAAAGGCTCCAGGCGCTGATCGAATATCTGCTCCAGGCTGGCCTGGCTGCCGGGCAGGTCCAGCCGCCGGGCCAGGTCGATGAGGATATCCTCGTTCTGGCGGCATTGGCCCACCGTGACCACCCGGCTCTGGGCGGCCACCCCCCGGCCGGCCACGAAGGGCAGCTCGGTCAGGCCTTCAACCTCGGGCCAGAAGGCCGCCGGAAGCACGTAGTCGGCCAGGGCCGCCGTGGGGGTCATGAAGTGCTCGCTGACTACCAAGAGGTCCAGGGCCAGGAGCGAGTCCAGCACCTTGCGCGAGTCGGCCACCGTGAGCAGGGGGTTGTTGCCGAAGATGAGCAGGCCGCGCACCCGGTAGGGCTCGCCCGTGCGCATGGCCCCGAACAAGGCGGGGATGTGGGCCGAGGGCATGAAGGCCCTGAAGCCCCCCAGCAGCTTGAAGCGCTCGGCCCCCAGGCGCAGCTTGGCCGCCTCGGGGGGCAGATGATCGCGCAGCACGGGATAGGGCTTGAGCAGGTCCAGGCCGAAGCAGTCGCCGCCGGGCACGTCCAGGTTGCCGGTCAGGGCGCGCAGGATGGCCAGGGCGCGCACGGTTTGCAGGGAATTGGGGTTCTGCTCTATGGCCACGCCCCACTCCAGCACGCCGGGGCGTTCTTTAGCATAAAGCCGGGCGGCCTCCTCGATGAGCCCGGCCTTCACCCCGGTTACGCCCTCGGCCCAGGCCGGGGTGCAGGGGCTGACCCGCTGGGCCAGCCGATCCAGGCCCACGCACCATTGCTCCACGAAATCGTTGTCGTAGAGGCCCTCTTCGATGATGACCCGGCACATGGCCAGGGCCAGGGCGTCGTCCGTGCCGGGGCGGATGGGCAGCCAGAGCTGGCAGCGGCGGGCGGTCTCGGAGCGGCGGGGGTCCACGGCGATGCCGAGCGCCCCGGCCTTCAAGGCCCGCGCCGCGGCCCAGCCCAGCTCGCCATCGGGGTGGCTGACCAGGGGGTTGTGCCCCCAGAACAAAATGGTGCGCGGCTGCGCGCCGCCGTAATAGTCGGCGCTGACAAAACCGCCGTAGGTCATGTTGCTCACGCTGATGCGGGGGATATAGCAGTTGGCCAGGCCCGGCTCGTACCAGTTGGGCGTGCCCAGGCTGTTGGCGAAACGGATGACGTGGAAGTAATGGTGCCGGCCGGTGCCCTGTCCCAGGGCGATGGCCTGCGGTCCAGATTCCTGGCGGATGGCCTCCACCCGCTGGGCGATCTCGCCTAGCGCCTGGTCCCAGCTCAGCTCCCGCCACTGGCCGCCGCCGCGCGCGCCCACCCGCTTCAAGGGCATGGTCAGGCGCTCGGGGTGATACATGAAGGCCAGGGTGTTGAGGCCCTTGACGCACATGCGCCCCAGGCTGAAGGGCGAGGAGGGCTCGGGCATCACGCGGACCAGACGGCCCTGCTCCACCCTGAGCCTGGCCGCGCAGCCGCCATGGCAGATGCGGCAGATGCTGCGGAACTCTTGTTGACTGGCGGGCATCATCGTCTCCCTGCTGGGGCTGGCCCCCAGACTACCAGAAGCCGCGGCCAGGCCCAAGGGTCGCGCGTTGTTGCGCGCGGGCGTCTTTTGCATTAATAAACCTGACAGACCCGCGGCAGCGGGGCGGAAAGGTGAAACCCGCCATGGCCAACGACAAGATAGAGTTCTACCGCCATCACCTGGGCGAGGAGGAAAAGCAGGCCTGCGCCCAGGCGCTGGGCTCGCTTTTTTTGACCAGCGGCCCGGCCTGCGCCCAGTTCGAGAGCCTGTTCGCCGAGTACCTGGGCGTGTCCCAGGTGGTGAGCATGGCCTCCTGCACCGCCGCGCTGTTTTTGGGCCTAAAAGCCCTGGGCGTGGGGCCGGGCGACGAGGTCATCACCACGCCCATGACCTTCATCGCCACGCCCAACGCGGTGCTGCACGCCGGGGCCACCCCGGTGCTGGCGGACGTGGAGCCCTCGACCGGCAACCTGGACCCCGCCCTGGTGGAGGCGGCCATCACCCCCCGCACCAAGGCCATCCTGCCCGTGCATCTCTATGGCCTGATGTGCGACATGCGCGCCCTGCGCGAGATCGCCGACCGCCACGGCCTGGCCCTGATGGCCGACTGCGCCCACGCCGTGGAATCCCGCCGCGACGGGCTCTCCTCGGCCGGGCTGGCCGACCTGGCCTGCTACAGCTTCTACGCCACCAAGAACCTGACCTGCGGCGAGGGCGGGGCGGTGGCCACCGACTCCGAGGAGCTGGCCCAGAAGCTGCGCTGCTTGCGCCTGCACGGCATGAGCAAGGGCGCGGCCGACCGCTATCACGGAACCTATCAGCACTACGACATGGTGGAACTGGGTTACAAGGCCAACCTGAGCGACATCCTGGCCTGCCTGCTCATCCCCCAGCTGGCCGGCCTGGAGGCGCGCCTGGCCCGGCGCGAGCAGATAGCCCGGCGCTATGCCCAGGCCTTCCAAGGCCTGCCCGGGGTGGAACTGCCCGCCGCGCCGGAGGGCATGACGCACGGCCGCCATCTTTTCACCCTGTGGGTGGACCAGCGCGACCGTTTCCTGGCCATGTTGCAGGAGCGCGGCCTGGGCGTGGCGGTCAACTACCGCGCCTTGCACCTGCTCTCCTATTACCGCGACCGCTTCGGCTACCAGCCGGGCGACTTCCCCCAGGCCGAACGCATTGGCAGCCGCACCCTCACCCTGCCCTTCTACCCCGGCCTGAGCGACCAGGAGGTGGAGCGGGTCATCGCCGCGGTCGGCGAGGTGGCCCGCCTGTTGGCGGAATAAGGTCCCGCGCTCTCGCTCCCGCGTCATAGTGCGGCTCTTCCCTGGCCGGGCTCCCGGCGGCGCGGCATCATCGTCCCATGCCGCGCCGTGATGAAATAGGCCTGGACCTGGGACCGGCCCGCATCTTCCTGATCCCGCCCGAGCCGCCGGTCTGGCAGGAGCGGCTGGCCGCCAACCCCGGACCGGCCAGCCTGGCCCTCACGCTGCTGGCCCTGGCGCGGCCACGCTGGCAGGGGGTGCTCCGGGCCGGAGGCCGGTCCGCGCCCTGCGCTCCCGACGCCTGGGCGGACCTGCCCGCCGCCCTGCTGGAGCCCCTGCTGACGGCGCTCTGCCCGCCTTGGCTGGAGCCCGCGGCCAGCCGGGAATTGGCGGCCCTGGAGCGTCATCTGGCCGCCAAGGCCGACTACCCGGCCCTGAGCTGCGCCGCCTGCCGCGAGCAGGAAGAGCGGGGAGAAGCCACGCCCCCCTGC
>CAZLSD010000001.1:45297-48208 GCA_964561775.1 uncultured Desulfarculus sp. | reverse complement strand
GCCGGTGCGGTGCAGCCGGAACCTGCCATCGGAGGGCGCGTCCAGGCTCAGCTGCTCCAGGGATTCCAGCCCGCACAGCCCGCAGGAGGTGAGCGCCGGGGCCAGGCGGCGCACCTTGGCCCGCCGGGCCAGTTCCGGGGGCAGGCTGATGTCGATCCAGCAGGCCGCGCCCAGGTCCTGGCTCTCGCTCCGCCCCAGCCTGACCTCCAGCATGTCCGCGTTCTCCCGGGCCAGGCCCTCGCTGCGGCAGAATCCCCAGGCCAGGTCCTCCAGTTGGGTGGGGCTGGCCATGACCAGGGTGTGGGCGCGGCCGTTGAGGCGAATCTCCAGGGGCGTCTCCCTGGCCACGGTCTCCTGGCTCTTGTCGCGGCGGCCGGGGCCAAGACGCCAGGCCGGGGTGTCGGCCATGGGGCTGGGGAGGGCGGCTTGACTCATGGCGGGCGTCTCCTGCCTGCTGGGATGGTTGCCCGGCAAGGTAGCATGTGCCGGCCGGGGGGGAAACAATTTCCTCGTCCCGGCCCGGCCCGGCCTGGACCCCGCGAGGCAACCCCGCGAATTGACTGATCCGCCCCCGGCAGCCCGCTTTGGCATCCAGGTTGCTTCCCCTACGGGTCGAGATAGCGGGCCACGGCCCGCCCAGGCAACCCAAGGAAGGGGCCTACCATGCACATGCCATCCCTCTACAGCGGGTGGGCGGGAGTGACCTCCCACACCACCGCGCTCTCCAGCGTGGCCGACAACCTGGCCAACCAGAACACCAGCGGCTACAAGGCCACCCGGGCCGAATTCCACGACATCATGGCCAGCCAGTTGGCCAACGGCAGCACCACCCAGTCGGCCATCGGCAACGGCTCCTACCTGGGCACCCAGTACATGCTGGCCCAGGGCTCCATCACCACCACCGACAACGCCCTGGACCTGGCCATCGACGGGGCGGGCTACTTCACCTTGAAGCAGGGCGTCTCCACCGCCGGAGGGGCGGTGACGGGCAGCACCGGAACCTACTACTACAGCCGGGCCGGCGAGTTCAGCCTTAACGCCAACGGCTTCATCATCAACTCCGAGGGGTACGTGCTCCAGGGCTATCTGGCCAGCGGCGACACGGTGAGCACCGGGGCCTTGAGCGACCTGCGCATCGACACCACGCAAAACACCGGGGTGGCCACCAGCGTCCTGGAGATGACCCTGAACCTGGACGCCGGCGACAGCGACACCTTTGGCCAGGCCACGGCCATAGACCCCGCGGACTCCGACACCTACAACTTCTCCTACACCGCCACGGTCTATGACGCCGCAGGGGATTCCCACCAGATAACCACTTATTATCAGCGCCTTACCAGCTTCAGCGGCACCAGCCCCGCCGGCAGCTCCTATACCTGGAAGGCCTCCAGCTTCGAAACCGCCACCGACGGAACCTCCACGGTCAACCCCATCTACCCCGGCAACACCTATTACCTGCACTTCAACACCGACGGCCAGCTGGTGGGAACCTCCCAGGGCGGCAGCGGCGCGGGCGACGCCTACACCTACAGCCCCGGCTTCAGCACCACCGGCTCCGCGGCCAGCGCCAGCCTGGGCGAGGAATTCACCTACACCGGCGCGGGCAGCGCCCAGACCTACCGCACCACGGCCACCGTCACCTTCAGCGGGGCCGGGGCCCTGACCGGCGACAGCGTGACCATAGGCGCGGACACCTACTCCTTCACCACCGACATGACCGCCACCGACGCGGCCAACTGGCTGGTATCCCAGATCAACAGCGACCCAACCCACACCTATTTCGCCAGCGCCAGCGCCGGAGTGGTCACGCTCCACGCCGAGGCCGCCCAGGTGATGGATGTCTCCGACTCCGGGGCCAACATCGCCGCCAGCGACACCACCTCCCTGGCCAGCCTCATCAGCGCCATCAACAACGGAGTCTCCGCCAGCGGGGCCATAAACCTGACCAGCCTGGCCGCCGGCGACACCGTCACCGTGGCCGGACAGACCTTCACCCAGGGCGTGGACTTCACCGACGCCGCCACTCTGGCCAGCGCCATCAACACCGCCGCCCTGGGCGTGACCGCTAGCTCCAACGGGGGCAGCGACGTGTTCCTGAGCGCCTCCAGCGCGGGCAGCGCCGGCAACGCCCTGACCCTGGCCGCCACGGGCGGCATAGCCGTGAGCGGGGCCACCCTGTCCGGCGGCCTGGACGACAGCGCCACCTCCCTGGTGACGGCCTCGGCGGTGAGCAGCGGAAGCAGCCAGTACCTGCACCTGGCCCGCAGCGACGTGGGAGCCAGCGCCACCCTGACCGTGGCCGCCGACAGCACCCTGGGCGCCAGCCAGTCCCTGGACTTCAACACCGCCACCCAGACCAGCGTGGCCACCGACGCCGGCGACACGGCCGAGACCGAGGGAGAGGTGGCCCTCACCTTCAGCTTCGACGGGGTGGACCAGGCCATCACCTGGGACTACACCCCCACCGCCGCCAGCGCCTCCACCATGCAGGCCGGCGACAGCGAGGTGCTCTATGTCTACCAGGACGGCTCGCCCCTGGGCGAGTTCGAGACCTTGCAGATCGACGAGAACGGCTACATCTACGCCGTCTACAGCAACAACCGCACCGAACTGCTGGGCGCGGTGGCCTTGAGCAACTTCACAGCCCCGGGCAACCTGACCCGGTCCGGCGACAACCTGTGGTACGCCACCGCCGACGCCGGCACGGTCACCGTGGGCCTGCCCGGCGACCAGACCATGGGCCTGGGCAGCATAGAATCCGGCGCCCTGGAATCATCCAACGTGGACGTGGCCACCGAGATCGTCAACCTCATCAACTATCAGCGCGCCTACCAGGCCAACGCCAAGAGCATCACCACCTCCGACGAGATGCTAAAGGAAGCCATCAACATGAAGCGCTAGCGGCGTGCCG
>CAZLSD010000001.1:37924-45197 GCA_964561775.1 uncultured Desulfarculus sp. | reverse complement strand
GTCGGGCGAGGCTCAAGCCAGATCGGGCGGGTTGGGCTCCCGGTGTGGGGCTTCCAAAAAAAAGCGGGCGGAGGTAATCCCCGCCCCTAAGAAGAAGGCATCTTTTCTTTATGTAGGGGCGGGGTTTATCCCCGCCCGTCTTGTTTGACAATGTCCCTTCGGGAACGGGCGGGGTCCGGTCAGGGCCAAGCCTCACCCGACCCGTTATGGGAGCCGAGGCACCCGACCTTTAGGGCTCCAGGGCCAGGGTGATGAGGCGTTCCACCAGGGCGGGGAAGCTCATGCCCGCCACGGCGGCGGCCTGGGGCAGCAGACTGGTCTTGGTCATGCCGGGGATGGTGTTGGTCTCCAGGATGAAAGGGCCTTGGGCGGTGAGGATGAAGTCCGAGCGCGAATAGCCCTTGAGCCCCAGGGCGCGGTGGGCGGCGCGGGCCATCTCCTGCACCTGGAGGGTGACTTCCTGGCTGACCGGGGCGGGGCATATCTCCTGGCTGGCCCCGGGCAGGTACTTGGCCTGGTAGTCGAAGTAGACGTACTGCTGGCCGGGGATGATCTCCACCAGGGGCAGGGCCAAGAGCTCCCGGTTGCCCAGCACGCCGCAGGTCAGCTCGCGCCCGGCCAGGTAGCCCTCCAGCAGGACCTCGCGGTCCAGGGCGAAGGCCGCCTGGAGCGCCGGAGCCAGATCCTTGGCCTCCTTGACGATGCTGATGCCCACGCTGGAGCCCTCGTGGGCCGGCTTGACCACCAGGGGCAGCCCTGTCCGGGCCAGGATGTCCTCCTCGCGCCAGGGCTCGCCGCGGCGCAGGGTCAGGTCCGGGGCCACGGGCAGGCCGGCCAGGCGGTAGCGGTCCTTGGCCATGGGCTTGTGCATGGCCAGGGCGCAGCCCAGCACCCCGGCGCACTGATAGGGCAGGCCCAGCAGGTCCAAGAGCCCCTGCATGGAGCCGTCCTCGCCGCCCCGGCCGTGCAGCATGACCAGGGCCACGTCCAGGCGGGGGGCGTCCTCCACCAGGCGGCCCAGGTCGCTGGCCGGGTCATAGCTGCTCACCTGGAAACGCTCGGGGTCCAGGCAGGCGGCCACGGCCGAGCCGGATTTAAGGGAGACCTCCCGCTCGTTGGAGGACCCGCCATAGATCACCGCCACTCTCAATCGGGACATAGCTTCTCCTTCCAGCGCCGGGTCACCTCGTCGGGGGTGTGGCGGTGGAGCATCCTGGCGAAAAGCAGGCGCTCCACCTCCAGGGAGCGGTGGCGGCCATGCTCGATGCGCGCCAGCAGCTCGGGGTCTCCCTTGCCGTAGCGCTCGGCGATGTAGGCGTAGCGCTGGTTCAGGTTGACGATGCTCTCGTGGTTAACCCGCTTGTCGGCGTAGTTAACCAGCATGGCCTCGTCCAGGGGGTGGCCGGGGGGCAGATAGACGTGCAGGGCCACGATGCGTCCCAGTTCCGGAAAACCGGCCTGGCAGAGCATCTCCTGTCCCTCCAAGTCGTGGCGGCGCTGGCTGCCCAGGCAGGGGGTCTTGGCGATGTCGTGCAGAAGCGCCCCCACCTCCACCGCCGGCCGGTGCAGCGTCACCCCGGCCTGGGCCAGCCAGTCGGTCAGAAGCAGGGCCACCGCGCAGACCACCTCGGAGTGGCGGCGGATGTTGTCCAGCATGCAGTGGGCGTCCCACATGGCCCGGGTCTGGGCCAGGCTGGGCAAGGGGGTGTGGACCCCCATGGCCGGCGGGGCCTCAGTCAAAGCGTATCTCCAGGCGGCGGGCCAGTTCCCCCCCGGGGAGGCCGGCGCGCAGGGCGCGCAGGGCGTCCTGCAGCAGGTTCCTTAGCGCGGGGTTTGGCTCCACCTCCCGGCCGTCCAGGCTCAGCCGCCAGGCGGGCACGGAGGCCAGTTTCAGGTGGTCCAGCACGAAGTCGGCCACCTGGGCCGGCTGGTCGGCGTCCAACACGGGCAGGCCGGCCTCCCGGCCCGAGCCGCCCCGGCGGGTGATGGCCAAGAGCCGTCCGCCCGGGGGCAGGATGGGGTCCTTGCCCGGAGCCACCACCTCGATCTTGTCCAGGTCCGCGCCCTTGTAGCCCTCCACCAGGGCCAGGTCCAGGCCGCCCATGAACAGGCCGACCAGTTCCTCCGGGCATTGGAGCGCGGTCTCGCCGCCCGCCCACAGGGTCAGGCCGCCAGCGTGGGCCAGGGCCACCCGCCGGGCCCCGGCGGCCAGCAGGCGGTCGCTGTCCTTGGGCCCCCCGCCCTGGCTGGCTCCCGGGACCGGCGCCAGGGGCTCGCCGTGGCCATGGTGTTTCAAGGCCCCCACCTTGAGGCCGCGCCGGGTCAGTTCGGTCAGCACCGCGCACGCCAGGGTGGTCTTGCCGCTGTTGCTGGCCCCGCAAAAACCCAGCAGGGGGGTCATGCTCTCTCCTTGGCCGCGCTCGGGGAGGGGTGTAAGGAAGCCTCGTTCCCCGCAGTGTAGAGTAAGCCCGGGGGCAAGGTCAAGGCTGGCGGGGAGCCATGACTATTTAATGCTTTTTATCAGCATGTTATCCTCGCACTTCGGCAAATCCCCACCGCATACCACCAAACGCGGGAAAAACCTGCGCGCCCGCTGGCGGCCCCAACCGGGGCCATGGCCGGACTATTAAACAATAACTGATGAATTTTGGGGTGTTGCCCGGTAAAGTGGTAATAGGTCGCCAATAGCCTGCAATACCCTGGGCAATCATATGATTATCCTGGGTCATCCGCCTGATTCATAGGCAAATTTCTTGTTTTTTAATTGACATGTCTTCCTAGACGCCCTTATAGTGGGGCCTAGTGGTATGAAGTGGGGTTTTGTGGGTACTGTACCCAGGCCGGAGGGGCCGGGTGTTCACCGGGCTATCATTTCACACGCTGGACGACAAGGGGCGGCTGGCCATTCCGGCCCGCTTCCGCGATGTCCTGCGTGGCAAGGGCGACGAGAGGTTGTTCATCACCACCTCCGACGTCTGCCTGGTGGCGTACCCTGCTGACGAGTGGCGAAGCCTGACCGAGAAGGTGAGCCAGCTATCCCTGATGGAGCCCGAGATCCAGGCCTTCAGGCGCTTCTACATCGGCGGCGCCAGCGAGTGTCCCTGCGACAAGCAAGGGCGGGTGCTGATTCCCCAGCCCTTGCGCGAACTGGCCGAGCTCGACGGCCAGCTCCTGGTGCAGGGCATGCAGCGCAACTTCGAGATTTGGAACAAGGATCGCTGGCGCGAGGCGCGCGAGTTGGCCAAGGTCAACTTCGGCGCCTTGAGCTCCATCATGGCGGCCAAGGGCCTCTAGCTTCTCCGGGTCCGGATATGAACCTGCTCCACCGGCCAGTAATGCGGGCCGAGGTCCTGGCGGCCTTGGCGCCCTTTTCGGGAGGCTTCTACGTGGACGGCACCCTGGGAGCCGGCGGCCACGCCAGCGCCATTCTGGAGGCCAGTTCTCCAGCCGGGCGGCTGCTGGGCCTGGACCGTGACCAGGAGGCGCT
Organism: uncultured Desulfarculus sp.; assembly: GCA_964561775.1. GTDB lineage: Bacteria > Desulfobacterota > Desulfarculia > Desulfarculales > Desulfarculaceae > JACRDC01. Next base: position 41,710 of record CAZLSD010000001.1, on the reverse strand, counting down.
GGCCCTGGCCCGAGCCGCCCTGGCCCCTTTCGGGGAGCGGGGCGTGCTGGTCCAGGCTGGTTTCGCCGAGATGGAATCCCAGCTCGCTGGGCATGGGGAGGGCAAGGCCGATGGCATCCTCTTGGACCTGGGCGTGAGCTCCATGCAGCTGGATCAGGCCGGGCGCGGATTTTCCTTCCGCCAGGACGGACCGCTGGACATGCGCATGGGCCAAAGCGGCCCGGACGCGGCCAGCCTGGTCAACGGCCTGGAGGAGCGGGAACTGGCCCGGGCCATCGCCAGCCTGGGCGAGGAGCCCTTTGCCCGGCGCATCGCCCGGGCCATCGTGGCCGCCCGCCAGACCGAGCCCATCACCCGCACGGCCCGCCTGGCCTCCATCGTGGAGGCCGCCCTGCCCGCCGCGGTCCGCCGCGCCCGCTCCATCCACCCCGCCACCCAGACCTTCCAGGCCTTGCGCATCCTGGTCAACGACGAACTGGGCCAACTGGACAGCTTCCTGGCCCAGTTGCCGCGGCTGCTTCAGCCCGGCGGCCGGGTGGCGGTCATCAGCTATCACTCCCTGGAGGACCGCCGGGTCAAGCAGGCCCTGCGCGCCCTGGCCCATCCCTGCACCTGCCCGCCCCGCCTGGCTAGTTGCGTCTGCGGCCGGCGGCCGCTCATGGACCTGCCCCAGGCCAAGGCCCTCAAGCCCAGCCCGGAGGAGATCGCCGCCAACCCCCGCTCCCGCTCGGCCCGCCTGCGCTGGGCGGTGCGCACGGAGGTGGCGGCGTGAACGTGAGCCTGCGCATGGGCAACCGCCACCTGGCCGATGACGGCGAAAGCCGCTTCGGCATCAGCATGCGCGCCCTGCTGCTCTTGGTGGGGCTCTTCACCGCCGCGGGCGTGCTCTATGCCTACACGGCCATCCGCATCCTGAACGTGCAGTACGAGATCAGCCGCGAGTTGGAGACCCAGCGCGAGCAGAACGAGGTCGGCCGCCGGCTAAAGCTGGAGCTAAGCAACCTGCGCGCGCCCGAGCACCTGGAGCGCGAGGGCGCCCGCCTGGGCCTGGGCGGCCCCAAGGCCGAGCAGTTGCGGGGGCTAAGATGAACCAGCCCCTGGACGCCAAACGCAAGCGGATGTTGCGCAACCGCGTGACCATGCTGGGAGTGGTCTTCGGACTGGCCAGCTTGGTGCTTATCTGGCGGGCCTTCGACCTGCAGGTGTTGCAGCACAAGCACCTCAAGGAAATGGCCGACGGCGAGATCATCCGGCCGGTGGAGGTGGGAGCGCGCCGGGGCGTCATCTTCGACCGCCACCAGGAGGAACTGGCGCTCTCGGTGGACACCGACAGCGTCTACGCCCGCCCGCGCATCATCCTGAAGAAGGAAGCCGAGGAGGGGGCCAGCCGCCACTTGGCCCAGGCCCTGGGGCTTTCCCAGCACGACGTCATGAAGCGCATCAAGCAGGACAAGCCCTTCGTGTGGGTGGCTCGCCGGGTCAATCCCGAAAAGGCCCAGGCCGTGCGCTCCCTGGAGTTGGTGGGAGTGGGCCTGGCGCCGGAGCCCCGCCGCTACTACCCCTACACCAACCTGGCCTGCCACGTCATCGGCTTCACCGGCCTGGACGACAAGGCCATGGAGGGGGTGGAGGTCCAATACGACTCCATCCTCAAGGGGCAGCTGGCCAAGGTGCCCACCATGCGCGACGCCCTGGGCCGGCCCATCCACCTGAGCACCAGGCCCGGCGTCTCCCAGTCCGAGGGCAGCCACCTGATCCTCACCCTGGACAAGCGCCTGCAGTATCTGACCGAGAAGATCCTGGCCGCCACGGTTAGCAGCCGCGGGGCCAAGGGCGGCATGGCCGTGGTCATGATTCCCCGCACCGGGGAAATCCTGGCCCTGGCCTCGGTGCCCTCCTTCAACCCCAACGCCTATGACCGCTACCCCAAGGAGACCTACCGCAACCGGGTCATCACCGACACCTACGAGCCGGGCTCCACCTTCAAGATATTCGTGGCCGGGGCCGCCCTGATGAGCGGCAAGGTCAGTCCGGATTCCCGCTTCTTCTGCGAGCAGGGCGAGTGGAGCATCGGCGGCCGCACCATCCACGACACCCACTCCTACGGTCAGCTCAGCCTGAGCGAGATAGTCAAGTTCAGCTCCAACATCGGAGCGGCCAAGGTGGGGCAGACCGTGGGAGGCGAGGCCCTCCACCGCACCTTCCAGGCCTTCGGCTTTGGCAAGCCCAGCGAGGTGGACCTGCCCGGCGAGAGCCGGGGCATCCTGCGCCCCCACGGAGCCTGGCGTCCGGTGGACCTGGCCAACATCTGCTTCGGCCAGGGCGTGGCGGTCACCGGCATGCAGATGTTGCAGGCCGTCAGCGCCATCGCCAACGGCGGGGCCCTGATGAAGCCCTTCCTGGTGCGCTCGGTGCTCTCCCCCGAGGGCCACCTGCTCAAGGAATTCTCGCCCCAGCAGGTCAGCCAGCCCTTGAGCCCCCAGGCCGCCCGCGCCCTGACCGCCATGATGGCCGAGGTGACCCAGCCCGGCGGCACCGGCACCCTGGCCCGGGTGGACCCCTTCCTGGTGGCGGGCAAGACCGGCACCGCGCAGAAGCTGAACCCCCAGGGCGGCTACTCCGACACCGACTACATGGCCAGCTTCGTGGGCTTTTTACCCGCCGACGACCCCAAGGCCGCCGTGCTGGTGGTCATCGACACGCCCAAGGGCCAGCACTATGGCGGCGTGGTGGCCGGCCCGGCCTGGAGCCAGATCGCCCGCGCCGCCCTGGAGACCCTGGGCGCCAGCTCCGGCGACGGCGCGCGCCGCCTGCAGGCCGCCGTCCCCAAGGCCCCGGCCAAGGCCCAGCGCCTGGCCGCCGATCCCGCCCCGGCCCTGGCCGCGGGCAAGACCCCCGACCTGCGCGGCTTCACCCTGCGCCAGGTCATGGAGCTGTCGCGCAGCCACAACCTCCAGGTCCAGCTCAAGGGCTGGGGCCGAGTGGTCAGCCAAACCCCGGCCCCGGGCAGCCCTCTGGAAGACCAGGCTCTCTCCCTGGAGCTGAACCCGGCCGCCGCCGAGGGGGGGGCCTGATGCGCGCCGCCGAGCTGACAAGCCTGCTTGACGCCGCTGGCCTGGAGGCCGCCTGGCTGGGAGCCCAGCCGGAGACGGAGATATCCGGGCTCACCTGCGACTCGCGCCGGGTGGGGCCGGGCATGCTCTTCGCCGCGCTAAGCGGGGTGGCCGCCGACGGCCACGCCTATCTGCCCCAGGCCCTGGCCGCCGGGGCCGCCGCCGCCCTGGTCACGCGCCCCCAGGCCGATCTGCCCCTGCCCCAGTTGGCCGTGGCCGACAGCCGGGCGGCCCTGGCCATCCTGGCCCAGGAGTTTTACGGCCAGCCCACCAGGTCCATGACCCTGCTGGGCCTGACCGGCACCAACGGCAAGACCACCACCAGCTACCTTGTCGAGTCCATCCTGGCCGGGCGCGGCCCAGTGGGGGTCATCGGCACGGTGGAGGTGCGCTACCCCGGCTATCACCGCCTGGCCGACATGACCACGCCCGAGTCGGTGGAACTGGCCGCCCTGCTGGCCGCGATGCGCGCCGCCGGGGCCTCCCAGGTGGTGATGGAGGTCTCCAGCCACGCCCTGGCCCAGCGCCGGGTGGAGGGCTGCCTCTTCGACCTGGGGCTCTTCACCAACTTGAGCCGCGACCACCTGGATTACCACCGCGACCTGGATGACTACTTCGCGGCCAAGCGGCGGCTTTTCAGCGAACTGCTGCCCGCCGCCAAGGCCGCCGGCAA
>CAZLSD010000001.1:15837-37824 GCA_964561775.1 uncultured Desulfarculus sp. | reverse complement strand
GAGGCCCTGCCCGGGGTGCCCGGGCGTTTGCAGCGGGTGGACGGCCCGGCTGGCGGCCCGGCGGTCTTCGTGGACTACGCCCACACCGACGACGCCCTGCGCCAGGTGCTGGCCACCTTGAAACCCCTGACCAGGGGCCGCCTCATCTGCGTCTTTGGCGCGGGCGGCGACCGCGACCACGGCAAGCGCCCCTTGATGGGAAAAGCCGTGGCCCAGGGGGCCGACCTGGCCGTGCTGACCAGCGACAACCCGCGCACCGAGGATCCCCTGGCCATCATGGAGATGGTGGAGCCGGGGCTCTTGCAAGGCGGCCTGCGCCCGGCGGACGGCCTGAACGCCCCCGGCGGCTTCGTCCGCCAGCCCGAGCGGGCGGCGGCCATCGCCCTGGCCTTGAGCCAAGCCCGCGCCGAAGACGTGGTGCTCATCGCCGGCAAGGGTCACGAGGACTACCAGATCCTGGGCAAGACCAAACGCCACTTCGACGACCGCGAGGAGGCCGCGCGCGCGCTGGCCTCCCGTCAAGGATATTCCCATGCCTAGCTTGGACGCCCATTTCGCGGCCCAGGCCACCGGCGGCCGGTTTATGGGCCTGGCCCCCGAGGAGCCCTTCAGCGCCGTGGGCAGCGACTCCCGCTCCATCAGCCAAGGCCAGCTCTTCGTGGCTTTGAAAGGCCCCAACTTCGACGGGCACGACTTCGTGGCCCAGGCCATGGAACTGGGCGCGGCCGGGGCGCTGGTGCGCCAGGGCTTTTGCCTGCCCGAGCTGCCCCAGGCCTGCCTGATCGAGGTGGAGGACACCTTGGCCGCCCTGGGCGATCTGGCCGCGGCCTGGCGGCGCGAGCACTCGGCCTTGCTGGCCGCCGTCACCGGCAGCAACGGCAAGACCACCAGCAAGGAGATGCTGGCCTGCATCCTGGAGCGCCGCCACCGCCTGCTCAAAACCCAGGGCAACCTGAACAACCTGATCGGCCTGCCCCTGACCCTGCTCCAGTTGACGGACAACCACACCGCCTGCGTGCTGGAAATGGGCATGAACGCTCCGGGCGAGATCGCCAGGCTCACCCAGATCGCGGCGCCGGAGGTGGGACTCATCACCAACGTGGGTCCGGCCCACATCGGCATGCTGGGTTCCATGAAGGCCATCGCCCTGGCCAAGACCGAGCTGTTCCGCGGCCTGGAGCCCTCGGCCACCGCGCTGGTCAACTTGGACGATCCCCTGCTGGCGCCCTGGGCCAGGAAGCTCGACTGCCGGGTGCTCACCTTTGGCTTCCACGAGAAGGCCCAGGTGCGCGGCCGCGATCTATCGGCCCTGGGCACCCGCCAGGCCTTCACCCTGGACCTGCCCCAGGGCGATCCACTGCGCGTGCGCCTGGCCGCCCCCGGCCGCCACAACGTGATGAACGCCCTGGGCGCGGCGGCCACGGCCTGGGCCATGGGCCAAGGCGGCCAGGCCATCAAGGAAGGCATCGAGGAGTTCAAGCCGGTCAAGGGACGCCTCAACCTGTTCATGCGCCCGGGCGGCCCCACCCTGGTGGACGACACCTATAACGCCAACCCCGCCTCCCTGGCCGCCGGCCTGGACGCCCTCATGGCCATCGCGGGCAAACGGCGCACGGCGCTCATCCTGGGCGACATGTTCGAGCTAGGAGATCACGCGGCCAAGCTGCACCGCGAAAGCGGACGCCTGGCCGCGCAGAAGGGCTGCGCCCTGGTGCTGGCCCTGGGGGCCAACGCCGGCCAGGTGGCCAGAGGCGCGGTCGAGGGCGGCCTGGAGGCGAGCGCGGCCCTGGCCTTTGACCAGGTCGATGACCTGATCGCGGCGGGGCTCTCTCTCTTGGGCGAGGGCGACGTGGCGCTGATCAAGGGCTCGCGCGGCATGGCCATGGAGCGCGTGGTCAAGGCCCTGGCCGCCGGGGAGGAGCGCTGATGCTGTTCCACCTGTTCTACCCCCTGCGCGATGTCTTCGGCGGCTTCAACGTCTTCCGCTACATCAGCTTCCGCACCATCTGGGCGGTCATCACCGCCCTGGCCCTGGTGCTCATCCTGGGACCCTGGCTCATCCGCAAGCTGCAAGAGATGCAGATAGGCCAGCACATCCGCGAACTGGGGCCGCAGAGCCACAAGGCCAAGGCCGGCACCCCCACCATGGGCGGCCTGCTCATCCTCTTCGCGGTGGCCGTCTCCACCCTGCTCTGGGGCGATCTTGGCAACTTCTACCTCTGGCTGGCCCTGGGCGTGACCATGGCCTTCGGGGCGGTGGGGGCCACCGACGACTATCTTAAGAAGGTGGCCAAGCGCAACGAAGGGGGCTTGAGCGCGCGCACCAAGTTCCTGGCGCTCTCGGCGGTGGCCGTGGGCGCGGGCGTGCTGCTCTTTCATCACCCGGGCTACAGCACCCAGCTGGCCTTGCCCTTCTTCAAGCTGGTGGTGCCCGACCTGGGCTGGGGCTACATCCTGCTGGCCGCCTTCATCCTGGTGGGGACCAGCAACGCCGTCAACCTGACCGACGGCCTGGACGGGCTCTGCGCCGGGCCGGTGCTGGTGGCCGCCGCCACCTATCTGGTGCTGGCCTACCTGACCGGCAACATCAAGACCGCCGCCTATCTCCAGATCATCCACGTCAACGGCGCGGGCGAGCTGACCGTGTTCCTGGGCGCGGTGGTGGGCGCGGTGATGGGCTTCCTCTGGTACAACGCCTATCCCGCCCAGGTCTTCATGGGCGACACCGGCTCCCTGGCCTTAGGCGGAGCCCTGGCCGCCGTGGCGCTCATCACCAAGCACGAGATCCTGCTGGTGCTGGTGGGCGGCATCTTCGTGGTGGAGGCGGTCAGCGTCATCCTGCAGGTGGGCTATTTCAAGGCCACCCACGGCCGGCGCATCTTCCGCATGGCCCCCCTGCACCACCACTTCGAGCTCAAGGGCTGGCCCGAGCCCAAGGTCATCGTGCGCTTCTGGATCATCGCCGTCATCCTGGCGCTGTTGGCCGCCAGCACCCTGAAGTTGAGGTGAGGTCCATGGAGCTTAGGGACAAGCGCGTGCTGGTGGTGGGGCTGGGCGGCAGCGGCGTGGCCGCGGCCCGGCTCTGCCAGGCCAAGGGCGCGCGGGTGGCGGCCACCGACCAGGCCGCCGACCCTCCCGCCGCCCGCCAGTTGGCCGGCGGCGGCATCGAGCTTCACCTGGGCGGCCACCGCGCGCAAGACTTCGCCTGGGCGGAGATCATCGTGCTCAGCCCCGGGGTGGACCACCGCCAGGCCCTGGTGAAAGACGCCGTGGCCAAGGGCGCGTTGCTCCTGGGCGAGCTGGAGCTGGGCTATCGCTTCCTTGAAGCCCCGGCGCTGATGATAACCGGCAGCAACGGCAAGACCACCGTGACCACCCTGGTGGGGCGCATGCTGGAGACGGCTGGTTATCGCGTTTTCGCCGGGGGCAACCTGGGCACCCCGCTCTGCTCGCTGGTGGCCGGCCCCCAGGAAATCGACTGGGCCGTGCTGGAGGTCAGCTCCTTCCAGACCGACACCGCGCTCGAGCTGCGTCCCCGGGTGGGGGTCATCTTGAACATCACCCCCGACCACCTGGACCGCTACGACAGCTTCGCCGACTACGCGGCCAGCAAGCTCCGGCTCTTCGCCCGCCAGGCCGATGGCGACTTGGCCATCCTCTGCCTGGACGACCCCGAGGTGGCCGCCCGCGCCTCCCTGGCCCCGGCCCGGGTCTTTGGCTATGCCTCCCAAGGCCCCCGCCCGGCCGGCGGCTGGCTGGAGGGCGACGACCTGCTGCTGGCCGACGGCGTGGCCGAGCCCTTGCGCCTGAGCGCGGCCAAGAGCCCCTTGCAGGGCGGCTTCAACCGCCTGAACCTGCTGGCCGCCAGCCTGGCCGCCCGGGCCGCCGGCGCGCCCCCGGAGGCCATCCAGCGGGCCATCGACGAGTTCCCCGGTCTGGGCCACCGCCTGCAATACGTGGCCAACAAGGCGGGGGTGGACTATCTTGACGACAGCAAGGGCACCAACGTGGGCGCGGTGCAGGCGGCGCTGGGCGCGCTGAACCAGCCGGTGATCCTGCTCCTGGGCGGCCGCGACAAGGACGGACGCTTTGCCGACCTGGCGCCCCAGCTGGCCGGCAAGGTGACGCTGGCCCTGTGTTTCGGCGAGGCCGGCCCGGCCATCGCCACCCAGCTGGCCGGCCTGGTCCCCACCCAGGTGACGCCCGATCTGGCCCAGGCCGTGGCCCTGGCCGCCGCCCAGGCCCGCCCCGGCCAGGCCGTGCTGCTCTCGCCGGGCTGCGCCAGCTTCGACGCCTACAGCGGCTATGCCCAGCGCGGGGACCACTTCCAGTCCCTGGTGCGGGGGCTCTCATGAGCACGGCCCAGGGCATGGCCGCCGCGGCGGGACAAAACGTCCGCAGCCGGGCCGCCGCCATGGTGGCCGAGCCCTGGCTCTTGCTGGCCGCCCTGCTGCTGGCCGGCATCGGGGTGATCATGGTCTATTCGGCCAGCAGCGCCCTGGCCGAAAAACGCCATCTGGACGCCGCCGCCTTCGCCAAATCCCAGTTCCTGCACGTATGCGTGGGGCTGGCGGTCATGGCCCTGCTGACCCGCCTGGACTACATCCGACTGCGCCCTTGGGTCTATCCCGGCCTGATCCTGGTCTTCGTGGCCCTGTGCCTGGTCTTTCTGCCCGGCATAGGCCACCGGGCCGGCGGCGCGGCGCGCTGGCTGCGCCTGGGTTCCTCCTTGAGCGTGCAGCCGGCGGAACTGGCCAAGCTGGCCCTGGTGCTTTTCTTGGCCCACTGGCTGGCCGACAACCAGCACCGGGTCAAGAGCTTCTTCATGGTCTTCCTGCCCTGCCTGGGGGTGGCCGGGGTTCTCACCGCGCCGGTGCTGCTGGAGCCGGACCTGGGGGCCAGCGTGACCTTGGTGGTGCTGGCCGCCGGCATGCTGGCGGTGGCCGGCACCCGCCTGGGCTATCTGGTCGCCCTGCTGCTGGCCTGCCTGCCGCCCCTCTACTTCCTGGTCATCACGGTGCCCTATCGCCTGCGCCGGCTCAAGTTCTGGGACCCCTGGTCCGACCCCACCGACACGGGCTTCCAGCTCATCCACAGCTTTTTCGCCCTGGGCACGGGGGGCTTTTTGGGCGCCGGCCTGGGCGGCAGCCGGCAGAAGCTCTTCTATCTGCCCGAGCCCCACACCGACTTCATCCTAAGCGTGCTGGGCGAGGAATTCGGCTTCTGGGGCGTCAGCCTGGTGCTGGGCCTGTTCATGCTGCTCATCTGGCGGGGAGTGCGCGTGGCGCTCTCGGCCCGCGACCTGTTCGGCACCTACCTGGCCCTGGGGGCCACCATGGTCATCGGCTTGCAGGCCTTCGTCAACGCCGGGGTGGTCATGGGGCTCTTGCCCACCAAGGGGCTCACCCTGCCCTTCATCAGCTATGGCGGCTCCTCGCTGGTGGTCAACTTCGCCTGCGTGGGGCTCCTGCTCTCCGTGGCCCGTCACCAAGAGAGGCCCGCGTGAGCCGCCAGGTCTTCATAGCCGGCGGCGGCACCGGCGGGCACCTCTTCCCCGGGGTGGCGGTGGCCCAGGCCCTGCGCGCCCTGGACCCCGGCCTCGATCTGGCCTTTGTCAGCGCCGGGCGTGCCCTGGAGAGCCAGCTGCTGGCCCAGGCCGGGCTCACCCTGCGGGAGCTCAAGGTGCGGGCCTTCAGGGGCGCGGGCCTGTGGGGCAAGTTGCGCTCGCTTTGGGCCCTGCCCGGGGCGCTCTTCTCGGCGCTCGCCCTCATCAAGACCCATCGCCCGGCCCTGGTGCTGGCGGTGGGGGGCTACGCGGCCTTCCCCCTGGGGCTGATGGCCTGGCTGTGCCGGGTGCCCCTGGTGGTGCAGGAGCAGAACGCCGTGCCCGGCCTGACCAACCGCCTGCTGGGGCGTCTGGCCCAGGCCGCCTTCGTGGCCTTCGACGAGGCCGTCGCCCACTTCCCGGCCGGGCGCGCCCGCGTGCTGGGCAATCCCCTGCGCCAGGAGGTGCTCTCCCAGGCCCTGGCCGCCCAGGCCGCTCGCGCCCCGGAGCAGGAGGAGTTCCACCTGCTGGTCATGGGCGGCTCCCAAGGCGCGCATTCCATCAACCAGGCCCTCAAGGAGGCCCTGCCTCTTCTGCGTGAGCGCGCCGCCCGCCTGCGCGTCACCCACCAGACCGGCCAGGCCGACCAGGCCGAGCTGGCGGCGGCCTATGCCGGCCAGGGCTTCCAGGCCCGGGTGCAGGCCTTCTTCAGCGAGGTGGGAACCTGTCTGGGCCAGGCCCATCTGGTCATCTGCCGCGCCGGAGCCAGCACCTGCAGCGAGCTTTTGGCCGTGGGCCGGGCTTCGGTGCTGGCGCCCTATCCCTTCGCCGCCGGCGACCACCAGAGCAAGAACGCCCAGTCCCTGGCCCAAGCCGGCGCGGCGCTCATGGTGCCCGACGCCGAACTGAACGGGGCCAAGGTGGCCGAACTGGTCAGGCAGTTCATGGACCAGCCGGCCCGGCGGCAGGAGATGGAGCGGCGGGCCTTGAAGCTGGCCCGGCCTTTCGCCGCCCAGGAGATCGCCAAGGCCTGCCTTGGCATCATGAAGGAGGCCGCCTGATGTATCAGCGTCACCAGCGCATCCATTTCGTGGGCATCGGCGGCATCGGCATGAGCGGCATCGCCGAGCTGCTCATCAACCTGGGACACCAGGTAAGCGGCAGCGACGTGAGAGCCAGCGACAACACCCGCCGCCTGGAGGGGCTGGGCGCGCTGGTGCACGTGGGGCACCGGGGCGAGCAGGTGCGAGACGCCGACGTGGTGGTGGTGAGCAGCGCGGTCAAGGAGGACAACCCCGAGGTGATGGCCGCCCGCCAGGCGCTCATACCGGTCATCCCCCGCGCCGAGATGCTGGCCGAGCTGATGCGGCTCAAATACGGCCTGGCCGTGGCCGGGGCCCACGGCAAGACATCCTGCACCTCCATGGTGGCCACCCTGCTGGCCGCCGGCGGCCTGGACCCCACGGTGGTGGTGGGCGGCAAGGTCAGCGCCCTGGGCACCAACGCCTGGCTGGGCAAGGGCGACTTCCTGGTGGCCGAGGCCGACGAGAGCGACGGCTCCTTCAACCGGCTTTCGCCGGTGGTGGTGGTGGTGACCAACATCGACCGCGAGCACATGGACCACTATCACACCGACCAGGCCCTGGACGACGCCTTCGTGGAGTTCATCAACAAGGTGCCCTTCTACGGCGCGGCCATTCTCTGCCTGGACGACCCCCGTCTGGCCGGGCTCATCCCCCGCCTGCGCAAACGCGCCGTCACCTATGGGCTCTCCTCCCAGGCCGACTTCCAGGCCCGCGAAATCCTGGCCCAGGGCATGGGGCAGAGCTTCGACTTCTACGTGCGCGGGCAAAAACAGGGCCAGGTGCGCCTGCCCTTCCCCGGCCGCCACTACGTGCTCAACACCTTGGGGGCCTTGGCCGCCGCCTGCGAGGTGGGAGTGGACGCGCGGGTCGCCATGGCCGCCTGCGCAAGCTTCGGCGGGGTCAAGCGGCGTTTCGAGCCCAAGGGGCGTCACGCCTCGGGCGCGGAAATCTACGACGACTACGCCCACCACCCCACCGAGATCAAGGCCACCCTGGAGGCGGCCCGGGCCTGCTGGCCCCATCAGCGCCTGGTGGTGTGTTTCCAGCCCCACCGCTACACCCGCACCAAGGATCTGTTCGAGGACTTCGCCAAGTCCTTCTATGGGGCCGACCTGCTCTTGCTGCTGGACATCTACGCGGCCAGCGAGAAACCCGACCCCACGGTGAACGCCCAGATGCTGGCCCAGGCCATCCACGCCCACGGCCACCGCGGCGTGGAGTACCTGGGCAACGCGGCGGCGGCCAAGGCCCGCCTGCAAGAACTGCTGGGCCAGGGCGACGTGCTCTTCACCATGGGCGCGGGCGACGTGTACAAACTGGGCGAGGAACTGGCCGCGGGAGAGGGGAGTGGAAGCTGAGCTTATGAGCGCGCTGACCGCCATGCTGGGCAGCCAAGCCCGCTTCGGCGAGCCCCTGGCCGCCCACACCACCTGGCGGGTGGGGGGGCCGGCCTGGTGCCTGGCCACGGTGGAAAGCCTGGAGCAGGCCCGGCGGACCCAGGCGCTCTGCGCCGCCGCGGGCATGCCGCTCAAGGTTCTGGGGCGCGGCTCCAACCTGCTGGCCTCCGACGCGGGCTGGCATGGGGTGCTACTCAGGATGAAGGGCGGCCTGGCCCGCCTGGAGCAAAAAGGCCCGGCCCTCCTTTGCGGCGGCGGGGCCTATCTTAGCGCGGCGCTCAAGCTGGCCGCCCGCCTGGGCTTGAGCGGCCTGGAGTGGGCCGCCGGCATCCCCGGCACCGTGGGCGGGGCCTTGGCCACCAATGCCGGGGCCCACGGCGGGGACATGGCCGCCACGGCGGGGGAGGCCAGCCTGCTCTTGCCCGGCGGCTCGCTGCGCGCCTACACGGCAGCCCAACTGCCCGCGGCCTATCGCCGGCGGGAGCTGCCCGCCGGAGCTTTGGTCATCTCCGTGCGCCTGGACCTGCGCCCCGACGACCCGGCCGCCGTGACCGCCCGGGTCAAGGCCGTGCTGGAGCGCCGGCGGGCCAGCCAGCCCCTGGCCGCCCGCACGGCGGGCTCGGTCTTCCGCAATCCGCCGGGGGACCATGCCGGCCGGCTCATCCAGGCGGCGGGGCTCAAGGGTCTGGCCGTGGGCCAAGCCGTGGTCAGCCCCACCCACGCCAACTTCATCGAAAACCGGGGCCGGGCCAGCGCGGCGCAAATCTGGGAGCTCATCGATCAGGTACGCCGGCGCGTGGCCGCCCACAGCGGAGTGGAGCTTATCCCCGAGGTCGAGGTGCTGGGCCATGTATAGGCTGGGCGGCTCCATATCCACCAAGGGACGCCTGCGCTCGGCGGAGCGCTCCGGCCTGCCCCTGGGGCGGCAGCGGGTGCACCGGCGCGCCCTGGTCTATCCCGAGTCCGGCCCCTTACGCGAATTTTCCGGGCTGGCCCTGCGCTGGTCCCTGGGCCTGGGCCTGTTCCTGGTCCTCGCCAGCGCCCTGCTGGTGGGGGGCTACGCCTATCTGGCCGGTTCTTCCTGGCTGGGCGTGCGCCAGGTCCAGGTGGAGGGCGCCCGCTATCTGAGCCAACTGGAGGTGCTGCAAGCCGCGGGCATAGGCTCCGACAGCAACCTGCTGGCCCTGTCTCCGCGCCGGGTGCGCAGCCAATTGGCCGAGCTGCCCTGGGTGCGCAAGGTGGAGGTGGAGCGCCATTTCCCCGACCGTCTGCACATCGTCATCGAGGAGCGCAAGCCCCAGTGGCTGGCCCTGGTGGAAGGAACGCTCTATTACCTGGACGCCGACCTGGCCCCCTTCGCCCAGGCCCGTCCCGATTCGGAGATAGACCTGCCCCTGCTCTCGGGCCTGACCAAGGCCGACCTGCTGCAACCCGACGAGGAGATCGAGGAGTTGGTGGAGGCGGCGCGCCGCCTGCTGGCCTGCATGCCCGCCCATATCCAGAGCGCCGGCGGCGGTCTTAGCGAGATACACCTGGACCGGGTCTGGGGGCTAACCCTCATCATGAACGACCTGCCCCCGGTCATCCGCCTGGGTTTCAACAACTTCGAAACCCGCTGGGGACGCCTGGAGAAGGTCGTCGCCGACTTGAGGGCCAGGGGCGAGCTGGCGCGCGCCACCCTCATCGATCTTGACGCCGAGCGGCGCGCGGTGGCGCGCCTGGGGCGGGAGTCCACATGAGCCGGGAAGAATTCATCGTAGGCCTGGACATCGGCACCACCAAGATCTGCGCGGTGGTGGGCCAGGTGCACCCCGACGGCACGGTGGAGATCAAGGGCATCGGCAGCCATCCCTCCGAGGGCCTGCGCAAAGGCGTGGTGGTCAACATCGAGACCACGGTCTTGAGCATCAAGAAGGCGGTGGAGGAGGCCGAGATGATGTCCGGCGGCCGCCAGATCACCAGCGTGATAACCGGCATCGCCGGCGGCCACATCAAGGGCTTCAACTCCACGGGGGTCTACGCCATCAAGGGGCGGGAGGTTACGCCGCGGGACAAGGAAAAGGTGGTGGACGCGGCGCGGGCCGTGGCCATCCCCACCGACCGCGAGGTGATCCACATCCTGCCCCAGGAGTACATCCTGGACGGCCAGGCCGGCATCCAGGACCCGGTGGGCATGAGCGGGGTGCGCCTGGAGGCGCGGGTGCACATCGTCACCGGAGCGGTGGCCAGCGCCCACAACCTCATCAAGTGCTGCAACCAGGCCGGACTGGACGTCTCCGACATCGTGCTGCAATCGCTGGCCAGTTCCGAGGCCGTGCTCTCGCCCGAGGAGCGCAACCTGGGCACGGCGCTCTTGGATTTCGGCGGCGGCACCACCGATCTCGCCATCTTCAACCAGGACACCATCGTGCACACCGCCGGGGTGGCCATCGGCGGCAACAACCTGACCACCGACTTGGCCGTGGGCCTGCGCACGCCCATGGCCGCCGCCGAGCTGCTTAAAAAACGCTTCGGCTCCTGCCTGACCTCGCTGGTGGGCAAGGACGAGATGGTGGCGGTGGATAGCGTGGGCGGGCGCGAGCCGCGCGGAGTCAAGCGCCAGGTGCTGGCCCAGATCCTGGAGATGCGCGTGGAGGAGCTCCTGGACATGGTGCAGATGGAGATGGATCAGAGCGGGTTCGCTCGCCATGTGGTCAGCGGCGTGGTGCTGACCGGCGGCTCCTCCCTGCTGGAGGGGCTGCCCGAGATGGCCGAGCAGGTCTTCAACATGCCCGCCCGGCGCGGCTTCACCACGGGGGTGGAAGGCCTGCGCCACATGGTCTCCAGCCCCGTCTACGCCACGGCGGTGGGTCTGGTTCTCTACGGCGCCCGCCGCAAGGTGGACAAGAGCAACTTCGGCCCACGCGACGGCAACATATTCAACCGCGTGTTTCAACGCATGCGCAAATGGTTCAAAGACATCGCCTAGGTGTTGTTGGCATAGGAGGGAAGTCATGGAAATCCAAATGGTGAACAATCTGGACGCCGGGGCCAAGCTCAGGGTGGTGGGCATTGGCGGTGGCGGCAACAACGCTCTCAACAACATGATCGAGGCCGGTCTGTGCGGGGTGGAGTTCATCGCCGCCAACACCGACCTGCAAGCCCTGGAGCGCAGCAAAGCCCGGGTGCAGCTCCAGTTGGGGCGCAACCTGACCCGCGGCCTGGGCGCCGGCGCCGATCCCTCCGTGGGGCGCGACGCCGCCCTGGAGGACCGCGACAAGATCAAGGAGCTCTTGGCGGGCAGCGACATGGTCTTCGTCACCGCGGGCCTGGGCGGCGGCACCGGCACCGGCGGCGCCCCGGTGGTGGCCGAGGTGGCCAAGGAAGTCGGCGCGCTCACCGTGGCCGTGGTCACCAAGCCCTTTGATTTCGAGGGCAAGCGCCGGCTTTTGCAGGCCGACGAGGGCGTGGCCGAGCTCAAGAAGGTGGTGGACACCCTCATCGTCATCCCCAACACCCGCCTGCGCTCGCTGGCCCCCAAAAACGCGCGCTTCGCCGACATGCTCAAAAAGGCCGACGAGGTGCTGCTTTTCGCGGTGCGCGGCATCAGCGACCTCATCGTCACCCCCGGCCTCATCAACCTGGACTTCGCCGACGTGCGCACGGTGATGAGCGAGATGGGCGTGGCGCTGATGGGCACCGGCCAGGCCAGCGGCGACGACCGCGCCCTGCAGGCGGCCCAGCGGGCCATCAACAACCCGCTGCTGGAGGACATCAGCATCGACGGCGCGCGCGGGGTGCTCATCAACATCACCGCCAGCTCCGAGGTCACCATCGACGAGGTGAGCGAGGCCAGCAACTTCATCCAGCAGGCCGCCCACGAGGAGGCCAACATCATCTGGGGCACGGTCATAGACGACACCCTGGGCGAGGACATGCGGGTCACGGTCATCGCCACCGGCATCGGCAACAAGCGCGAGGAGCACCAAGCTCCCATGCCCAAGGTGGTCAACGCCGGCCTGTCCGGGCACGACCCCTTCTGCGTGGATCACACCAACTTCAAGCCGTTCCAACGCGACAAGGCCGCGGAAAAGCCCCTGGCCCCGCGCCCCCGGCGTCCCTATCCCTCCCGCGGCGGCGTGGAGGGCGAGAACCTGGACACGCCGACCTTCCTGCGCCGGCAGACCGAGTGATTGAACAGGCGCGCCCCATCAGCGCGCCCCGCTAGAGCCACCCAAGCCCGCGTCACGGCAGGCCCCCACTCCTGACGCCGCGGGCCCTTCCCAAAGGCCGCCGGGACCTACCCTCCAGGTCCCGGCGGCCCTACCCCCTTCCGGTCCTTCTCCCGCCGGTCGAGTCCAACGTCCCCCGCCGTGGCCGATCCGCTTGGCCCGCTCCCTGACTAATCCGGGAAAAATCCCGCCACGGCCAAAGCGCTCTCCCCAGCGGAGCCGGACGCGTGCTAAAATTTAATATCAGAACTAGTCAATGGGGTGACGCCCCCGCGCAGCCAGTGTCGAGGAGCCATGATTTCCATACCTGATCGGGCCGGACTGAAAAAGGCCGTTTCAGGCGCGGCGCTCGCCGTGCTCCTCGCCTTGGCGTGGCTTGCTCTTTGGCCCTGGCCCGCCCAGGCCCAGCAGCCGCGACGCACTCCCCAGGTGCTCATCCTGAACTCCTATCACCAGGGCGAGGCCTGGTCGGACAACGAGTTGGCCGGCATACTTCCCACCCTGGCCAAGGCCCATCCCAGCATCTCCCCGCTCATCGAGCACCTGGACGCCAAGCGCTTCAGCGGCCCCGCCCATCTGGAATTCCTGCGCCGTTATCTGTCGGAGAAATACGCCGGCCGGCGTTTCGATCTGATCATGGCCCTGGACAACTCGGCCCTGGATTTGCTGCTGGCCCACCGACAGCAGATATTCCCCGGCCAGCCCGTGGTCTTCGCCGGGGTCAACGGCTTCACCCCCCAGATGATCGCCGGGCAGGCAGACATCACGGGGGTGGAGGAGAACCAGGACATCGCCGGCACCTTGCGCCTCATCATGAGCCTGCAACCCCAAGTGCGCCAGGTCTATGTCATTCACGACTACACCGCCAGCGGTCTGGCCCTGCACCAGGCCATGGAGCGCGTGGCGCCCCAATTCTCCGCCCGCCTTGGCTTCAGGCACAGCCCCGACCTTCCTTTCAACCAGCTGGCCGAGGAGCTCAAACGCCTGCCCGCCGACGCGGCGGCCGTCATCCTCACCTATGTCACCGACCAGGCCGGACGGACCTTCACCCGTGAGGAAAGCACCAGGCTCATCTCCCAGGCCTGCCCGGTCCCGGTCTACGCCATGCACGAGACGCGCCTGGGCCACGGCATCGTGGGCGGCCTGCTGCTGGAGGGCAAGGAGCACGGAGCCCAGGCCGCCCGCCTGGCCCTGGATATCCTGGGCGGGAAAGACGCCTCCTCCCTGCCAGTGGCCGAGAGCGTCTCCCGCCCCGTCTTCGATTTCCGGCAACTGGAGCGCTTCGGCATCCCTGCCGGCAATTTGCCCCCGGACAGCGTGGTCATCAACCGCCCCATCAGCCTTTGGGAGCGGCACCAGAAGGTGCTTCTGCCCACTTCCGGGGTGGTGGCCGTGCTGTTGGCCCTGCTGCTGCTCCTGGCTATGGCGCTGAAAAGATTGGGCCAGGCCCAGCGCGAGTTGGGTAAAAGCCGCGAGGAATACCGCCTGGTGGTGGAGAACTCCGGCGAGGCCATCACCGTGGCGCAGAAGGGCCTGCCCGTTTTCTTCAACTCCCGCGCCCCGGAACTGGCCGGCGTGAGCGCCCAGGAATTCGCCCGTCTGCCGATCATGGAGCACTTCCATCCCCAGGCGCGCGCCATGGCCGGCCAGATGTTTGACCGGGCTCTGCGCGGCGAAAACAGCCCCCTGAACTTCGATTTCAGGATGAAGGACCTGGACGGCCAGGTCCGCTGGGCCCACATCAGCTCGGTGCTCATAAACTGGCAAGGCTCTCCCGCCTTCCTAAGCTTTCTTTCCGATATCAGCGAACGCAAGCGCGCGGAGCTGACCTTGGGCGAGAACGAGCGCCGCTACCGCATGCTGCTGGAATCGGTGACTGCCGTTCCCTGGGAAGCGGAGATCGCCTCCTTGCGCTTCACCTTCATGGGACGCCAGATCGAGCAGATGCTGGGCTATCCGGCCCCGAGCTGGCTTGAGCCGGAAGCCTGGGCGCAACGCCTGCATCCCGAGGATGGGCCGCGCGCCATGGACTTCTGCCGCGAGGCCGCGGCCCAGGGCGAGAACATCGACTTCATCCATCGCATGATCGCCGCCGATGGCCAGCCACATTGGATTCACTGCTTCGTTGGCGTGGTGGCGGGAGAGGCTGGTCCGGAAAAGCTGGTGGGGTTCATGCTGGACGTGACCCACCATCAGGAAGTGGAAGAGGCTAACCGGCGCTGGGCGAACGTCTTCGCCCACGCCGAATGGGGCATCGCGGTGAGTTCGAGCGACTCCCGCCGCCTGGAGCAGGTAAACCCGGCTTTCGCCCGCATGCACGGCTACAGCGTCGAGGAATTGAAAGGCAGTCCCATCGCGGATATCTTCGCCCCCGAGTGCCGCGCCGACCTGGTGGATCACATAAGCGCGGCGCACAGCAAAGGGCACCACTCCTGGGAGGCCAGGCACCTGCGCAAGGACGGCAGCAGCTTTCCCGTGCTGATCGGCGTCACGGCGGTGCGGGGCGACCAGGGGCAGGTGCTCTATAGGGTGGCCAACGTGCTGGACATCAGCGATCGCCTGGCCGCCGAACAGGCCTTGCGCGACAGCGAGGAGCGCTTCCGCGCCCTGGTGGAAAACGCGCCCGAAGCCATCTTCGTGCAGCGTCAAGGGCGCTTCGCCTATGTCAACCAAGGAGCCATGGAGCTTTTCGGGGCCAACCGGGCCGAGGAGCTGCTGGGACACCCGGTGGCCGAGCGCCTTCATCCCGACCACCGCAGCCTGGCCGCCGATCGCATAGAGCAGATCAACGTCCTCAAGCGCAAGGCGCCCGTGCTGGAGCAGGCGTATCTGCGCCTGGACGGCGGCCAGGTGGAGGTTTCCTCCTCGGCCGTGCCCATACGCTATGAAGACGAGGAAGGGGCGTTGGTCTTTGCCCGCGACATCGGAGAACGCCGGCAGGCCGAGCAGGAAAAGGCCAAGCTCATGGCCCAGTTGCATCAGGCCCAGAAGATGGAGGCCATCGGCACCTTGGCCGGAGGCGTGGCCCACGACTTCAACAACATCCTGGCCGCGGTGGTGGGTTTTTCCGAACTGGCCCTGGAACAGACCAAGCAGGGTCAGGACAACTCGGACGACATCGCCCAGATACTGGTGGCCGCCGAACGCGCTCGCGGTCTGGTGCGCCAGATATTGACCTACAGCCGCAAGACCAGCATGGAAATGAAGCCCCTGGACATGAACGCCATGGTCAGGGAGGCCTCCCATCTGCTTAAACGCACCCTGCCCAAGATGATCAACATCACCACCGATCTGGCCGCCGACCTGCCCCTGGTCAACGCCGACGCCCACCAGATGCTGCAAGTGCTGATGAACCTGAGCGGCAACGCCGCCGACGCCATGCCCCAAGGCGGAAGCCTGGTCATCGCCACGCTGGCCGCCAACCTGGAAAACCAGCCCTGCCCCCTATGCCACGACATCATCAGCGGTGGACACGTTCTGCTCAAAGTCACCGACAACGGCTCGGGCATGGAGCAGGCCACCCTGGCCAAGATTTTCGATCCCTTCTTCACCACCAAGGAGGTGGGCAAGGGCACGGGTCTGGGGCTCTCCACGGTCTACGGCATCGTGGAGAGCCACGGTGGTCATATCAACGTGGAAAGCCAGCCCGGACAAGGCTCCACCTTCAGCATCTATCTGCCAGCCGCGCCAAAACTCTGTCTGGCTCCGGCGGGGCAGGAAACGCCCGCCGTCTGCCAGCCCGTCCTGCCAGGCACCATCCTGGTGGCCGACGACGAGCCCTCCATCCGCGCCCTGTGCTCGCGCATGCTGGAGGCCCAAGGCCACCGGGTGCTGCAAGCCGACAACGGCGAAGAGGCCTTGCGCATCTTCACCCAAGAGCGCCGCGACATAGACCTGGTGGTGCTCGACCTGGGCATGCCAGGCATGGGAGGCCTGGCCTGCCTGCGCGCCATGCTGGAGATGGCCCCAGGCGTCCGCATCATCATCGCCAGCGGCTACGCAGGCCAAGACCAAGTCAAGGAAGCCCTGGACGCTGGCGCCTCGGGATACGTGGCCAAACCATACAAACGCGACGAACTCCTGCACGCCGTGGCCGCGCAGTTGGGCGCGGGCAAGAGTTGAAAGAGCTGGGGGGGGAAACCCTTTTTGCGCTGCAAAAAGGGTTTCCCCCCAGCTCTTGCCTCTTAACTCAACCGCGCCGCCACCAGTTCGGTGATATCCAGGACCTTTATCTTGCCGATCTTTTCCTTGCGTGCCCGGGCGGCGGCCTGGTTCAGGGAGTTCTTGCAGGAGGGGCAGGCGCTGACCACGGCCTCGGCCCCGGAGGCGATGGCGGCCTTGATGCGTTCCAGGGCGATGTCGGAGCCCAGGGAGTTGTCAAAGGCCTTGACTCCGCCGCCGCCGCCGCAGCACTTGGCCAGGGCGCGGTTCTGGGCGAACTCCAGCAGTTCCACCCCGGGCAGGGCCTTGATGACGTTGCGGGGCGGCTCGTACATGCCCAGGTGGCGGCCCAGGTCGCAGGGGTCGTGGTAGATGACCTTGATGGGCTCGGCCTCCTTGAGCTTCAGCTGGCCGTCTTGCAGCAGGCGTTCCAGCATGGTCACCAGGTGCTCGGCCTGGTAGGCGTGGCTGAAGCCCTGGTGGGGGTAGACGTCGCTGAAGGTCTTGTGGCAGCCGGCGCAGGTGGTGACGAGGCTCTTGGCCCCGGTCTGGGCGAAAAGCTCCAGGTTGGCGGCGGCCAGGGTCTTGAAGGTGGCCATGTCGCCGGCCAGGTAGGCCAGGTAGCCGCAGCAGTTTTCCTTGCTCCCCAGGGTGGTGAAGTCGACGCCGGCGGCGGCGAGAATCTTCATGGTGGCGGGGATGATCTTCACGTCCTGGTAGGAGGCGCTGCATCCCAGGTGCAAGAGAACCGGGGCCTGGGCCTTGTCCGCGTAGCCGGCCGGGTAGGAGTCGGTGCGGGTGGCCCGGGGCTGGCTGAAGGGGTTGCCCAACTCGATCATGTCGCTCATCAGCTTCTTGAAGACCTCGGGCAGATAGCCCTGCTCCACCAGGCGCTGGCGGGCCTTTTGCACGATGGCCGCCACGTTGACCGAGGCCGGGCAGGTGAACTTGCAGTTCAGGCAGAGCATGCACTGATAGAGCCGGGTGGCCATCTCCGCGCTGGGCTGGGCTTGGCCGGTGAGCAGGCTGAAGGCGTAGGTCACGCGGCCGCGGGCGTTTAGGCCCTCCATATCGGTCTGGGCGTAGGTGGGGCAGCCCAGGCGGCAGAAGCCGCACTGGATGCAGGCCACGATCTCGTTGTCCACCTCGCCGAAGGACTGGGCCTGGCCGGCGGCCAGGGCGTCGAAGCCCGAGCGGCCGTAGATGTCGGTGATGGAGCCCCTTAGCCCCAGCTTGGCCGGGTTCAGGATGTCCTTGGGGTCCAGGGCGTCCTTGACGGCCTGCATCACCGAGAGCCCCACCTGGCCCAGCTCGCGGTCGATGTAGGGGGCCTTGGCCATGCCCAGGCCGTGTTCGGCGCTCATGGTGCCTTCCATGGCCAGGGTGACTTCCACCAGTTCCCAGGCGATCTTGCTGACGGCGTCCCACTGGGCCTTGTCTTTGACGTCCATGACAAAGGTGGCGTGCAGGTTGCCGTCGCCGATGTGGCCGAAGGTGGCGATGGGGAAGCCGTACTTTTTCCCCACCGCCTGGATCTGGCGGATGGTCTCGGGAATCTTGGTCATGGGCACGCCGAAGTCCTCCATGAGGGGGACCAGGCGGTAGCCGGGCTTCAAGCGGCTCATGGCCGGCACCAGGCGGTGGCGGGCCTCCCAGAGGGGGGCCTTCTCGGCCGGGTCGTCGGTCCATTTCTTGCCCAGGGCCTGGAACTGGTCGGCCACGGCGTTGACCTTGTCCACGTACTCCATCACCGCCGCCCGGTGGCCGTCGATCTCCATCATGATCATGCAGCCCACGCCCTGGTCCACCTTGAGACCGATGGCCTTCCTGAGCACCTCGATGCTCATGTCGTCCAATATCTCGCAGGTGCTGATGGGGATGCCGCCGGTGAGCATTTTGGTCACGGCGTCGCCGGCGCTCTGGATATCGGGGAACTCCAGGCGGGCGCTGATGGCGTACTCGGGCGCGGGCAGAATCTTCAAGGTGGCCTCGGTGATGACCCCCAGGGTGCCCTCGGAGGCGCAGAAGAGGCGGGTCAGATCATAGCCGCTGCTGGTCTTGGGCGCCCGCGTGCCGGTTTTGAGCACCCGGCCGTCGGCCAGCACCACGGTGAGCCCCATCACGTAGTCCTTGGTGGTGCCGTACTTGATGGCCCGGATGCCGCTGGCGTTGGTGTTGATCATGCCGCCCAGGGTGGCGATGCCGGCCGAGCCTGGGTCGGGGGGGAAGAAGAACTTGTCCTTGGCCAGGACGGCGTTCAGGGCCGCGCAGACCAGGCCCGGCTGCACCCGCACATAATGGTCGGGCAGGTTGACCTCCAGCACCTGGTTCATGCGGATGAGGTTAAGCAGCACGCCGCCCTTCATGGGCAAGGCCGCGCCGGTGACGCTGGTGCCGCCGCCGCGCGGGATGACCGGGGTGCCGGTCTGGTGGCACAGGGCCATTATCTGGGAGACCTGCTCGGTGGAGGTGGCGAAGACCACCAGGTCGGGCAGGCCCATGTGCACGCTCATGTCGCGGGCATAGCTCAGGCAGTCCACCTGGCTGGTGATGACGTTATTCCCGCCCACGATCTCGGTCAGGCGCGCTGTCAAATCCATGCTGAACTCCTTTTCACAAAAAAGGCGGGGAGGGGCGCACTCCCCTCCCCGCCCGTGACGGGGCAATGGTTGGGCCGGCAATAGGTGCGGGCCGATTGGCCCAGGCCTCCTTCCGGCATGTAAAGGCTCGGCCTCAAGCCAGCCTCCGGGTTATTTGCCCTGGTCGGCCAGCTTGTCAGCCTCCGCCTTCACCCAGTCGGCATAGGCCTGGCCCTGCATCAACGTCCCCAGCTCGGCCGCCAGGTCGCTGGGCTTGATCTTGCATATCCAGCCCGCGCCATAGCAGTCCTCGTTGATCAGCTCGGGCGCGTCCTCCAGCTCCTCGTTGCCCTGGGCCACCTCGCCGCTCACCACGGCGTAGACGCGCCCCACCCACTTGCCGCTCTCGATGGAACCGAAGGGCTTGCCCTGGCTAACCTCGTCGCCCTCGCCCGGCACGTCCACGAAGGTGATCTCGCCGGCCAGCTTCTGGGTCAAATCCGTGGTGCCCATCACCACCAAATCGCCTTCCAGGCGCGCCCAGTAGTGATTTTTGTCGTAGTAGAGCTCGTCGGGGAAATTGTAGCCTTTGACCTCCATGGACCATCTCCTTGCCAAGGCCCCGGGCGGGGCAAGGTGAAAACGCCGCGCCGGACGGGTGTCCCGGCGGATTGCGAACTCGATGACAGGGCGGCCAGCGCCCGTACAGCCAGACAATCTTACCGCAAATCAGTCCAGATCAACCTTGACACCGCAGCGGTTGCACTTACCCGCGCCGCGGAACAGCTTGTGCCCGCAGCCGGGGCAAACATAGCGGGCCTCCTCGTCGGCCGCCCACTTTTCAAGGCCGTGCTCGCGCATGTAGGGGACGGAGCGCAGGATGACCTTCTTGCCCACGGCCATGGGGAAGGTCTCTATGTGGGCGCAGGGAAACTCGGCGCATTCATGGCAGCCGGCATAGCCCTTGGCCTGGGTGCAGGAGCGGATCTCGCACTGCTGGCAGTGCATGAAGCGGTCCTCGGAGAGGCAGCCCTGGCAGCGAATGTCGGCCGTGGTCAGGCTCTCGCCGCCCGGCAGGGTTCCCTTGCCCACCTTGCCCTGATAGAGCCCCACCAAGAGGCCCTTGAATTTCTCATTGCCGTCGCGGTGGGCCAGGTGGATGGCGCAGACCCCGCAATATAGCCCGCAGGGAGAAAGAAAGGCCGGGTTGATCTCCATGACGCCGCTCCTGTCTACTTGAAGGCCGCCAGCAGTTCCTTGGGCTTGACCCGGTTGAGCTTGAAGCCCAACTCGTCGGGGCTCATCCCCAGGGCCAGGCCCAGCACCTGGGTCAGGTAGACCACCGGCACCTTAAGCTCGTTGCCTATCTTTTTGGCGATGGCCTTTTGCTGGCCCTCGAACATCACGTTGCAGAAGGGGCAGACCACCACCATGGCCGTGACCCCGGCCTGGGTCAGCTCGGTCAGCTTGCCCCCGGCCAGGCGGCCGGCCAGGTCCTCGTCGGCCCCCAACACCCCGCCGCCGCAACAGTCCTTCAAGGTGCGGTGGTTCAGGGCCTTGGCCCCGGTGGCCTCGATGAGGCGGGCCAGGCTGTGGGGGGCCTCGGGGTCCTCGGCTCCGCCCAAGGCCGCGCTGGGTTTAAGGTAGTGGCAGCCGTAGTGAGGCGCGAAGGTGAACTCGCTCAAAGGACGCGCCACCTTGGCGGAGATCCCCTCCAGCCCCACTTCCTCGAAAAGGAAGCGGGCCAGGTGGCGCACCTTGACCCCGGGCTGGTAGGTCAGCCCCAGGGGCTTCAAGCGGGCGTTGACTTGGCCGCGCAGGTTTTCGTCATGATCCAGGTGGGCGGCGGCCTCGCCCAGGGTGCCGGCGCAGGCCGAGCAGAGCGCCACCAGGGGCAGCCCCTCCGCCCCAGCCTGGGCCAGGGCCCGGGCGGCGATGAGCAGGGCCTCCTCCTGGTTGGTGGCCTTCAAGGGATAGCCGCAGCAGCCCTGCTGGGGCAGGTCGATAAGCTCCAGGCCCAGGGCGGCGGCCACCTTGCGCGCCGAGACCTCATAGTTAAGGTTGCGCACCGGCACGGTGCAGCCCAGGAAAAGCGAGGCGCGCATCATGAGGCCTCCCCCGCCGGGGCGGCGTCGTCGGCGGGCGCGATGCCCAGGATGGCCTGGTAATCGGCCGGGTGCTCGCTCACCGGGGGCAGGCCCAGCTCGGCGCGCTTTTGGTTCTCGAACTCGCCCACGTTCAGGAGGCGGCCATGGCTGGCCAGCAGCTTGGCCATGACCCGGCTGCTGGGGGGGGCGTAGCCCGCCGCCGCGGCCAGGTTTTTTAACGCCGTGCACAGGTCGGTGAAGCGCACCCCCTGGGGGCATACCTCCTGGCAGGTGTAGCAGGAGGCGCAGAGCCAGAGCAGGGGCGAGGAGAGCACCTCCTCGCGCCGCCCCAAGAGGGTGAGCCGGATGAGGCGGCGGGGGTCGTAGTCCGGGCGCTGGGCCGTCACCGGACAGCGGGCCGTGCAGGCCGCGCAGGAAAAGCAGGATTTAAGCCCCTCGCCGCCGGGGGTGGCGGCCACCTGATGCTTGAAGCCGGGATCGCCGTCGTTGAGACGCATGACTATCTGGTCTCCCCTAGGACTAGGAGGATTTCCTCTATGGCGCGCGCCAGTTGGGCAGGCTGGTTGCCGGCCAGGCTGGCCAGGGCGATGCGCCCCGGCGGCAGTCCCAGGGCGGCCAGCGAGGCCTGGGCCTGTTTGACCGCGATGGACGCCCGGGCCGGGCCGTCCTCGGAGCGGCAGTTGCCCTCATGGCAGGCCGCCACCAGCACGCCCGCCGCGCCCAGCTCAAAGGCCTTGAGCAAGAGCTGCCAGCCCACCCGCCCCGCGCAGGGCAGGGGCAGCGCCAGCAGGCCAGCCGGCCAGGCATGCCCCCGGGCCTGCAACTCGCGCAAGGCCTGCTGCCCGGAATTGGCGCAGGCCATCAGCACCACCGCCGGGGATGGAGCCGTGGCCAGGGCCTG
>CAZLSD010000001.1:0-15737 GCA_964561775.1 uncultured Desulfarculus sp. | reverse complement strand
CCGCTGCGCAGGGTCAGCCCGCCGGCCAGGCGGTTGCCCTCCGGGCGCAGGCGCTCCGGGGGAGGCATGAGCAGCAGGTTGTCCAGGCAGGCCGGCAGAGGCGCGGAGGCCTCCTCCACCAGCACCGTGAGCTGCGGGACCAGTTCCATCTGCTCGCCCAGCAAGGCCTCGGACCAGGCCAGCAAGGGGCGGCCCTGTTCGTCCTGGCCCGCCTTGAGCCCGCCAGGGGCCACCCGCACCGCGATGATGCCGGCCTGGCGGCAGTTCTGCCACAGGCGCTCGCCGCCGGGGAAGCCCACCCGGGCCTCGCTGAAGAAAAGAGTCACCTGCACCAACTGATACTGCTGCAAGGTGAGCGCCGTGATCAGGGCGCGCTGGAAGGCCGCCGCGCTCAAGGGCGCTTCGGTCCCCGCCAGCACCGCCGCGTGGACCCAGCCCCCGGTGGGGCCGGTCAGGTCGGCGGGGCGAAGCTGGGAAAGCAGCCTGACCTGCTCCAGGCTGAGGCCCTGAGGCAGGGGCGTGGGCTGCCAGACCACGGGCGGAGCCAGCGCCACCGCGCCGAAGCGGCCGCAACGCGCCCCCTCCGGGCCGCGCAGGGTGGCGCTGAAATCCCCCCCCGCGCCGGAGAGGCTGGCCAGGCCGTAGCCCTCCAGCACCTCCACCGCCTCGGGCAGGCGGGCGGCCAGTTCCGCCACCTGGGCCTCTTCCTCGTCCAGGGCGGGCAGGGAAGGATCGCCCGGGGTGGCCAAAAGCACCGCATGCCCCAGGTCGGCGGCCTGGGCCGCCGCGCTCAGGGCGGAGAGCCCCTGGCCCACCACCAGGACTTCCTGGCAGGGAGCGGGGGCGGAAGCGGCGGGCAGGCCGGCGGAGACCGGGCCGGGCAGGCCGATCCAGGTCAGCTTGTTGTCAGGCATGGGCCACCTCCTGGGCGGCGGAGGCGGCCTGGACGATGCTCTCGCGGATGGAGAGCGGCCCTCCCGCCGCGCCAGCGACGGCCACTCCTGGCGCGGGGCGCAGGAAGCCGTCGGCGTCGCGCCCCGCCCCGAAGAGGGCGGCCAGTTCCGCCGCCCCGGCGGGCGGGGTCAGGCCCTGGCTCAAGACCACCAGGTCGAACTCCTGGCGAGCCTGGCCGCCGCCGGGCGCGGCCCAGACCAGTTCCGGGCCGTGCGCGCCGGCCACCGCCTCGCCGGGCATGGCCCGCACGAAGTTCAGGTCGCGGCGCAATTCGGCCAGCTCATCTTCCCAGGCCCGGCCATAACCCTGCACATCCATATGGAAGAAGGTTATCTCCGTCTCGGGCCAGCGGCCCTTGATCAGGCGGGCCAGGCGCAGGGCATAGCCGCAGCAGACCCGTGAACAGTAGAGGTGTTCCTCGTCGCGGGAGCCCACGCACTGGATGAAGGCCAGGCTCTTGACCGGCCCGGCGGCGGGCAGCAGGTCCTGCTTGAGCGCCGCCTCCAGCTCCAGGGCGCTGACCACCCCCTCCACCCGGCCATGGCCGAAGCGGGTCTTGCCCGCGGCCGGATAGGGCTCATAGCCCACGGCCAGCACCAGGCCTTCCACCTCCAGGCTGCGCGGGGCAGCGAGCGGCGCGCCCAGGGCGGGGACCTCTCCGGCGGCCTGGCCGGGATCGGCATGGGGGACCAGTTCCACCCGCCAGGCTCCTGGCTCCAGGGCCTGGGCCGCGCTCACCCGGGCCTGGGTGACGATCTCAATCTCCGGCCGGGCGGCCGCCTGCTCCAGCAGATCGCCCAGGCGGCAGGCCCCGCAGCGGGCGCAAGTGCGCAAAGCCTTGCAACAAAAAGCAGCCGCCCGCCCCCCCAGGCGCGCGCTCTGCTCCACCAGCAGGCTGGACCTGCCCCGGCGGGCCAACTCCAGGGCCGCGCTGAGACCTGCCACCCCGCCACCCAGGACAAGAGCCGGACGCTTGTGCTCTAACACGCTTCTCCTATCCCTACTAGCTTACTGGTGTGGGCGCGGCTTGCTTTGCTCTTGACAAGGCTTCCAAAAGCCGCATATATTTCCAATAGCTAGATTGTAGCTAAGTTATAATTGTTTTGTCCACCCCATTTTTCGCGCCCCGCCCCAAGCCTGATTTCTCAAGGCCACAAGGCGATTTGCCCGGGCGCGCAGGCTTCCGAGGTAGCATCCATGTCCAAAGATCCCCTTGCCCCGCCCCCTCCCATCCAGGCCACCAAGCAGATGAAGAAGCTGATGGCCGACCACTTCCAAGGCCTGGCCCGGGCCAAGGAACAAGGCAGCCCCAAGGTGGCCTGGTGCACCTCGGTGGGTCCGGCCGAGCTGCTCATCGCCATGGGCTTCGACGTGTACTTTCCCGAGAACCACGGCGCCCTGCTGGGGGCCAGCCGCATGGCCACGGAGGTCATCCCCGCCGCCAACGCCGCCGGTTACTCGCCCGACATCTGCTCCTACCTTACCAGCGACATCGGGGCCTTTTTGAAGGGCGTGACCCCGCTGACCCAGGCCTATGGATTGAAATCCGTGCCCCAGGCCGACGTGCTGGTCTTCAACACCAACCAGTGCCGCGACGTGGCCGACTGGCTGGCCTTCTATGGCCAGCACTGGGGCGTGCCCTGCATAGGGGTGCACTCCCACCGGGGCTTGGGGCGCATCGAAGAACACCACATCGCCGACGTGGTGGCCCAGTTCCAGGCCCTCATCCCCACCCTGGAGCAGGTCAGCGGCAACAAGTTCGACATCGACCGCCTGCGCGAGGTGGTGCGCCTGTCCAAGGAATGCACGGTGCGCTGGAAGCGGGTGTTGGAATACGCCGCGCTTACCCCCTCGCCCATGACCTTCTTCGACCACACCATCCACATGGCCCCGGCCGTGGTCCTGCGCGGACGCCAGGAGGCCGTGGACTATTATGACCTGCTGCTAAAGGAAATCGACGAGCGGGTGGCCGCCGGAGTGGCCGCCGTGCCCGGCGAGCGCCTGCGCCTGTACTGGGAAGGCATGCCGGTCTGGGGGCGCTTGCGCATGCTCTCGGAGACCTTGCACGGCCTGCACGCGGCGGTGGTGGCCAGCACCTACTGCAA
Organism: uncultured Desulfarculus sp.; assembly: GCA_964561775.1. Taxonomy (GTDB): domain Bacteria; phylum Desulfobacterota; class Desulfarculia; order Desulfarculales; family Desulfarculaceae; genus JACRDC01. The sequence continues at coordinate 12,678 of CAZLSD010000001.1, read as the reverse complement.
CTCCTGGATCTTCGAGGCCTTCGACCACGAGGACCCCTTCCGCTCCATGGCCAAGGCCTATCTGGAGCTTTTCATCGTGCGCGACGACGACTACAAGGAGCGCTACGTCACCGACTGGGCCAAGCGCTTTTCCATCGACGGCATCATCTTCCACGACGCCAAGACCTGCCCCAACAACAGCAACAACCGCTACGCCATGCCCCAACGCCTGGGGCAGAAGCTGGGCGTGCCCACCCTGGTCATCAACGGCGATCTTAACGATCTGCGCCTTTTCAGCGACGAGCAGGCCCGCACCAACCTGGAGGCCTTCGCCGAGCAGATAGTGGAGCAAAAAGCTTGAGGCTGGCCGGGGGCATCGACATAGGCTCCAGCGCCACCAAGGTGGCCATCCTCAACCAGGATGGCCACCTGCTGGGCAGCGCCATCCTGCGCTCGGGCACCGATTTCGCCGCCAGCGCCCAGAAGGGCTTCAGCCAGGCCCTGCACCAGGCGGGATTGCAGCCCGCCCAGGTGGAGCGGGTTTTTGCCTGCGGCTATGGCCGCGACAACGTGCCCTTTGCCCAGGCCACCCGCACCGAGATAGCCACCCACGCGGCGGCCGCCTATCACCACTTCCCCTTGGCGCTCACCGTGGTGGACATAGGCGGCCAGGACAACAAGATCATCAAGGTCAGCGACACCGGCCAGCGCCAGAGCTTCAAGATGAACCGCAAGTGCGCCGCCGGCACCGGGGCCTTTCTGGAGGAGATGGCCCTGCGCCTGGACCTGGACATAGCCGACTTCAACGGCTTGGCCGCCTCGGCCCCCGAGGAGATCACCCTGGGCTCCTACTGCACCGTCTTCACCGCCACCGAGGTGCTGGCCAAGATCCGCGCCGGAGCCCCGGTGGCCGGGCTCATCAAGGGCCTGTTCCGCTCGGTGCTGCGCCGGGTGCTGGAGATGGACACCCTGACCGACGCCGTGGTCATGACCGGGGGGGTGGTGGCCCACAATCCCTATCTGGCCCAGATGCTGGGCCAGGAGATCGGGCGCGAGACGCTCATCCCCCCCCGGCCCCAGCTGGCCGGCGCCGAGGGCGCCGCGCTGTTGGCCTTGAAGGACATGGAGCAGGAAGCGGCCTGAGAAAGCCGGCACGGGCCGGCGGCATCCTCGGACCGCCATTTATAACCACCCCAGGGGAGGACCTAGCCCATGAGTCGCTGGCTGCACATCGGTGAGGTGCTAAAAAACAACGCCACCCTGTTCCCCGACAAGGAAGGCGTGGCCGACCTCCACCGCTCGCTGACCTTCCGCGAGTGGAACGAACGCTGCAACCGGCTGGCCAACGCCCTCATGGCGCGCGGGCTCAAAAAGGGCGACCGCATCGCCATGATCGCCTACAACGCCCTGGAATGGATGGAGTTCTACGGGGCATGCGCCAAGGGCGGCTTCGTGGCCGTGCCCATCATGTTCCGGCTCACCCCCAACGAGTACGTCTACATCATCAACAACGCCGAGTGCGCGGCCTTCATCGTGGAGCACCACTTCGTCGCCGGGGTGGACGCGGCCAAGGACGACCTGGACGTGCCGGCCGACCGCTATTTCTTCATGGGCGATGGCCCGGCCCCGGCGGGCTACGCCGCCCTGGAGGATCTGTTCGCCGGGGGTTCCCCCGCCGAGCCGCCGGTGCAGGTCGATCACCAGGACACCTGGATCATCATGTACACCAGCGGCACCACCGGCCGCCCCAAGGGCGTGGTGCGCTCCCATGAGTCCCTTATCGCCATGTACTGGGCCAACCTGGTGGCCATGGGCTACAACCGCGACGACCGCGGCCTGCTGGTCATGCCCATGTGCCACATCAACAGCGTGTTCTATTCCTTTGTCTTCACCTACGTGGGCGGCACGGCCATCGTCTACAACAGCGTCTCCTTCGACCCCGAGCACATGATCAAGACCCTGGCCGAGAAACGGATCACCTTCACCTCCCTGGTCCCCACCCACTACATCATGATGCTCTCCCTGCCCGCCGAGGTCAAAGCCAAGTACGACGTGGACTGCGTCAAGAAGCTCCTCATTTCCAGCGCCCCGGCCCGCCGCGACACCAAGCTGGACATCATGGGCTACTTCAAGAACAGCCAGCTCTACGAGGCCTACGGCTCCACCGAGGCCGGCCTGGTCACCCTGCTGCTGCCCCACGAGCAGTTCGACAAGCTGGGCTCCATCGGCCGCGAGATTCCCGGCACGGACCTGATCAAGCTCCTGGACGAGGACGGCAACGAGGTGGGCGTCAACCAGGTGGGCGAGCTGTACTCGCGCACCCCCATGGTCTTCAACGAGTACTGGAAGATGCCCGAGCAGACCAGGGCCGCCTTCGTGGGCCAGCATTTTTCCGCCGGCGACATGGCCTACCGCGACGAGGAAGGCTACTACTACCTGGTGGACCGCAAGAAGAACATGATCATCACCGGCGGCGAGAACGTCTACCCCTCCGAGGTGGAGAACTGCATCGGCGGGCACCAGGCGGTCAAGGACGTGGCCGTCATCGGCGTGCCCGACGCCAAGTGGGGCGAGTCCATCACCGCCATCGTCATTCCCCACCAGGGCATAGAACCCAGCCCCGAGCTGGCCAAGGAAATCCTGGACTACACCAAGGACAAGATCGCCGGCTTCAAGCGCCCCAAGCGCCTGGAGTTCATCCCCGAGTCCGACATGCCCCGCACCGGCACCGGCAAGATACTGCACCGGGTCCTGCGCGAGCGCTATGGCCACTGGTCCCAGCAAAAAGGATAGCAACCCTTAAAGTAAACGACTTGCCCTCTGGAACAAGCCGACCCCCATTGCCACTGTTACTGAAGGAGCCAAAGAGCATGTTCGAGAAAGCATTCATACCCCACAAGGGATACTGGTCGTCACCGTTCTCCCGCTGGCAGATGTCCTTCCAGAACCAGCACCCCATCAAGCTGGCCGCCGACACCTGCAAGAAGTTCATGGAGGCGCGCGGCATCGACCCCAAGGTTCTGGACGGCAACGTGCTGGGCATGACCATCGGCATGCCCTCCTGGTTCTACGCCAACCCTTGGTTCTGCGCCCTCATGGGCAATGACCGGATCAGCGGCCCCACCGTGAGCCAGGCCTGCGCCACCAGCGCCACCGCCGTCTACACCGCCGCCAACCAGGTGGAGACCGGGGCCTACAGCTGCGTGCTGGTCTCCACCACCGACCGCTGCTCCAACGGCCCCCACACCGTCTGGCCCAACCCCAACGGCCCCGGCGCCGAGGTCATCCACGAAAACTGGATGATGGACAACTTCAACAAGGACCCCTACGCCGGCGAGGCCATGCTGAAAACCGCCGAACTGGTGGCCTTGGACAACGGCGGAGTGAGCAAGGAAGAGTCCGACGCCTGGACCGCCGCCCTCTATCAGAAATACGACATGGCCAAGGCCAATGACGGCGAGTTCTTCAAGGGCTACATGGTCCCCGTGGACATCGCCATCTCCAAGAAAAAAATCGTCACCGTCTCCGCCGACGAGGGCATCACCGCCACCACCGCCGAGAGCCTGGCCCCCTTGAAGCCCGTGCTCCCCGGCGGCTGCGTCTCCTTCGGCGCCCAGACCCACCCCGCCGACGGCAACGCCGGCCTCATCGTCACCACCAAGGCCAAGGCCAAGGAGCTCTCCCAGAACAAGGACGTCACCGTCCAGCTCTTGAGCTATGGCTACGCCCGCGCCGAAAAAGCCCGCATGGCCGCCGCCGTCACCCCCGCCGCCCAGATGGCCCTGGCCCAGGCCGGCATCACCGTCTCCGATCTGAAGGCGGTCAAGACCCACAACCCCTTCAGCGTCAATGACATCATCATGACCCGCCTGATGAAAATCCCGGCGGGCATCTTGAACAACTACGGCTCCTCCCTGGTCTTCGGCCATCCCCAAGGCCCCACCGGAGCCCGCTGCCTGGTCGAACTCATCGAGGAACTGGTCAAGCTGGGCGGAGGCTATGGCCTCTTCGCCGGCTGCGCCGCCGGCGACACCGCCGCCGCGCTGGTGGTGAAGGTCAGCTAAGGCGTTGTTGGGGGGAGACCCTTTTTGAAAAAAGGGTCTCCCCTCAAACCCCCCTCCCGAAAAACTTTAGCGGCAAAAATGGCGCTCTCCCCGGCGGCGAAGCCGCCGGGGAGAGCGCCATTTTTGCCGCCAAGTTTCGGGAAGGGCGTGCCGGGAGACGCCTCTTTCAAGGGGCTGGGCGGTTGGGACTCCAGGAAGCCGGACCGCCCTTGCCTAGCCGCAGGCCTCGCCGCCCCCGCCGCCGGTGCAGGCCGGACGGCTGCGCACCCGGAAACGGGACATGTCCTCTCCAGCGAAGAGGGCGCGCAGCCCCTGCTCGATGAAGCCCTCCATCTCGATGACCTCCACCCCGGCCGCCTCCAGGGCCGGGCGGGGGGCCTGCCCCGCCGCGCTGACCAGAAGCGCCCGGCAGTCGCCCAAAAGCTGGGCCAGCAAGAGCCAGCGCTGGGGGCCGCTGCCCGGCGATGGGGCCTGCCGCTCCTCCACCATCATGAAACCGCCGCCGCTGGGCTCCCATATCTGGAAAGAGGGGGCCTGGCCCAGGTGCATGTTGATCAAAAGCCCTTCATGGCTGGCCACGGCCACCTTGTCCCGCGCGGCGGCCTGGGGCCGGGGCAGACGCGAGCAGGCGCTTAAGCAGGAGCCCATCTCGCCGCTCTTGTCGTCGCCCAACAGCCCCACCGCGTCGGCCCGGCAGCGGGTGCAGTGGGTCATCTGGGCCACATGGCGGCCGGCGGCCCGGCGCAAGCTGGTCATCAGCTCCGGCGTGGGCTCGGGCGTCTCGCCCAGAGGCGTGCCGGCGTTGGGGTAGAGCGGCATCAGGTTGTGCAGGTCCGCCCCCAGGGAGGCCACCTTGGCCGCCACTTCCTCCACGTGCTCCTCGTTAACCCCGGGTATGACGATGGTGTTGACCTTGACCATGAGGCCCCGGTCCTTAAGGCCGATGAGGGCCTGCATCTGGCGCTCCAGCATTAGCTGGGCCGCCTCCAGCCCCCGGTAGATGACCTTGCCGTCGCGCACCCAGGCATACACCAGCCTGCCGATCTGGGGGTCCACGGCGTTGATGGTCAGGGTGACGTGGCTGGCCAGCTCCGCGATGGAGTCCAGATAGCGCGGCACGGCCAGGCCGTTGCTGGACAGGCACAGGAGCAGCTGGGGGAAGCGCTCCTTGACCAGGCGCATGGTCTCCAGGGTGGCCTCGGGGTTGGCCAGGGGATCGCCAGGGCCGGCGATGCCCGCCACGCTGATGCGCGGCTCGGCGATAAGCACCCGGGCCATGTACTCCACGGCCTGGTGGGGCTTCAGGAGGGCCGAGGCCACCCCGGGACGGCTTTCGTTGACGCAGTCGAACTTGCGGTCGCAGTAGTTGCAGCGGATGTTGCACAGGGGGGCCACGGGCAGATGGGCCCGGCCGCAGCTTCCCTTGACCTCGGCGTTGAAGCAGGGGTGCTTGCTGCTCAGTATGGATAAGGCGGTGTTGGCGCTCATGGTGTTCCTCATTCCTGCCGGGGGTCTGTAACGGTTCCAGACCTACAGGTAGCCGTAGCCCACGGGGCTGTCGGACTGCTTCTTCTCCAGCACGGTGTTGACGAGCCGGTCCAGGAAATCCAGGGCCCCGCTGTAGCCCAGGCTGAGCAGGCGGGTGGCCCCGAAGCGGTCGTGGATGGGAAAGCCCACCCGCAGCAAGGGCACGCCCAGCTCGCGGGCCAGGGTGTAACCCTTGGAGTTGCCGATGATGAGATCGGGCTTGAGCTCGCGGGCCAGGCTGGCGATCTCATAGAAGTCCACCCCGGTGCGCACCAGGGGCGGCTGGGCGGTGAGCCCGGTGGTGACGGCCTCCACGGCGGGGACCAGGCCGGGGGCCTCGCCGCCGCTGGCGGCCAGCACCGGAGTCACCCCGATCTCGCTCAAGAAGGAGCACAGGCCCAGCACCAGATCTTCCTCGCCGTAGACCACGGCGTTCAGGCCGGCGAGGTACTTGTGCCCGTCCACGAAGGCGTCCAGCAGGCGGCCCCGCTCCTGGGCGTGGAGCTTGGGCGTGGGGCGGCCGGAGAGTTCTTCCAGGACCGCGAAGAGCTGGTCGCTGGCGCGCAGGCCCAGGGGCAGGGGCAGGCTGAAAAGGGGCACGCCGTGGCGCTTGGCCAGGATGCTTCCCGCTCCGCCCGTGGGCAGGGGCAGGCCGCCCAACTCTATGGTGCCCCGCGCCCCGCCCATGCGGCGGATGCCTGAGAGCGGCGCGCCGCCCTGGGGAATGAGTTCGTACTCGGCCTGGGCCACCCCGTCCAGGGTCAGGCTGATGTCGGGCAGCACCGTGGCTTGCAGGCCGAAGTCATAAGCCAAGCCCTTCAGGTAGCGCACGTCGGCCGGGCTCACCAGGCCGGGCAGCAGGTTCACTCCGGGGTGGGCCGGGGAGTCGTCCAGGGCCAGTTGCTCCACCAAGGCGGCCACGGCCCGGAAGAAGCCCAGGGCGTGGCTGCCGGCGAAACTGGGGCTCTCCACCGCCACCACCGGGGGCACCTGGCCGCCCGCGCCCTCCACCTTGGCCGTGCGCAAAAACTCGCGCACCAGGCCGCGCACGTCATCACCGATGGTCTCGGTCAAACAGGTGGTGGCCACTCCGATGACCTGGGCCTGGTACTTGTTCATCACGTTGACCAGGCCCTGCTTGAGGTTGGGGCCGCCGCCGTAGATGGCCTGCTTCTCGCCCAGGGAGGAGGAGGCGATGTCCACCGGCTCCCGGTAGTGGCTGATCAGATAGCGCCGCATGTAGGTGGCGCATCCCTGGGAGCCGTGCAGGAAGGGCACGCAGCCCTCCACGCCCTTGAAAGCCAGGCAGGCGCCCAGGGGCATGCAGGCCTTGCAGGCGTTGGTGGTGGAGACGTAGTTGGGAGCCGTGCTCATGCCGCCCTCCTCTTCTTGGGCACGCCGCCGATGCGGGGCACGAAGTTCCAGACCGGGCTGTTGACCGTGCGCTCGATCTCGGCCGCGAAGTTGATGACCCCCACGAAGCCCTCCAGGGCCAGCTTGCGCTCATGGTTGTGGTCGCAGAAGCCGATGCCCAGCTTGAAGGCGATGGGGCGTTCCTTGACTCCGCCCACGAAGACGTCGGCGCCCTTTTCCCGGATGATGTTCATCAGCTCCAGGGGGTTGGCGTCGTCGATGATCACCGTGCCGGGGTCGGCGATCTCGGCCAGTTCCTGGTAGTCCTCCTCGGTCCCGGTCTGGGAGCCCACCAGCACGGTCTGCATGCCCAGGTTGCGGAAGCACTTGATGAGGCTGAAGGCCTTGAAGGCCCCGCCCACGTAGATGGCCGCCTTGCGTCCGGCCAGGCGGCGGCGGTACTCCTCCAACTGGGGCAGCACCACCTCCAACTCCTCGCGCACCACCTGGCGGGCCCGTTCCATGATGGCGGGATCGCCCAGGCGCTCGGCGATGTCGTAGAGGGCCTTGGCCATGTCCTCCACCCCGAAGTAGCTGACCCGGATGAAGGGCGTGCCAAAGCTCTCCTTCATCATCTTGGCCAGCTCCACGGTGGCGCCCGAGCACTGCACCACGTTAAGCGCCGCGCCGTGGGCGCGCTGCAAGTCCGCCACCCGCCCGTCGCCGGTGATACCGGCCACCACCTCCACGCCCATGCGCTTTAAGTAGTCGCGGATGATCCATATCTCGCCGGCCAGGTTGAAGTCGCCCAGGAGGTTGACGCTATGGGGTGAGATGCCGCTGGTGTCGCCTGAGCCCACCAGCTTGAACATGGCCTGGCAGGCCGCGGCATAGCCGGCGCGCTTGTTGCCCTTGAAGCCTTCCGACTGCACGGGTATGACCGGGATGCCCTTGGCCTGCTCCATCTTGCGGCAGACCGCGTTCAGGTCGTCGCCGATGAGCCCCACGATGCAGGTGGAGTAGACAAAGGCGGCCTTGGGGTTGTGCCGGTCTATGAGTTCGTCGAGAGCGCGGGTCAGCTTGCGCTCGCCGCCGAAGATGATGTCCTGCTCGCGCAGGTCGGTGGAGAACGACAGGCGGTGCAGCTGCGGCCCGGAGGAGAGCGCGCCCCGAATGTCCCAGGTGTAGGCCGCGCAGCCGATGGGGCCGTGCACCAGGTGCAGGGCGTCGGCGATGGGGTAGAGCACCACCCGCGATCCGCAGAACACGCAAGCTCGCTGGCTAACCGCCCCGGCCAGGCTCTCTTTGTCGCAACTGATGGTGAAGGGCGCGTCGCCCTTGGTGACGATCTGATCCTTGCGCTCCTCGAATACCGCGTGGGCCATGGGTGCCTCTCCTTGCCGGGCGGCGGCTGCCGCCCGCATCAATCCAGCAGATACTGGGCCGGTGGACTGCCCGCTTCCACGCCGTCTAAAATGGCGTCCACCACGTCCTCGCTCTCCACGCCCCCGAACCACCAGTTTTGCGGTTGCACCACCAGGGCCGGGCCGCGGTCGCAGAGTTTGAGGCAGGAGGTTCCCACCACCGCCGCCGAGAGTCCCCGGGCGGCCAACTCCTCTTCCAGATAGGGCAGCAGGCTTAAGGAGCCTTTCTTGTGGCAGATACCTTGGCGGTCGCCGCCGGCGCGGAAGCTGCCGCAAACCATGATGGTCAAATCCGGTGTGGCCATTTCATTTCCTCCTACAAGACCAGCTCGAAGCTCTGTTCGGGGTCGTCGCGGTCCTTGCGGTCCAGGAGCGCGCCCAGGATTTTTTCCAGCAGGCGTAAGCCCCCCTTGTAGCCCACGGTGGGGAAGTACTGGTGCCCCACGCGGTCCAGGATGGGGAAGCCCCAGCGCACCAAGGGGATGTCCTCGTCGCGGGCGACGTACTTGAGATAGGTGTTGCCCACCAACAGATCCACGGGGTCGTTCTTGATCCACTGGTGCAGCAGGAACATGTCCGCGCCGGCCCCGGCCTTGACATTGACCTCATAGGGCAGCCCGGCGGTCAGATCGCGGATCTTGTCCTCGAAGGCCCTGCCCGGAGTGCCGGTGACGATGTGCTTGGGCCACATGTCGATGGAGACCAGGAACTCGGTCAGGGCGATGAGCTGGTCGGGGTCGCCGGCTAAAGCCACGCTCTTGTGATAGAAGTACTGGTGCATGTCCGAGATCATGTCCACCAGCTGGCCGCGCTCGTGGGCTATCCTATCGTCCACGCTGACGCCCGCGATGATGCGCAGAGCGTCCACGAAGCGGTCGGTGGCCTTCAAGCCAAAGGGCATCTCCAACACCCGGCAGGGCACCTTGCAGGAGACGTCCAGGAAGCGGGCCGCGTCGGCCGAGCACCACTCGCCCAGGGCCAGGGTGCCGATGGAGTCGCCGGCGCTGATGAGCTCGGCCATGGTGACGCCGCCCTCGGGATACATCTTGAACTCGCCGGAGAGCGGACCGTTGAGCACCCCCGAGGTATCGGGGAAGAGGATGATCTCCACGCCCAAGAGCGAGGCCAGGCGCTTGATCTCCTCCATGTCCGCCGGCTCCACCCAGCCGGGGATGACGTTGACCTTGCCGTTCTTCTTGCCCGTGCGCACCCCCTGGGCGGCCATGCCCTTCACCATGTTGGAGAACCCGGTGACATGGCTGCCCACGTAGGAGGGGGTGTTGGCGTAGATGACCCGCTTGCCCTTGGGTATCTTGCCGCCCTTTTCGGCCTTGTCGATGATCTGGGGCAGGTCGTCGCCGATGGTCTCCGACAGGCAGGTGGTGTGCACCGCGATGACCTCGGGCTCGTAGACCGAGAACATGTTCTCGATGGCCGCGAGCAGGTTGGCCTGGCCGCCGAAGACCGAGGAGCCTTCGGTGAAGGAGCTGGTGCCGGCGCTGATGGGCTCCTTGTAGTGGCGGGTCAGGGCGCTGCGGTGATAGGCGCAGCAGCCCTGAGAGCCGTGGCTGTGGGGCAGGCAGCCGTGCAGGCCAAGGGCCGCGTACATGGCCCCGATGGGCTGACAGGTCTTGGCCGGGTTGATGGTGAGCGCGGAGCGCTCCACGACTTCCTTGGGGGTGTGTCTCAGTAACATGGCGCTGTCCTCTCTCTAAAGCCTATTCCCAGACGTAGGTGGCGGAGAGCTCGGGGTTCTCCTGCCAGGGCGCCTTGAGATAGCCCCAGACCTTGCTGTTGACCAGGCGATCGATCTCCCGGTAGAAGTTCACCGCGCCCTTGAAGCCGGCGTAGGGTCCGCCCGAGTCGTAGGAGTGCAGCTGCTTCATGGGGATGCCCGTCTTCTGGATGGAGTACTTTTCCTTGATGCCCGCGCAGAAAATGTCGGGCTTCACCATCTCCACCAGCTTCTCGGCCTCGTACTGGTTAAGATCGTCGATGACCATGGAGCGGGCGGGCATGTCGGGAATCATGCCGTCATAGTCCTTGGTGGCCAGGCCGGAAGCGGCCAGCTTGGCCATTTCTTCTTCGGCCTTGCGCGGGCGATAGCGCGCAGGATCCGGCTCCACCTCGATCTCCTCGATGTTGCGGCTGTCGGCGTCCACGGTGAGCGTGGGCAGCACCTGGCGTCCCTCGTAGTCGTCGCGGTGGGCGAACTCGTAGCCGGCCGAGATGGTGGTCATGCCCAGCTCGCTGAAGAGTTCCTGATAGTGGTGGGCGCGCGAGCCTCCCACGAAGAGCATGGCCTTCTTGCCCTGGGTGCGCGGCAGCACCTCGGAGGCGACTTCCTCCACCGCGGGCATCTCCTCGGCTATGACCTCCTCCACCCGGGCGGTCAGCTCGGGGTCGTCGAAGTACTGGGCGATCTTGCGTAAGGACTTGGCCGTGGCCTTGGCCCCGATGAAGTTGACCTTGATCCAGGGCACCCCATACTTGGTCTCCAGCATGTTGGCCACGTAGTTGATGGAGCGGTGGCACATCACGCAGTTCAAGTCCGAGGTGTGGGCCGAGGCGAACTGGTCGTAGGTGGAGTTGCCCGAGAAGGTGGCCAGGTTGGTGATGCCGCACTTCTTGAGCACGCGGTCGATCTCGAAACCGTCGCCGCCGATGTTGTACTCGCCAAGCAAGCTGATCTTGAACTTGCCGGGCTTCACCTCGTCGTTCTCACCCACCACGTGGCGGAATATCTGGTTGTTGGCGATGTGGTGGCCGGCCGACTGGGAGACGCCCTTGTAGCCCTCGCAGCTAAAAGCGAAGACGTTGCAGTCGCCGAACTGCTTCTTCTTCTTGGCGGCCACGGCGTGGATGTCGTCGCCGATGAGCCCCACGGGACAGGTGGCGAAGACCGCGATGGCCCTGGGATGGAACAGGTCGTAGGCCTCCTGGATGGCCGCCTCCAGCTTCTTCTCGCCGCCGAAGATGATGTCCTTGTCCTGCATGTCGGTGGAAAAGGCGTAGGTCATGTAGTTGGCCGCGCCCTCGCCGCTGGCGTCGGTCTGGTTGCGGCGGGTCAGCCAGGAATAGAACCCGCAGCCGATGGGGCCGTGGGTGATGTTGACGATGTCGCGGGTGGGGCCCAGGATGACGCCCTTGCAGCCGGCGTAGGTGCAGCCGCGCATGGTGATGATGCCGGGGATGGTGCGCACGTTGGCCGTGATCTCGGGCGTGCCGTTCTGCATGGCCTCGTCTATCATCACCATCTGCTGGGCACGCCGGCGGGCCACCTTGGGGGGATACTTCTTGAGCATCTCCTCCTTGACCTCGCGGGGCTCCCAGTCGGGCAGGCTGTTTTCCTTGGTGCTCATCTGAATTTCCTCCAACGGCCCTAGGTGATGGCCTTGTGTCCCTTTTCGCCGGTGCGCACGCGCACCGACTCGCTCACGGGCAGCACGAAGATTTTGCCGTCGCCGGGCTTGCCGGTCTGGTTGACGGCGATCAAGGTCTTGACCACCTGGGGCGCCTCCTTGTCCGGCACCACTATGGTGATCATGCGCTTGGCGTAGAGCTTGCCGCGCTCGCCCAAGAGCTCCACCGCCTCCTCGAAGCCCTGGGACGCGCCTTCCAGGAGCAGGCTGTTGACCAGCCCTTTGCCCCGGCCCTGCACCTCGTGGGCGAAGAAGGCGGCGATGCCGGCCTCGGTCAGGGCCTTCTTGTTCTGGTTCATCATGTTCATGCGCACCACGGCGATCACTTCCTTCATGCCGGGGCCTCCTTAAGTCTGGGGCGCGGTGTCGCGCACGCCGGAACTGATGGTGTAGACATCCTCCACCTTGCTGACGAATATCTTGCCGTCGCCGAAGTGGCCTTGGCTGCCCGAGCGGGCCGCGTTCATCACGATGTTGATGACGAAGTCCTGGTCCTCGTCCTTGACCACGCTTATGAGCATGGTCTTGGGTATCTCGTCGTAGGTGACCTCGCCGATTTTGATGCCGCGCTGCTTGCCGCGTCCGGCCACGGAGTACTTGGTGACCGAGGGGTAGCCGGCTTCCATCAGGGCGGCCAACACGTCGTCCGCCTTCTCGGGTCTTACGATGGCGCGAATCATGATCATGGGTTCATTCCTTTCTAGGCGGCGTCCAGCAGGCCGAACTCCATCAGGATGCTCTCCAACTGGGGCTGGGTGATGGGAGTGGGCACCACGAAAAGATCGTTGCCGTCGATGGCCCTGGCCAGGTTGCGATACTCCTCGGCCTGTTCGCAGTCGGGCTTCCACTCGATGACGGTCTTGCGGTTGATCTCGGCGCGCTGCACGTCGTTGTCGCGGGGCACGAAGT